>JBBIOR010000016.1:0-5601 GCA_037443265.1 Candidatus Fraserbacteria bacterium | reverse complement strand
AATTCTGGGTCTTGCGGTTGGGTCTGCGAAGAACGTAATTGGCACCTTCATTCCCCTTTCCCAATTCGGCGCTGAGCAAAACGCCGTCACGAAATTTGAGCGCCTGGAGATGACTCTCTACCACAGCGAGATAGTCCTCGTTCAGTTCTTGCTGAATCATCGCAAAAAACCTTCTAAAGCCCTGCGATTCAAAGTCTGCGGTCTGTTCGTCTGCAATGTGCTTCAACCTCTTGAGCAAGTCAACGGACATTGCCAACAAGTATCGCGCACCGCTCAGGATAGCGTCGGGATTCGAATGGCGGCCCCAGATGCCCAACCAGTGCCGGCGCTTCCGCTCCATGAATTTTAGCGGAATATCGTAGATCTGCCGGACGAGATCAGGGTGTTTCAGGACATCCTTAAGGATCTCCTGGCGATAGCGGATGACCTCAAGTGAATCCAAAGGGGACAAGACAACGCGCTTTGCCACGTCTAATAAAAATTGGTCCCCACGCGCCATTGCGTTGAACAACGTGTTCAATTCCAGATCTTGAATCAGATCAGGGGCATTGGGCGGGAGTTCTTGCTCTAGATCGAAATCTCGGTCGGGATACATCAGGAAGACCTTCATGATTGGATGCGCTCCTTGATCTGCTCGTAAGTCAGACGGTGCTTTTGGGCGAGCGAGAGGGCGTAAGCCCGGCCGTCGGCCGGCTTTCGGACGATCTTGAACGTCCGCAGAGCGGGGTTCTCAGGATCCACGGTGCTGACCATGCTGACGGTCTTCTCGCTCAGAGACGACAACTCATCAATAAATGTCACCCACACGCACAGCAGATTCAGTTTCATCACTTTCGCCATGATCTCTTTGCTTAGGAAAACTGCATCCTTCAAGGTGGTGGAAGCGAACATCTCGTTTACGATGAGAATGCTATTGGGCGTGGCGTGGGTAAGAATACCATGAATGCGCACCAAGTCATCCTCTAATTTGCCGCGCAGATTGCGGATGTCTTCCACCCTCTCGAAGTGCGTGAAAATCTGGTCGAACAGGAAGAGCTGTGCCTCTCTGCCCGGCACGGGACAGCCAAGGCTGGCGAGGTAGTGCAGTTGTCCAAACATGCGGGCAAAGGTGGTCTTGCCGCCCTGGTTCGGGCCTGAGACAACGATGATGCGCTCCGGCCCTTTCAGGAAAAAGTCGTTGCAGATCACCGGTTTCTCGACATGCAGCAGGGTGTGTGCTAATGCCAGATCGAAGGCATCATAAGCGTACACCTCGCGGCTGGTTGCGCTCACCTTAGGGTAACAAAACGCCAGCCCCTTGGTGCGTTTGATGTCGGCAACGAATTTCAGATAAGCGACATAAAACTGGACTTCCCGGTCAAATATGCAGATGGCATCATCCACAAAAGTGCTATGCCGCTCACAGAACCGTTCCAGTGCGACAAACGGTTCGGGATACAGGCGGGCGACAAACTCGAGAATCTTCGCTTCGATATGGTTCATCCCAGACCGCTCATAAAGCTGAAGCCGGTAGTCTTTCCCTGCGTCCTGCTTGAACTTCTCGAAGGTTTTCTCGACTTCCACGCTGTAATCCGTCTCTCCCTCATAGCTCCGCACCTTAAACTTGCCGTTCTGGATAAGCACACAATATTTCACGCCCGACAGCGCGCCTTTGACTCTTCGTGCCTCCTCCAGCAGCGACTGAAACCCCGGCGAGTGAACATAGCAAGTCACATATTCGCGGAATGCTAAGAAACCGCGCGATTTCAAAGCGGCATGACTCAGGTCACGTGCCAGGTTGGTTATGGCGTCGCAATAGACCAGCGCCGCCTCCAGAAACCAGCCTTTTTTGTGGTAGTTGAAGTCCAATTGATCCACCAGCGCCAGATAGTGGCGCACGAGGGTCATTTTTTCGGAAAAGGCTTCGATATGGGCCAGCAGTGTGGCATCTTCCATGTCCTGCATCACTTCCTGGCGATAGCGGATGGTCTCGACATCGCGCAGGGGCGTGTAGAAAAACGGCTTCAGGTTGTATTCCTGCTTGCGCGCCGTAATGGCGCCTATCAGCTGGTCGAGGTTCAGATCGGCGAAAAAAGCGGGCGGATCTGCTGTTTCTTTCTGTATTGGGTCTTTATCGAAAAGGATGCTGGGAAAGGGCATAAATGGTTATCCTGTTCATCTTTGGATTAAGACTTTGGGCTCGACCTCGCCGCCCATTGCCTCTAGCGCATGATGAGGGTGGAAGAAGCGCTGGGCCAAAAACGTGGGCACAAGCGCGCTCGCCACCACCACGGCCACCAGCACAGAGAATTGCGCCTGATCGATGAGTCCTGCCTGAAGGCCATAGAGCGAGCTGATCGTGCCCATCGTAAGCCCCGTGCTCATAAGGAGCGTCGTGTAGGCCGCCTCTCGCGGCACGAAGACCTTCGAGAGCGGATAGACGCCCAGGAACTTCGTGATGAGTTTCACGGCCAAAAGCAGCCCAAAAAGTCCGACGTTATCAAAGTGTCTGCAAGTCCCGTCTCGACCAGCACGGCATAGACGACGGCCAAGGATGTCGTGCTAAGCGCGATGCCTGCCAGCTGAGCGGAAGGCCAGTCCCAACCGAGCAGATAGTGGCTAAGCAGCATCACGGCTAGAAAGGGTGCGAAGAACGAGAGGGCCCCAATCAAGAGACTCTCTTTGGCCTTCTGGCGCATGAGGCCAAGATCGACTTCCGCTCCGGCGAGAAAAGTCAAGAGAATTCCGCCGAAGCCGGCGATGTACTTCACCCAATCCAACTGCTGCAGGCCGAGGAAGTTGCCACCGATGACACCCAGAGCGATCTCGAGAATGGCCGCCGACAGCCCCAACTCCACCGAGATTACGCTTGCGAGAAAGACTAAGCCCGCCAGCACCATCCCCACATACAGCTCCATGCTGATGTCTTCCTCCTGTTCGAAGTGATTCGCTCAGGTAGGAGCCATCAGTCCCAGTCCGGCGGGGACGGTTCGGGAGCGGGTGCTCCCCGGCGGACTCCATCGCCGGCATTGAATCTTACACTACTGGCAACGTAAGATCAAGCCTCAGGGCTATGGCAAAGTTATGGCACTCTTCTTGAGGGAACACGAAGTCTATGAGCTGCTTACGATGGAAGACGCCCTGCGCGTCGTAGAGGGAGCGTTTCGCGCGTGGGGCGATGGGCAAGCCATCAACAGACCCCGGACAAGATTACGCGTCCCGAAGGGCTTTTTGCAGCTCATGCCCGCAGCTCTTCTTGAGGAGGGTGTAATGGGCTTTAAGGCTTATACGATCGTCGCGGGCCGAGCGCGCTTTGTCGTGCTGCTCTTTGACATAGGAAGCGGAGAGCTGCTAGCCCTCATCGAGGCTGATAGATTGGGTCAGATGCGCACGGGCGCGGCCTCCGGAGTGGCTGCCAGATATCTTGCCCGGGAAGACGCTCGCACCGTGGGCATCATTGGGGTGGGGCATCAAGCCGAGACGCAACTTCAGGCCATCTGTGCCGTAAGAAAGATTCAAAAAATAAAGGCCTACAGTCGCACGGCGCAGCGTCGAGAGGCCTTTGCCGAAAAGATGTCCAAGCAGCTTGGCATAGGAGTCCTTCCCATAGAGAATGCTGAGGAAGCCGTTGGCGACTCAGAGATTGTCATCACGATCACGACGGCCCGCGAGCCGGTGCTCCAAGGCCAATGGCTCTCTGCGGGGACGTGTGTGTTGGCAGCAGGATCTAATCACTGGATGCGCCGCGAGCTGGATACAGAAGCCGTGACCCGGGCCAGTCTCATCGTTGTGGATGATTTGGAGCAAGCGAAGATCGAGTGTGGCGATCTCATTTCAGCGGTGGAGAGCGGTGTGGTGCGCTGGGAGGAGATCCATGAGCTGCGGCATATCGTGAGCGGCTGCGTGGAGGGGCGAAGATCTCCTGAGGAGATCACGCTCTTTGAATCTCAGGGTATCGCCTTGGAAGACGTGGCCGTAGGGGCCCACGTGCTGCGCTTGGCGAAAGATGGCCAGTGGGGCGAGACTCTCGAGTTGAGCGTCTGATGCAGCTGCCTCATTAGTCAATGTGGGTCACTCCTTTGATGGCTTCCGCCGCGCAGTGTACAGATTGGTGCCTCATCGTATAAACACGAGCAGAGCATCTTGACTGCCCCATCCCTGCTACTTGTGGGCTAGCTGTAGAAGCTTATCCGCTAAGAAGATCCAGAAGAGATTGAGCAGAAGAGCCGTGAGCAGAGCTCCGCCTAAAAGATAAGAGCTGTGGATGTCTCCCTCCGTGGACTTAAAGGCATAAAGGACTACATCTATGGAAATAAGCAGTGAAAGCAGGCTGAAAAGTATCCCACCCAGCAAGACGGCAGCTTGATCCTTCTCTTCAGGGATCAGCGGTAGAGTTTGATAGACAAGGGCTATTCCAAAGAAGGCACTACTCAAGGCCAAAAGAACAAAAAAGGTCTAAGGCGATGAGCCCAACGGCCAGGGGGACTAGCCAAAGCCAGTAGCCGCTGGACTTCAAGCCATAGAGACCTCCCAAGTAAGCAACAAGGGCTATGACACATACTAAGATTCGCATTGCTATTCGACCTAGCATCTCAAGCGGCGAGGGCTACACTTACGCACATAAAGCGGTCTAAAACATGATCTATAACGGCTCGCAGCCCCTGTGACGAGGTTCGCTGTTTAAGTGTTGCTATGTCTTGGTCCATCACAGGCCGATTTAAGTGATTGTGAATCTCTGCTGTAGTGAAGCCAGCATCTTCTAGCTCACGCACGAATGACGTATGTAAGGGTATTTGTGACTGAATTTTCTCGTCCGGTGTCTGTAATAATTCATGCTCTATTACAGCTAAAGCCCCTATGTCTTCTAGATGATCAAATATCTCGGTGCTTACATGCTTAGCAAGGACTAAGTCAGAACTTGTACCTCCTTTGAGGGCGGACGTCAAGGCCACAGGTAAGGTAAGGATAGCACAACTTTAAAGATTTGTCAAGACCCTGAGGTGGCATGAGCGAAGAATCGCACTGTTTGTGATCTGAGTTGCTCGGTAGCTCTGTTTTTTACCGTCTGATCTCGATGCGCACGCGAGTTGAGTCCTCAGGGGCAAGGAAGCGATTCAACAGAGCGCTGAGGATGCTGATGAGAAGGGCCCCCAGAAAGGCCCAGCCGAAGCCAGCGATCATGATGCCTTCCACCAGTTCATCGACTAGCACAAAGATGAACGCGTTGATCACGAGCAAGAAGAGCCCCAGGGTGAGGATCGTAGCTGGCAGCGTCAATAAAATCAAAAGAGGGCGCAAGAGGGCATTGAGCAGGCCCAAGGCCAACCCGGCCCAGATGGCCGTAGCGAAATCTCTCACTTCAATATGAGGCTGGAGCAGCCAGCCTACGGCCCAGATGGACAGAGTAGCCACTACCCAACGTGCGATCAGTCGAGTTAGAAAATTTCCCATCACATGGATCGAAGATTGATTCTAGCTCTTAGCTTGCACGCCATGCAACGAGCTCTGATCAGCTCCATGCGAGTTTTTATCGATGCTTTTGTATTCTCTACCCCCCCCCTTGACACTTTGGCTGTTTTATGCTAACAGAAAATCCCGCAAGTGAAAGGGCCAAGAGAAGGG
>JBBIOR010000015.1:29002-41401 GCA_037443265.1 Candidatus Fraserbacteria bacterium | reverse complement strand
AGTTGCCGGTGATTGTGCCGAAGCCCAAGCCTGTTCCAACCCCGCCGAAGCTGCCAGCCCCCAAGCCGGCTCCACCGAGTCCGCCGCCACCGCCAGTGCCTCCGGTGCAGCTAGGGACTGCCATCAAGCCTGCATTCACATACTGTCCGTATCAGTACTATGGCAAAATAATGACGCTGCAGAGAGCACTCTGCCAAGACTCCTGGCAGCAGTGGTATGGAAAGCAGTTGGTGAATGGCAAGGTCACGCAGAACATGCTTAAGGCATACAACGTAGCAAAGGCTGCTAGTGCCGGAGACGGGGTGTATAGCGTTATCGGAGCTTGGGACAAGAACCGAGATTTTGATCTACTCTTAGCTGGTCTATCAGAAGTCGATGAGAACACACTGCAAGAGATGTGGTCGGTAGCAAGCAAAGCTCTAAATGCACCTCATGAGGAACCAGACCCAGCCTTGGCACAGTTTCTACAAACGCTGGGGGATGGTAGCGCAAAGTTGGATAGGTGGATGCTCACCTTACAAGAGGCTATCAGCCAAGGGCGCTTCGAAGAAGAGTACAACCGCTTACTTGCTGAAGGGCTGGATAAGCTGGAGCAAGCCCTCCTTAAGCTCTCGGATTTCCAGGATCGGAATGAGGTAAGGCAACTCATACGTGAGATAGCATCCCGTTGGCCTAAGGTCTTATCGCAGCAGGAGTTTAACGATATCACCGACGCACAGGACGCTGTGGTTAAGTTGCTGCGAGAGGTGTATGCAGCTGCGCAGGTTATCTGGGATGCTTGCCAAGTGGCTTCGTTGATATCAAAAGGCGCTGCAAAGGCCTGTGAGATAGCAACTGGTTTGCAAACCCTTCTGGATGTCGTTGAGACGTGGCTAGGGGTTATACCATGCAGCTCCCCATATAGCTGCATAGACGCTTTCATAGGCACATGGAAGAGCATTGCGATCTTGATGTTTAGCACATTCGGAGGTCAAGAAGCAGTCACATTGTCGCAATCCATTCGCGACTTAATCAGTAAAACTTGGGAAAGTCTCTCGTGCCCCCCGACAGATCGAATACTTCAACAAGATTGCTTTAAGCAATTCGACGATAGGTGGAAGTCACTCTGGGGCCTAATGTTTTGGATGACAGACGCGAATCAAACTGTCGCCGAGCAACGCTATCGGGCAGAACGAGGATATAGCACGATCCTCATCGCCGGGAACGCCATGACTCAGTCTCCCGGCCCCGACGGTAGCCGTTGGTTTTTCCTCGGGCTTAAGAAAAACACTTATCCCTATGGCACTTGGTGGGGAGCTATATTGGTGTACTACCCGTCCGTGCTCGCGGCACCGAATGCTCCGCCACGAAAGGTTGCGGTCGTAGCAGGCGGTGATCATTGTCAAGAACGGGCAGATCAAGTATCAGTGCATTGGGACTCAGGCGGCGTGTGAGGAAGCTCGACGCGATGGATCTGCACGTCGCGCCGCGTGCTTGCAGCAAAACCAGCGCACTACCTGTGATGCCCAGGAAGTCCTCGAACAATCGCAGACTGCGGGCTCATCCCGGTATGAGGTGGGGATTGGCCCGATAGATGTGTGTAAGGGTCTTACATGTCTTGTACAATGAAACAAGGAATGGATACGTTACGGAGGTAGGTCATGCAACTCCAAAGATTATTATTGATCATCGGATTTCTAGCGGTGCTGACATTATTAGGAGCAAGCCAGCAGAGCGGAACCGTCATTCAGGTCAATTGCCCTCAGAGCTTTGGGTGTCTAAACTTGCTCGGACAGGCTATTGAAACCGCACCAGAGGGCGCAGTTATTCAAGTCGGCTCAGGAACCTACTACGAACTGTCCATCGTGATCGAGAAGAGCTTAACCGTTCGCGGAACTCGGGATGCAGCAGATTCAAAGGTCATTAACACTTCTATTATTGCAGTTCAACCGGGAGCTTTGTTTACAATAAAGACGTCCAATCACCCGATTAGCGTCCTCTTCGAAGATCTCCGAATCCAAAATAGCATGCTAGCTGTAGACCCCATAGCGAAAGGAGGAGTCGGGGTTGGCCTGAATGTCCAAGGTTCTTTGGATGCGAATCCTGAAGAGCTGATAGTGCTCTTGCGCAATAGCACACTGGCAACGGCAGGAGGAGTGATCAATTTGCTGGGTAAAGCTCAAGTCACTTTGCAAGGGAATCGAATACAAAGCTCGGCAATTATCGGGGCTGAGAATGGTGGTCTACTGATTATAGAAAGTAACGAGATGTTTTCGGATGGAAACCTGGGCGGCTCCTCTGTAGCGATGGCAGTGCTCACGAATGTTGAAGCTCGCTTTCAAAACAATCTGATTTCATCAGGGGCAGCAAGACAATCTAGCATAAGCATACTCGCATTGGGAGGGCAATACTCTTTTGTCGAGAATCGATTCGACGATCATCGTGTGGCGGTAGCGCTAGGTGGCAAGGGTACTGCAGAATTTCGCGCGAATGTGTTCAGTAATAATTCCATTGGCATATGGCTTGAGACTCCCCCTTGCGTGCCAAACCCTGAGCCTGAACTCAGGTTTAATGGTACCATCGCTGGCTCAGATAATCGGTTTTCGTTCAATACGGCGGATCTCTGCCCTGCGTTGAACGAATATCCCTGGCCTCCCGACTTCATCAAGAATCCCTGAATGAAGCCTGAGAAGTTACTGGGCTCCGCTCTCATCGTCCTACTCTCCCTAGCACTCCTTGTCCCGATGGCTTGGGGTGCGCCCGGCCTCTCCCTAAGCGGCATCTTCATAGGTGAACCCGATGTCTTCATCCCCGGTCTGGGACTGAGCGCAGAACTCTCCTTCTCGCGCTCACTGGGTATGTTCGCCGGAGCCCAGTTCTTCCTCTCTGGCAGCTGGGATGTGATCGTGGGCGGGATCTGGCATGTTTCACCTAGCTTCGCGTTCTACGTCCAAACGCTCTTGCTCTTGGATGTGATCGATGAGTTTGTGCCCCAACTGGGAGCGGGCTTACGATCGAGTTTTTCGCTCTCCTGCTCGTTGGAGTTCTTCAACGAAGTGGAAATTGAATGTGCCCCTCACGGCTCGCTTCCTCCAGCCGGAGTATAGCGCCGGTTTCTCACTGGCCTTCTGATCTCTCCTCTCTCCCCTTGCGAAGCAGAGTGGCCCCGCTATAATGAGCATACTTTCATGGGGGACTTTTCACCTTTCATCACATCATGACCGTGGATCAGCAGCCAGAGATTGCTGTGCGCACAGAGCAGCTGAGGCGGATATATAAGGCCAAGCGACGAGAGGGCGCTCAAAGAGAGATCGTCGCCCTGGACGGCGTCAATCTCGAGATTAAGCGGGGCGAGCTCTTTGGACTGCTCGGCCCCAACGGAGCGGGCAAGACCACCTTGATAAAAATTCTCACGACGCTGCTGGCCCCCACCAGCGGCCGGGCCTGGGTGGCCGGCATAGACGTCACGGAAAATCCTTGGGAAGTGCGACGTCACATCAATATGGTCTCCGGAGGCGAATCCTCAGGCTATGGGCTCCTGACGGTGGAAGAGAATCTATGGATGTTCGCGCAGTTCTACGGCATGGACAGCAAGACGGCCCGGCAGAGGATCCGCGCGCTTCTGGAGGTCGTGGGCTTGGCCGATCGGGCGAAGACGAAGATTTATCATCTATCCACGGGCATGAGGCAGAAGATGAACTTCGCCCGTGGCTTCTTAACAGATCCGGAGATTCTTTTTTTGGATGAACCCACCCTGGGGCTCGATGTGCAGACGGCCCGCGTGCTCCGCGCCTTCATTAAACAATGGGTGCAGGAGCGTTCCGACAAGACGATCTTACTTACCACTCACTACATGCAAGAGGCCGATGAGCTGTGCGATCGGGTGGCGATCATCGACCAGGGAAAGATCTTGGCCTGTGACACACCGGCCAATCTCAAGAAGCGTCTGCAGCGGGCCTCGATCTTCCGGCTGCAGGTCTCGGCCTTGGAAGACCCAGATTCTCTGTTTGCAGATCTTGAGGGCATAAGTCAATTTGCCCATGTCGAGCGCAACGGGCACACGGAGCTTCACTTCATCTTGGAAGACGAGCACTCGCTCATGGACATCTTGGGGGCGATCCAGCGCTCCGCTGGGCACCTCATCTCGCTCGAGAAGCGTGAGCCCACTCTGGAGGACGTCTTCGTCAGTCTCGTGGGGCACGGGCTCAGCGAGGAGGCTCCATGAAGATCAGAAGAGAAGTGGAGGTCTTCCTGAGGACGGTTCTGGGGCGGGCCTACCCGCGGCTCATCGGACTCCAGCGGGAGAAGAGCTGGCTCTTCTTCGACATCCTACTGCCCTTATTGCAAGTCTCTGCGTTCGTCTTTGTGTATCAGGCCATTGAGGCTCCGCCGGAGTTTACGGGCTTTGTGGTGCTCGGCGGCGCCATGACGGCCTATTGGCTCAACGTGCTCTGGAGCATGGCCAGCCAGCTCTACTGGGAGAAAGAGACGGGCAATCTCGCGCTCTATATCATGGCTCCCACGTCTCGAATGGCCATTCTTTTGGGGATGGCCCTTGGGGGAATCGTGGCCACGACCTTTAGGGCCGCGGCCGTGATCCTGGCGGGCTCTTTGATCTTTCAAGTGACGTTCGCGGTGGCGCGCGTTCCGGAGCTTCTGGGCGTCTTTCTTTTGACTTTGATCGCGCTCTATGGAATGGGAATGCTTTTTAGCTCGCTCTTTCTGCTCTTCGGGCGCGAGGCGTGGCATCTCTCCAACCTCCTGCAGGAGCCCATCTTCTTGCTCTCGGGCTTCTACTTTCCCGTAAAGAGCTTGGGCTTCTGGGTGGCGCTCTCTGCCTCAATCATTCCGATCACGCTAGGCTTGGACGCTTTGCGACAATTGCTCTTTCCCGGTCTGCTGCCATTGGGGTTCCTCGCCGTCGAGTATGAACTGGGGATCTTGGCGTTTCTCAGCGTGCTCTTCGTGTGGCTAGCCCATGGGGCGCTGCGCCACATGGAAGATCTCGCCCGACGCGAAGGGCGCTTGACTGTCCGGGGGCAGTGAGAGCCATGACCCGATGGGACTGGTACGAAGGCGCGCGCAGCCTGAAGATGGCCACCTGGCTCGGCTGGCAGATTGAATCCAACTGGACTGATCCGTTGTTGTTTGCGATCTATTCCATCGCCAAGCCCATGGCGGGCGCATTGATTCTGGTGTTCATGTACATGGTCGTAGCCCAAGGGGGCTTAAGCAACCCGCTCTTCCCGCAGATCTTCGTGGGGAACGCTTTTTATATCTATGTCAGTGCCGTGCTCATGGGTGTCAGCTGGGCCATCATGGACGATCGTGAGCATTACGGCATGCTCAAATATATTTACACCGCCCCGCTGAATATTTATTTCTATGTGTTGGGGCGCGGAGTGGCCAAGGCGCTCACGGCCACGGTGGCGGTGCTGATCACGCTGCTTTTCGGGATGATTGCGCTTGGGGTGAAGATGGATCCGGCGCGCGTCGATTGGGGTCTGCTGGCCGCGAGTCTTCTGCTGGGGTTGGCCGGGCTGGCGTTTTTGGGGATTCTGCTGGGGGGCTTGTCTTTGCTTACGGCGCGCCACAATTATTTCATAGGGGAGGCCGTCGCCGGGGCGCTCTATATGCTATGCGGAGCCGTCTTCCCCATCGACGTGCTGCCGCAGGCGCTTCAGAAATTGGGCCAGGCCCTGCCGCTCACCTACTGGCTGGAGGCCCTGCGCCGGGCGCTCTTGGGCCAGGGGAGCAGCCTGTTGCTGGCTCCGCTCTCCAATGAGATCCTCCTCCTCATCCTCGCTGGCTCAACGCTTGTGCTGGCTCTTGTCTCCGTGATCTTCTACCGTTGGGCGGAGCACCGCGCCAAGGAGAAGGGCCTCATCGATATGCAATCGATGTATTAATGGCGATGGACGATCCGGCCCTTGCTCAGATCATAGGACGAGATCTCCACGGTGACGCGATCTCCTGTCAGGATGCGGATGCGGAAGCGGCGCATTCGCCCGGCCGAATAGCACAAGATCTCCGGGCCATCATCTAGCTGAACCCGATACATGAGATGGTTGAGCGCGGAGACGACTCTCCCCTGGCGCGTGATGAGTTCATCGCGATGGGTCATCCGGTTTGGCCTCCCCTGGGGGAAGAGATGCCCCGGCAGGGGCACAAGTCCAACTGCCGGGGTCGATCTTCAGGTGCCGTCCGTCACTTGGCGACGACATTGGCCGCGCGCAGGCCCTTCGCGTCGCGCTCGATCTCGAACTCGACCGTCTGGCCCTCGCGCAGGCTCTTGTAGCCTTCTCCCTTGATGGCGGAGAAGTGCACAAAGACATCGTCTCCACCGTTGTCCTGCTCGATGAAGCCGAAGCCCTTGGCGTCGTTGAACCACTTGACCTTCCCAGTGGCCATCGGTAAACCCTCCTATGATCTGCGTGGGATTTGACTCTGTGGCTGCTCTACCCACGTGCGACGGGTCTACCGGGCACCCTGGGTCACAGTCCTATGAGTCAGAACTTGGCAGGCTTTCCACCCATCAAGTTGCAGATGTCAATCTTTACTTTAGCACGTCATACAGGGTTTGTCAAGTCCCCCATCGCAGTTTTTCCGTGAGCAATCGGAGGAAACTGGGATGGGACTGGAGCACGACGATCCTTGTGCGATGGGGGGATCGACGGATGAGGACGCGCTCTCCAGGCTCAAGCTCTAGGGCCTTGGTGCCGTCGGCGATCAGCCAGCCGGGTCGACGCGCCTCGGCCAGAAGCTCCGTCTCAGCGGGCAGCAGCAGGGGGTGCAGACCCAGAGCGTGCACATTCAGTGGCGTGATCAACAGACACTCTAAAGTCGGGAAGACGATCGGCCCGCGGGCGGCCAGGGAATACGCCGTCGAGCCCGAGGGGGTGGCCACAATCACCCCATCGCCGGGATAACGACCGATGAACTCCTCTCTCCAGTAGAGATGGACCTCCATGAAATGATCTACGTCTCTGCGCGTGAGCACGAGGTCATTGAGGGCACTCACCTGCTGGCTCCCGTGGTGAGCTTCCAGGCGCATTCGCTCCTCGAGCTCATATTCCCCGCTCATGACTTGATCGAGAGCGTTTATGAGATCTTGGGAGCTCATCTGGGTCAAAAACCCCAGGCTTCCCAGGTTGACTCCCAAGATGGGCGTGCCGTACTCGGCCACAAGATGTGCACAGCGCAGGAACGTCCCATCTCCTCCGAGGGAGAGGGCCAGAAACTCCTCAGTGGGCTTGACGGGCAGAGGCTCGGCCAATTTGATGATCCACAGGCGGGCATGATGGGCTTTGGCCCAGCGTCTGAGGGCCTCTACCGCCGAGGGAGCCTCAGGCTTCCTCTCATTGACGACGGCGAGGATCTTCTCTATCTTTTCATTCATGAGACGTACTTCCAGCGGCAGAGCCAGCGCTCCAGCACTTCGATGAGCAGATACAAGAAGAGTCCCAACAGCCCGATGGCCATAATCCCCGCGAAGACCTTCTCGAAGCTGAAGATCCCGAACGAGTCGTTGATGTAAGAGCCCAGGCCGCGCGGGGTCTTGATGACGGTCTCGGCAATGTAGACAGCGAAGATCCCAAGACCCAGACTGATGCGCAGGCTCGTGAAGATGGCTGGAAGAGACGCGGGCAGCACGACGTGCCAGTAGATCTGGGCGTGGCTGACGCCCGCTGAGAGGGCACTCAGCACATAATCTTTCGAGATGTTCGCCGCCGCGTCACGGGCCGAGACTAACAACTGAAAGAAGACTACCAACACCACGAAGGCGATCTTGGCCGACTCTCCGCCCACGCCCAGCAGGACGAAGAGAATGGGCCAGAAGACCACCTTGGGGATGGGATAGGCAGTATAGATGAAGGGTGAAAGAAGCCTTCTGGCCCACGCCTCGTGGCCGATGGAGAGCCCCAGCGGGACGGCCAACAGCAGCGAGATCAAGAGGGCGGCCATCAGCCGCAAGCTCGTACCCACCAGATGAGTCCCGATCTCCTTCCAGTGGGCTGGGAAGACCAGGAACGCCTCAATCGGGCCGGGAAGAACGCGCGCCTGGCGGGGTGGCAGCATAAGCTGCATGATCCAACTCGCCAACTGCCAGAGGACCAGCAGGGCCAAGATGCTCAAAAGATACCCGAGCGTTTGCTGTTTCATCGCTTAAGGAGGGCCCTCACCTCGCGCACTCTGTCGAAAAACTTCTCGCTTTGGCGATACTCCTCTTCGCCCATCCCTGGGTTGGGGATGAGGGCGATCATGCGGGCCGGTCGAGGAGAGAGGATTAAGATCCGCTGCCCGAGGAACACGGCCTCTTCAATGTCATGGGTCACCAACACCAGCGTGAAGCGGTGTCTCTTCCAGAGCGAAAGAATTAAATTCTGAGTGTGCTCCTTGGTGAGAGTATCGAGCGCAGCGAGTGGTTCATCCATGAGCAAGACCTGGGCGTTCTGGGCCAGCGCACGGGCCAAGCCCACCCGCTTCTTCTCGCCGCCGGAGAGCTGTGCAGGGTAGCGATGCTCTAAGCCCTCTAGGCCCAATTCCCTCAGGGCCCGCTTGATCTGCCTAAGACTCGCTAAACCGTTGAACGTCAGGCCCAAGATGGCGTTCTGCCAGACCGTCTTCCACGGCAGAAGCCCCGTCTCTTGGAGGATCAAGGCCACATCCGGGCGCGGTCGCGTGATGGGCTCTCCGGCGATGATCACTCGGCCGGCGGTCGGCTTCACCAAACCAGCCAGGACATACAATAAACTCGTCTTGCCACACCCTGAGGGGCCGATGATGGCTAAGCTCTCCCCGGCTTCCAAGCGGAGCGTGATACCGTCCAGGACCTTCTCGAATCCTGAACGCTGAGGATAGGCCAAGAACAGATCCTCAACTTCGATCATGAGCCGTAGAAGAGAGGGGTGTAGGCGCGCTCGAAGGGGATGCTCTGGCTAAGATAGCGCTTCTGCACGGCCCAGTCAGCAACCTGCTGAAATTCCTCCGGCTTTAGAGCGCGCGGCTGAGGGAAAGCCGGGATCAAGTACGCCCGGATGAACTCCTCGGCTCCGGGAGGCAACTCCTCCCGCTTGACACCGGGGAAGAAGAATTGCAAGGCGGCCTCCACGCCCACCTCGACGATCTTTTCGCGGGGCAGGCTGGCCAGCTCGGAGAGGACTTCACGGTAGGCCGCATAGAAGCGCTCAATTCGCTCGGGATCCCCTTCAATCAACGGGCCCTGGAAGGCTAGCACGCTTGGGATCAGCTTCTGGTCTTTATATTCAGACAAGGGGACGACCGGCAGCCCCTCAGCGCGCGTGATGTATTCTAAATATGAGCCAATGGGCTCAGGCAGCACGGCGGCCAGCACGCTTCCTTGAGCCAGCAGGGTGGCCAAGAGCACCTGATCCTCAAAGTCGAAGTATTGGCGGCCCGCGTCGAGGGTGACCCCTTGGCGGGCCAGCAGCCGATCGGTTTCAAACTCCATGTCCGTCTGGCGAAGGAGCCAGATCCTGTTCTGGCTGTTCTGGCCATCGAGGCTCTGGATCAGCGTGTCGAGATCTCTGATGTTCGAGAAGGGATGGGTCATGAGCGCGTATCTCCGGCTGTCGTCGATGACCTCATAGGCCGTGCTGGTGATCCAAAGAGGCGCATCGGATGTGATCAAGAGCAGCACGGAAGTGATGTCTATGAGGGCTCCGTCGATCGCGCCGCTGAAGAGGCTTACGTTGCGATCGCGGCGATTGGCAAAGCCGATCAGCTCTACGGCCACGCCATGATCCTCAAAGGCCTTCTGATCCTGGGCGAACGCCACCGGAAAACTCTCGATCATGGGCGGCAAGCTCAGCTTGAGCGTGGGCAGTTTCTGACTTTTGAGCGGGAGCCCTCTTAGGGAAGCAGTCAATAGGGCGGCTCCCATCGTTTTCAAAAAGGCTCGGCGCGTGACGATGACCGACCACCTCCTGTCCTGCCTGCTGGGCTGATTATAGCTGCTCTCCCTCCCCTGGGCAATTTTTGGGGAGTCTTGTCTTCGGAAGGGTTTTCGATTAAAATGCCTGAGACGAAAAGAGAGGAGGTGCGCCATGGTAGATCTGGCCGTCTTGCTGTTGTTTGCCTTCTGGTGGATCTTCCTGGCGGTGCTTCTGGCGTTCTTGGTAGGTCTCTGAGGCTGAGTGGGGAAGCGAAGGCCGCTGTGGGGCCGGGGAAAAGGAGGAGCCATGAGAAGAAGGGCTGTGCTGTTGACGGTCATTCTGTTCGCTGGTGTGCTCAGTCTCTTCGGTGGGGCCGGGCAGGCCCAGGAGGCTCTAGCCGAGTGGGCCAAGCAGCAGATCAGCGAGAGGACGGGTATCGATCCCAAGCTTTTGGCCACCCTCTTCGTCACGGAAGGCTCAGATCAATTCATCTTGGCCTTCGTATATGTCACGGAGCAGGTGCTTGAGAGCCAGCTTAAGGCGGAGCTGAAGCAGGCCATTGCTCCTTTCGTCGGCCAGAAGGCGATGCTAGCTCTTGTGGTCCCCACGCGCCGCTCTCAATTCAACCCCCTTGAGCTTTCTTTCTCTCAAGACGGCTTGATTCATCTGGTCGGCTCAAGCCAGGTTCACCCTGTCACGGAGGATTTTAGGGCCGGGCAGCTGGAGGCGAACGCCGTAAGCGCGGGCGTGATCCAGCTCCCTGCCGGCCTCGACATCAGCCGCCCCTTCCAGATCCACTATCGCGCGCACAGCACGACCTTCTCCCTCAGCGGACAAGCGGCTTCCGGGGCCAACACGAGTCCATCCCCAGGGTTTCTGTTCTTCTTGCTGCAACTGCTTCTGCTCTTCTTCCTCTTCCCGTTCTTAATAGGGATCTAGGCCTTCGCGCGCTGGAAGCATCTTAATGAGCTTCTGATGGGCCCTGGGGAAGGCGAAGTCTTCCAATTGAGCGAGCGTCACCCACGCCCAGGCACGATGGAGCAGGGGCCGGGGTCGGCCGCTCCGCCAACTGCACTCGAAGGCATGTAGGGTCACCCGAAAGTGGCTATACTCATGCGCAAGAGTCGTCAGTCTCTTCCGGATCTCAATTTCGATGCCGAGCCCCTCGCGGATCTCTCGGCGCAGACACTCCTCTAGGGTCTCGTTGGGCTGGCGTTTCCCGCCGGGGAACTCCCAGAGCCCTCCCAGAAGCCCTTCCGGCGGCCGTTGGGCGATTAAGAGCCTTCCGTCTTTCCAGATCAAGCCGATGGCGGCCCTATAATGAGGGCGCGGTCGACGGGATGACCTCACAGGGAGTTGATTCTGCCAACCGAGGCGCTTGGCCTCGCAGAGATTTTCTATGGGGCAGAGCGGGCAGTTGGGCGCTTTGGGAAGGCAGATTCTCCCTCCCAGCTCCATCAGGGCCTGATTGAAGATCCCGGCTTGCGCCCGGGGCAGAAGTATTCGCAGAGCGCGCTCTAGGCTTCTTTCGACGTGGGGTCGACGAGGGTCTTCTAGAACGCCGAAGACTCGACAGAGCACGCGCCGGACGTTGCCGTCGAGCACGATCTCATCTTGACCGAAGGCGATGCTCAGAAGAGCCCCGGCTGTATATTTCCCGATGCCGGGTAGCTGAAGAAGATCCCCTTTGCGCTCTGGGATCTTGCCCTGAAAATTGCGCAGGACGATCTGGGCGGCTTGGTGGAGATGGCGCGCGCGGGCATAGTATCCTAAGCCTTCCCAGATCTTGAGCACTTGATCGAGCGGAGCCCGCGCTAGGTGCTCCACGGTGGGGAATTTCTCAAGGAAGCGCTCATAGTAGCGCACAGCTTGGGAGATGCGGGTCTGCTGGAGCATGATCTCCGCCACCCAGATGGAGTAGGGATCTCGGGTGGTCCTCCAGGGGAGCTTCCGTTGGTGCTTCTTATACCAAGCGAGCAGTTGTTCAACAAACTGCTTCTTTTGGGAAGGTGCGAGTCGCGTCATCGACTGTCTCTGAGGCAAGAGCGATCAGGGCTGGAGGCTTAAGAGAGTCTGCTCGCGCCTTAGGGCGTCCCAGTAGCTGCGGAGCTTATAGCGGGTATAGGTTTGCAGCGCTTGCTGGATGTGCCGGTGGGCGCGGCGAGTGAGACAGTAGACGGAAGCATCGGGGTCGTCCGGCGAGGGCCAGAACTGATAGACGCACCTGCGACGAATCAGATCCTCCAGACATTCGTGCAGGATAGGAAGGGGCTGCCTTAGGGCCCCCGAGAGCGCCACCGGCGTGGCCTGCACTTCATACCAGAGATGGCGCAGGATCTCCGCCTCAAGATGCAGCTGATGCTCCGGGCCGAGCGTCTGTGTCTGACTCATGCAACCTTCGCCTCGAAGTTTTTATATCTCAGCGGAGGCAGACAAGTCAATGCCCCTTGGGCTGCCTTGGGGTGAGCTAGAGACTTTCGAGGAAGGTGCGCACGCCTAGGGCCAAAAGATCAGGCACGCCCGT
>JBBIOR010000015.1:19075-28902 GCA_037443265.1 Candidatus Fraserbacteria bacterium | reverse complement strand
TCCACAGAGAGGATCTCTTGAAAATTCTGGATGGCCTTGTGGGTCTCGACTTGGATGGCGATGAACGTCTCCTCGTTTGAGCTTCTTACGTGTTCGGCGAGTCCTCCGGGCAGGAAGCCCCAGTCGGAGGCGCGACTGGCGGCCAAGCCCCGCTGGCCGATCGGAGGGTATTTTACGGCCTGGACGACGCGCTGGGCCTCTTCTCGGCTGCTCACAAGGGGGATCATCACGCTTTGCGCGCCGCTTTCGAGAAATTTCTGGATCAGCTGAGGATGATTCTCCCCAATGCGGGTCACGCACGGCAGGCCGCGGAGTTCTGCGGCGCGATAGAGCTCTTCGGCCGTCTCCGGAGTGAGACTGGAGTGTTCACCGTCGAGGATCAGAAAATCCAGCCCCAAAAGGCCCAGCAACTCCACGAGCGTGGGCGCATGGATGGTCGAGAGAGCGCCGACGAGCACTTCTCCCTTCTTGAGTCGCTCCTTCAGCGCGTTCTTCCGCGCCATGGGACTCCTTTCATTCGTAGCTAGCCGGAGCTGAGCATGGCCTGAAGTCCGAGTCGAATCATCATGACGGCGTAGGCGGCCAAGAGCAAGTAGACGATCTTGGAGAGGGCGCGGATTCCATCAGGGCCTAGGACTCTCGTGAGCTGCTCGGCTCCTAAGAACGCGAGGGCGACGATGATGAAGTTCAGCAGAAGAGCCAAGACGGTCATCACGGGGCCGTGAAGATCGACGAGGATCAAGATGGTGGTGAGCACGGCGGGGCCGACCAAGAAGGGTGTGCCCAGGGGGACAACTCCGATGCTTAAGCCTTGCATGCTCTTGACCTCTTCTTCTGCGGTGCCTGTCCGCACGAGATCTAGCACAGCCAGGACCAGGAGCACAATTCCTCCGGCGATCTTAAAGTCATCCACAGTGATTCCCAACACGATGAAGATGAATTTCCCGATGAATAGAAAAGCGATGCTGACAGCGGCAGCTGTCAGGATGGATTGCCAAATGACTTTGCGCTTCTCGACTCTTTGCATCCCTTGTGTGAGGGCGAGATAGAAAGGGATGACGCCCACCACGTCGATGGCCACAAAGAGCGGGAGAAACGTGAGAACGAATGCAGTGAAGCTGAGTTCAACCATTTGGGCTATAGCCTCCGTGCGCCCATTATACTCTGGGTGTGAAGCTGGGTTGACTGGGGGGCTCTCGTGGGGTAATCTAGTGTGCGCTTTTGGGGCTATAGCTCAGTGGCAGAGCGCACGCCTGATAAGCGTGAGGTCGAAGGTTCAATTCCTTCTAGCCCCACCCACCCACTGTGCTCTTTTAGGGGACGTAGCTCAGCTGGGAGAGCGCCTGCTTTGCAAGCAGGAGGTCGCCGGTTCGAGTCCGGTCGTCTCCACCCCTAGATACTCGGCTATGATCTCCCCTCCGCCCTCTTCTGCTGAATCTTGGCCCACTCGTCCTTGAGCGTCACCGTACGATTGAAGACGAGCCTTCCCGCTGTGGAATCAGGGTCGACGCAGAAGTACCCCAAACGCTCGAATTGATAATGCTCCCCCGGCCGGGCATCTTTTAAGCTCGACTCTACCCAGCACGAGGGCAGCACTTCCAAAGACTTTGGGTTGATGTTCGCCTTCCAATCCTGGCCCTCGGGAACATCTGTGGGATCTTCTCTTAGAAAGAGTCGATCATAGAGGCGCACTTCAGCCGGAATGGCATGCTCTGCCGAGACCCAATGGAGCGTCGCCTTCACTTTGCGTCCGTCCGGGGCATAGCCGCCGCGGGTCTTGGGGTCGTAGGTGCAGCGCACTTCCCGGATCTCGCCTGAGGGGTCCTTGACGACGTCCACGCAGGTGATGAAATAGCCATAGCGTAATCGGACCTCGCGGCCGGGGGCCAATCTATAAAACCCTTTGGGCGGGTCCTCCATGAAATCGTCGCGCTCGATGTAGAGCACACGGGAGAAGGGAATCTTGCGCGTGCCGGCGCTTGGAGCCTCTGGATTGTTGATGGCCTCGAGATATTCCACCTGGCCTTCCGGCCAATTCTCGAGGACGACTTTAAGGGGGCGAAGCACGGCCATCCGGCGCGGGGCGTGCCTATTTAAATCATCGCGCACGCACTCTTCCAGAAGAGATACGTCGATGGTGCTGTTGGCGCGCGAGACGCCGATCTTCTCACAGAACGTGCGAATGGCAGAAGGGGTGAAGCCTCTCCGCCGCATCCCGCTGATCGTGGGCATCCTTGGGTCGTCCCAGCCGGAAACATAGCCGCCCTCGACCAGCTCGATCAAGCGACGCTTGCTCAATACCGTATAACTCAGGTTGAGCCGGGCGAACTCTATCTGCTTGGGATGATAGATTTCTAGATGATCGAGCAGCCAATCGTAAAGGGGTCGATGGTCTTCAAACTCCAGGGTGCAGATCGAGTGGGTGATCCCCTCCAGGGAGTCGCACTGGCCGTGAGCCATGTCATAGGTGGGGTAGATGCACCACCTGTCCCCGGTGCGGTAGTGCGAGGCGTGGATGATGCGATATAGAATGGGATCGCGCAGGTTCATGTTGGAAGAAGACATGTCGATCTTGGCCCGCAGCACGCACTCGCCCTCTTTGAACTCCCCGGCGCGCATCCTTTCAAATAATTTCAGATTCTCTTCGACGGAGCGATTCCGATAGGGGCTCTCCCGACCCGGCCTATCCCACGGGCCGCGATACTCTTTGATCTCTTCCGGGCTTAAGCTGTCGACGTAGGCCAGGCCCTTCTGGATGAGCTTGACGGCAAACTGGTAGAGCTGGTCGAAATAATCTGAAGCGTAGCACTCGCGATCCCAAGAGTAGCCTAGCCAGCGGACGTCGCGTTTGATGGCATCCACATATTCTTGGCGCTCCGTCAGGGGATTGGTGTCGTCGAAGCGCAGATTGCAGAGTCCGCCGTATTCTTGCGCGATCCCGAAGTTGAGCACGATGGACTTGGCGTGGCCGATGTGCAGATATCCATTGGGTTCCGGCGGAAAGCGGGTGTGAACCCGGCTGCCGAAGGTGCCCTTCTGGATATCTGCCTCGATGATCTCCCGGATGAAATCCCTTGCCGTCATTCGATCCTCTAATACTAAGGCAAAGGTCCTTCGGCCTGCAAAGCATAGAACTTGAGCTGATTATCCCCGTAGCGCCGCTCATCGAAGAGCCCTAGAGGGCCATAACGCGCCTCTAAGTACTCTTTCTTGAAGATCTCCGTGATGACCACAGCCTCCGGCTTGAGGATCTTAAGCAAAGAGAGGCGAAGGAGCGTCTGATGGGCTAGGTTCTGGCCGTAGGGCGGGCCGATGAAGACGAAATCGAAGCGTTGCCCCTGACGCGTGCAGTCCTCTAGGGCGAGGAAGACGTCTTGATGATAGACGGTCGCCTGCCGCGTGAGGTCAAGCGCCTGTAAGTTCCTCTCGATGACTTTCACGGCTTCCCAGCAGCTGTCTACGAAGACGGCGTGCTCGGCTCCTCGGCTGAGGGCTTCGATCCCCACACTGCCCGTCCCGGCGAATAGATCCAGAAAGAGGCTCCCTGGGACGGCATCCCCAAGGATGTTGAAGAGTGCCGTACGCACAGAATCACGCATGGGGCGAATTTTTGCTATTGGGGGGCCGAAGAGCTTGCGCCCCTTGAGTCTTCCGCCCGTCACCCTCATCTTCAGCCATCAGCCTTCAGCCGTCAGCGGATCGCCCATCTGGCGCATCTTTTCGATGGCCCACTCCAAGCGCTCGATGACCCGCCTCTTCCCCAGAAACTCCATGGTCTCAAAGAGCCCTGGGCCTGCCATAAGGCCTGTGAGCGCCACACGGCAAGGCTGCGCGGCATCTTTCAGAGTCAAGCCCTGTGATTCCAGATGGACTCGAACGCGCTCCTCTAGAATCGACGTGCGAAAGTTCTCCGCAGCCACCCTCTGAAGCGCATCGGCGATGCTTCGGAGAAGGGCTGCTCGATCGGCCGTGAGAAATCGCTCGACGGCTTTCGGATCGTATTCCAGTCGATCCGTAAGGAAAGGCAGCGCGCCCTCGGCGAGTTCCACCAGCGATCGTTTGCGTTCCTTGAGCAAGGCTACCACCGCGGAAAAGCGTTCGTCAGGAATGCTCTTCGCCTCGGACTCGCTAAGCAGCCCGCGCTCGAGGGCGAACTCGCACACGAGCCTCCCCAGACGCTTGGGGTCGCCCGTCATGATGTAATGATGATTGAGCCAGAGGAGTTTTTCTTCATCGAAGATCGCGGCCGCAGGGTGCACGGCCTCGAGCGAGAATTTCTCGATGAGTTCTGCACGCGAGAAGATCTCTTGATCGCCATACGACCAGCCCAAGCGGGCGAGGTGATTGAGCAGCGCCTCGGGCAAAATCCCTCGCTCGCGGAACTCCAGCACGGCCGTGGCCCCGTGGCGCTTGGAGAGCTTCGTGCGATCCTTCGCCAGGACCATAGGCACGTGGGCGAACTGGGGCAACGCCTGCCCGTGCCCGAGGGCCTGATAGAGCAAGATCTGCTTGGGCGTGTTGTTCAGATGCTCATCCGCCCGTATGACGTGGGTGATTCTCATATCTAGGTCATCGACGACGACGGCAAAGTTATACGTGGGTCTGCCATCCGAGCGCAGGAGGATGAAGTCATCAAGCTCAGAGTTATCGAACTCCACGCGCCCGCGGATGAGGTCCTGCACAATAGTGATGCCTGTCTGAGGAGCCTTGAAGCGGACGGCGGGCTGGCGGCCTTCGGATTCATAGCGCTTCTGCTCTGCTGGCGATAAAGAACGGCAATGCCCGTCGTACTTGGGCTTGTGCTTTGCGCGTAGGGCCTGCCGGCGCTTCTCTTCGAGTTCTTCCAGGGTGCAGTAGCAGCGATAGGCCTGGCCCGCCTTAAGCAGCCGCTCGGCGTATGCTCGATAGAGGGCGAGGCGCTGGCTCTGAAAGAAGGGCCCCTCGTCCCAATCTAAGCCGAGCCACCTTAAGCTCTCCAAGATGGGCTCGATGAGTTCTGGCCGGTTGCGCTCGATGTCTGTGTCCTCAAAGCGCAGGATGAAGCTGCCCTGGTGCTTGCGGGCGAAGAGCCAGTTAAAAAGGGCCGTGCGTGCGCCGCCGACGTGCAGCTCGCCCGTGGGGCTGGGAGCAAAGCGCACCCGAGGCTTCATTTGGAATAGATGGGCACGCCGGTCTCGGGGATGCCCGTGATGGCTTTAAAGCGTTGGCGCATCTCCACGGTGATGGGTCCGGGTCGGCCGGACCCGATCGCGCGCCCGTCGATCTCGACGATGGGCACCACTTCCGCCGCCGTGCCCGTAAGAAATACTTCATCGGCCATATAAAGCTGCGCGATGCCAAAATACTCCTCGCGCACGGTATAGCCCGCCTCTTTGGCCAGTGCTATGATGGTAGCCCGCGTGATGCCGGGAAGATTGGTGGTCACCGGAGGGGTGTATAGCACGCCGTGCTTGACGATGAAGATGTTGTCGGCCGTCCCTTCGGCCACATTGCCCCGGACATCGAGCATGATGGCCTCGTCCGCACCCCAGACGTTGGCCTCGATCTTGGCCAGGATGTTCGCCAAATAATTCAAGGATTTAATACTGGGCGAGAGGCTGTCTGGAGCTTTGGCCCGGGTGGTGGCCACGATCGCCCTGAGCCCCCGCTCATAGAGCTCTTCAGGATAGAGGGACTTCCACTCGCGGACAATGATGATCACCGTGGGCTTGCCCTTGCACTTTTTCGGGTCGATGCCCAGATCCCCGACGCCACGGGTCACAATGGGGCGAATGTAGGAAGTCTTCAGCTGATTGACTCGCAGCGTCTCCAGGATGGCTTCTTTCATCGCCTCGCGCGCGAGGGGAATCGCTAGTCTTATGGCTCTGGCGCTGTCATAGAGTCGATCCAAGTGCTCTTCGAGCTTGAAGACGTACCCGTTGTAGGCCCGGATGCCCTCGAAGACGCCGTCGCCGTAGAGGAGCCCGTGATCGAAGACGCTGATCTTGGCCTCTTCTTCCGAGACGAATTTCCCGTCGAGGTAGATCTTCATGGCTGGCCCCTTTCTGCCTGGGTTCCTCAATATTAAACTACACCCGGCCAAAGGATGTCAACTGTTTTGGAGTGTGCTATGCTTGGGTGTCGTAAGGAGTAGCTTGCGCATGAAGCCGAAGGATTTCCTCTCACTAGCCGATTTTTCAGCCGAAGGGCTGTGGGAATTTTTAGAGACGGCCAAGCAGCTTAAGATCGCCCATAAGACGGGCCATGAGCCGCCGCTTTTAAAGAATAAAACCCTGGCGATGATCTTCCAGAAGCCCAGCCTGCGCACGCGGGTCTCGTTTGAAGTAGCCATGACACATCTGGGGGGTCACGCGATCTATCTGGCTCCCGGCGATATTGGGCTCGGGCAGCGCGAGACCACAGAAGACATTGCCCTCGTCTTGAGTCGTTACTGTGATGGGATCATGGCGCGGGTCTTCGGACACGAGCTCCTAGAAGAGCTGGCCAAGCACGCCACGGTGCCCGTCATCAACGGGCTTTCGGATCGCGAGCACCCCTGCCAGGTGCTAGGAGATCTTCTTACCATCTGGGAGAAGAAGAGGAGGCTTGAGGGCTTAAAGCTGGCCTGGATTGGGGATGGGAACAACGTGTGTCACTCGTGGCTGCAGGGAGGGCCGAAGCTTAAGATGCATCTTTCTATGGCGTGTCCTAAGGGCTATGAACCCAACGAAGAGATTGTGGAGTATGCTCGGCGCTGGGGCACGCGTGTGGAAGTGCTGCATGATCCCCAGGAGGCCGTGATGGGTGCAGACGTCCTTTACACAGACGTCTGGGCTTCGATGGGGCAGGAGGCCATCGCCCAGCAGAAGAAGCAGGCCTTTCGCGGCTTTCGCATCAATTCAGAGTTACTCAAGCGGGCGAAGCCCGATGCTATCGTAATGCACTGCCTCCCTGCCCATTACGATGAAGAGATTGCTCATGATGTGGCGCATGGGTCGCAGAGCGCCATCTTCGATCAAGCCGAGAATAGACTCCACGCGCAGAAGGCGATTCTGGCCTTGCTGATGAGATAACTCTACTCAGACTCGCTCACTACGAGAGTTTCTCGGTCGTGGATTGTCTCATTCATAGCGCAGGGCTTCGATGGGATCGACTCGCGCCGCCCGCCAAGAGGGGTAGAGTCCGCCCAGTAGGCCCATGAAGACTCCGGTGAACAAAGCGATCGCGTACCAGCCGGGAAGGAAGACCAACGGGATCTCCAAGTCCGTCTCTAGAAAGAGCGTCATTAAGCCTTTCACCACGAAAGAGGCTGCCATCCCAAAGCCGATGGCTAAGCCGGCCCCGACCACGCAGAGAATTACTGCTTCTGCAAGAAATAAGCGCATGACGGCGGAGCGCGAGGCTCCGATGGCCCGCAGAATCCCAATCTCGCGGGTGCGCTCGGTCACACTGATGATCATGACGGCCGTAATTCCTAGAAGCCCTACCAGCAAGGCAAAGCCACCGATGGCACTTACAAAGCCGGCCACGCGAAAGATCGCCTCACTTATCCCCTTGGCCACCTCTTCTTGAACCCGAACCCCAAAGCCTAAGCCGATCGACCTCTTGCCCTGAATTAACTTCTCTATCAATTTCATGAAGTCGCTGGTTGGATTATTCATCAACAGCTTTTGAGCTTGCTCTTTGACGGCTTTCAAGTTCTGCACGGTCTTAACTTGGATGAACAACTCTTCCACGAAGCGGATCTTTTGACCCTCGATCGTCTGATTCGGAGCCAGATAATCCATAGAGACATACGCATCGGTGCCCTGAACTCCGCTTAGTCCCAGCTGATCCGGATTGACGGGCACTCTCTTGAAGACGCCCACCACTTGCAGCTGGTCTTCCAGAATCTGCCCGTTTTCAAGATATTTGAGGGTGAGGCTCTGACCCACGACTGAGTCTCTATGGGAGATCGTTTTCAGCTCTTCCGCGATAAAACTCCCCAGGACGATTTCGCCTTTCGCTTGGGGAAATCTGCCCTGCTCTAGACCGAAGAAGCTACTGAGATTGAAGCTGGCCATGACGCGACCTACCGGCAGGGGCGTGCCCTGATAGGCTAAGACTGCCCCTTCGAGCTGTCCGGCCAGCCCCACTGCCTTAACGTCCTTGAGCTGAGCGATGCGCTGAGCATCCCGCTCAGAGAAGACACGGGGCACCTGGAGAGTCAACCGCTCCCCGCTTTGAGCGCCCTTCATGTAAATGACATCGGCACGATAGAACTCCGCCAGCGCATTCAGCAGAGCCTGCTTCTGTCCCTCGGCCACGGTCACGATGGCGATCACGGTGCCGATCCCTACCGCAATCATGAGAACAGCCAAACTGCTGCGCAGCTTGTGAGCACAGATATTGGACCATCCCAACTGAACCATGTCTCTATCTGGGTATGTTAAGAGCCCGAAGCAGACTCTTGGACCTGAAAACCCTTGGGGAAGAGATCACTGCGAAATACGAGGACTTTCAGATCAGGGTTGGGGTCAGGCTCATCGGAGAAGACGAATAGCCCTACCATATTCCCCTCGCGAACGAGCAGGTCCGTTTCTACTTGAATCGCGCTTCCGGACTCGAAGATTCGATAACGTTCAGCCGGCAGAGAACCCTCCTCCGTCTTCAAGATGACTCCTTCGATCTTGCGAATCTCCAGTTGTTGAGGAGGAAACCGGAATCCCAAAGGACTAAAGGAGAAGACGGTCCATGGAGCACTCTGTCCTCGATGCTCGAGTCTCTTGACCAAGATCAGCGGGAAGACTAGAGTCCCTCTCGGATCGAGGATGAGATCCCCTTCGATGATCCGGCTCACCGTGGCCGTCTGATCTCCCTGTCGGGCTGCCGTTCTCAGCAGGATGCCGTCAAATTCAGACTCAATCTCTAGGGTCCCTCCGGTCACCGTAGTGAATCGAGCCGAATAGCGACGAAACTCCCACTCTTCTGTGAGCAGAAGCTCCTCGGAGAATGGGCCTTGCAGGATCACTTCCGCGCGCAGGAAACTCAACTCCGGAGGAAGCCGGTCGAGTGACTCAACCACTCCTTGAGAAGTGACGCGGATTTGTTTGTTCTCCAACTGTTCGAGGCGGTAGTCCTCTACGGCTGCCTCAAAGGCATCGTTGATGACCATTTTGAATTGCCCTGTCTCTAGTAAAACGGGGGTCTCTTGAGCCAGACTTGCGCCCACTAGGAACAAGATAGCGAAAGCCGGAAGCATCATCAGCCGCTTGAGGATCATTCCCATTGACTCCTCCTTCCTTATTTAATGAACAGAACGTCGATCAAATCAATGGGGCCATCTCCACTGATGGCTTTGGTAGCTCCTATATTGCCCAGTTCGCGACTTACAGCTACGACAAACGCTGGGCTTGTGATCAAGATTACAGGCAATTGCTCGGCCACGATCATCTGAAATTCCGCAAATAGCTCTTGACGTCGCTGGGCATCAAACGTCATAGCTGCCATGCGGAAGATCTCGTCGATCCGTCGCTCATAGGCGAATGGTTCTTCCAAAGCAGTGAAGTGATAGAACTGCAGTGGACCTTCAGTTGCATAAAGCCGATCGAGCGGCTGTGGGTCCGTTGTTCCTACAAAGCCTACTACGACTGCCTCAAAGGCTGGGCCAAAGAGATTAAATAGCGGATCTGGATTGAAAAGCCGACGCTGTAGCTCCTTAAAGGTTACCAACTCGGTCTGCACGGCGATGCCCAATTTGCCAAGATCTTCACGCAACAACTCCGCGATAGCGACGCGAGTAGCGCTCTCAAAATTCACAAGCAACTTAAACCGAAACTGCTTATTGGCAGTCAAGTTCAGGAGGCCGT
>JBBIOR010000015.1:12380-18975 GCA_037443265.1 Candidatus Fraserbacteria bacterium | reverse complement strand
AGCCAGTCCTCCCTGGACGTCCTTGACAACCTTCTGTCGATTGATGGCATGGGAAATCGCTTGCCGAAACAGCGGAGAACGAAAGACTCTTCGCAAGTCCTCATCACCGATGTCGAGGTTAAAGGCGAGTAGATTGAAGGAGAGGTCAGACCCCCCGAAGGTGAGCTGCACTTGATTGTCGTGGCTCCGGAGCAAGGTTTGCAGCCCCTGCTGAGAGGGGACGAGGAAATCGATCTGACCAACCTGTAGTCGCTGCAAAGCCGCCTCACGATCGACATTGAACCAAGCGTTTACCCTGTCTACATAGGGAAGCCTCTGTCCCGTTGGATCGACTTTCCAATAAAACTCGTTTCGTTTGAGGATGACTCGCTCACCGGGGATGAGCTCGACAAGCCGGAACGGCCCCATCCCCACGATTTGCTCTGGAGGAGTCTCCAAGGACCAAGCGTTGGGAAAACCATCTGGGGAAGCCTTGTCCTGAAGCAGATGCTTCGGGACAATCACCTGAGTGGCGATCACTGTCAAGGCACTCCAATCCGGTCTGGGGAACTTCAAGCTGAACGTTCGGTGGTCTTGCACAACGACCTCCGGCAGCCGGCCATCAATAAGGAACAGCTCTCGATTGACCGCCGGGATGCTTGGATTAAAGACGAGGTCGCGATAAGTGAACTCGACGTCTTCAACACTGAAGGGCTGGCCATCTGACCAGTGTAGGCCCTCTCGGAGGACAAACGTAAGGGTCTTGCCATCTGCTGAGATCTCGTAGCTTGCAGCTAAAGCAGGCTCTAATTCACCGGTGGCTGGATTGAATTCGAGGAGATGAGCATGGAGGAGAATATCGAGTTCATCAAGAACAGAGATGATTGGATTGAGAGTCTTGAGCTTGGCAAAGATGGGGATGTTGAGTTCGCCGCCTGGGGTTCCTATCTCTTTGAGCCAGGGAGGACCGAGTTCTTTAGATTGCCCAAAGACACTGAGCGAAGCAGCGAGAATCAAAGTAAGAGAGGCAAGCAACCCTACACAAATCTTTATGATTAACATGCGCTCTACCTCGTCTGTTGGCTTAAGCTTTGCAAAGGCAGCAAGACAAGGGGGAAACTTCTTACACACAGGGCATTCTTGTGGAACATTACGCTCTATATTCATTCACGGATGCCGGTAATCTTTCCGTCCACCAGCTCCATTACTCGCTCAGCATAGGAGGCCACGGTCGCATCGTGGGTCACCAGCACGATCGTACGCCCTTGCTCGTGCAGTTCTCTGACCAGCTCTAGGATCTGCTTGCCCGTCTTGCTGTCGAGATTGCCCGTAGGCTCATCTGCTAGAATGACCTTGGGTTCATTGGCCAATGCCCGGGCGATAGCCACTCGCTGGCGCTCGCCACCCGAAAGCTCGCTAGGCATATGGTGCACCCGATGGCCCAGGCCCACTTGCTCTAAGATTTGCAGCGCCCGTGTTCTTCGCTCACGCTTGGGGATAGTGTTGAGGAAACTCATGGGAAGCATCACGTTCGCCAGAGCGCTCACACGCGGGATGAGATTGAAGGTCTGGAAGACGAAGCCGATGGTTGACCCCCGCAACTGGCTTAGCTGCCGATCGCTCAACGTCGAGATGTCTGAGCCGTTGAGGAGGAGGCGTCCTGAGGTCGGCCTATCCAGGCAGCCTATGAGATTCATTAAGGTGCTCTTGCCCGAGCCCGACGGCCCCATAACGGCCAGAAACTCCCCCGGCTGAATGGAGAGACTCACCCCATCAAGCGCTTTTACCTCCACTCTGCCCATCTTGTAGATCTTGGTCAGATTTTCAGCCCGAATCATCCCTTTTTAAAATGTAGCTGAAAGGCTCTTGCCTCGGTCTGTAAGCTGGCTTACAATCCTGTCACTTAAGGCGAGCCGGCTGGCTGGAGCTAGGAGGAAGAAGCATGAGGAGGAGGCACTTCTGGTTTGGCTTCGGGTTTCCGCCCTTGGGAGCTTTTTACTTTGGGCCGGGCGGCTGGCGCAGATTCCACAGCTGGGGATTCCCCCGACGCGGTGAATATCTTGAGATGCTCAAAGCCTATCGCGAAGAGCTCCTCGAGTACAAGAAGGATCTGGAGAAGGAGCTCTCTGAGGTCGAAGAGGAGATCCGCACTCTGGAGAAGGGCTGAGGCTCACTTGGCCCTCAAGCCGACAGTCAAAGTGATGCGCTCGGCGATCCTCACAAAAGCCGCAGGCGGCTCGACCTCGGGATCTTGATAGATGATCACGGTCTTCTGGCGGCCGTCCGGCAGACGAATAGTGAGGCTTTCCGTAAAGCCATCGGCCACCACGCCGGGACGGCCATAAGAATCTTTGAGATTCCAGAAGCCTTGCTGCTGGGCATAGCGCGTTAGAACCTGAAAATCTCGCACGAAGCCGGAGCGATTGGCTTCGCCTGAAAAGCAGCACTGAATCAAGAAGCTTCCCTCGCCGTAGATTTTTATGATTTGGATCATGCCCGCGATGCCACCACTCTTCTCATAGCGGATGTCTGACTCGATGAATGGATAATTCTCGTCCAGAGGTGCGATCACCCAGAAATAATCAATCAGCTCATAGAGATTGGGGCTGCCGTAGGGGACGGGGCGCAGCCAGGCCCGAAGGGGAAAGCCACGAGCTTCTCTGAGCGAGTTGGGCGTGCCCTCCAGGAGGTACTCTAGGCCGTGCAGGGTGCGGATCGCCAGACGGTGACCGGAGGGAATTTCGCCCAGGATCTCCAGCCCTTCTTCTGGTAGGGGCTTCTCGCTCAAATCGAGCAGTACGGGAGGTGCATCAAACGCTTGGGGCCGCGAGGTGAGCATGCCGATGATCTCGTAGCGCGTGGGCGGCAGGCCCTCATAGGGCATCTCCGCTTCAAACGTCACTATCGCCCCCGGTTCGAACGTCTCACGGCCGAGCACCCTCAGGAATGCTTTTCCGAAGGACCAGCGCCAATAGAGGCGCTGCGTGCTCGCTTCACGTGCGAGAAAGTCAAAGCGCTGGCTGGTGTTGAACTCGAGCGTGACCGGCTGAGTGCTTATATTTCTCACAGTGAGAGTCAGCTTCGCCTGCGTGGCTTGCCTTGCGACAGTGACGCTGAGCTCAAGAGATGATTGGGGCGGGCCAAAGAGGCGATCACAGCTGATTGGGAAAAGCAAAGGCAGCAGTACGAGCGTTCCTATCGCGTAGAGGAGCCTCATAGCGGGCCTAAGTGTACGCTATGGAGGTGGGGGAGGCAATGCTTCTCCGGTGGCCTGCGGGTGGAGCAGGAGATAGATGTAATTGATCTGCCCCAGATGATAGTGCTCATGGCGCAAGAGGCGCAGCAGGATCTGACGGATCGTGGAATCTCCCGCGGGTAGTCGGCGAGGAGCATCTAAATCTTGGGGTCCGAGCCTCTGGATCACGCGCAGAGTGCGCGCACGGATCTCTTCAAGCTCTCTGAGCAGATTCTCCCGCCCTGTGCCCTTCTGCCGCGTGCGCTCCGTCTCACGGCCATCTCCCTTAACGATCACCGATAGAAAATACGTCTCCCACGCGACCAGATGCCTCAAAATTGCTTCCACCGACGAGGCTGACGGAGATGGACTCCAGCTTAGCTTCTCCTCAGGGATCGCCCGTATGGCTTCTAGGAGCATCTGGCGCGTGCTAGCCAGCACCGCGCAGAACTGCTCCAGCTCTAAAGAAGCTTCCATCTTAATCACCTCTGCTATACTAGAATTTCAACGAGCAGCTAATCGTCTCTTTGATCTGGAAGCCTCTTTGCAAGAGGGCCTTCATGAAGGGCTCCAGGGGCACGGCCCGCTCGGGCGTGTGCGCACCGGGAGCGATCTCCCCGCGCGCCAGCATATGGGCAATAATGGCCGCGGAAGAGCCTGTGGTGCGCTCCATGGCCGTAAAGCCCGTCTTTTCGTCGAAGAAATCCATGTGATCCAGCTGGATTTCTGCGCCCCCTCCTCGGCAGATCACTCGCAGCACGACGAGATCGGGTTCATCAGGAGACTCCAGCTTGGGACCAAGCACGCGCGCAAAGACCGCGCGCGGGGAGATCTTGACACCATCCACGCGGATTGGCTTCGTGTCGAAAAGCCCCAGATCGCGCAATAGCCTGATCTTCTGGCAGTGGCCCGGGTAGCGAACCGTCTTGTATTCATACTGCTTGAGCTTCTTCTTAAACGTCCATGGGCCAGTCGAGGTGCCGCCCGAAGTCAGAAAGGCCTCACAGCACCCTACGGGCTCGGGAAAGTGCAGAGTCTCTAATTCTGTCAAGGGCTCCAGCTCTTGAATCTTCCCCTCTCGTAGCACCATGACCGGGCTTAAGTACTCATTGAGGAGTCCTTCGAGGCTAAAGAGCAGCTGATAAGAGAGCGGAGGCTTAGGGCGCTGGGGAAGGCCCCCACAGTAGATTTTAATCTCCTCAGGCTTTCCGCCCAGAGATTCGATGCGCTTCATGGCGTAGACGGCCAGCAGATTGGCCGTTCCAGGGGCCAGGCCGCAATCTGGCACGATGGCGACTTTCGCTCTTTTAGCGTGCGCATCCAGCTTGAGCTGCTGCCACACCGTCTCGGTGCTTCCGCCCAGATCGCAGAGGGACACTCGAGCTGCAAGGGCTGCCCGGCTGAGCTCGACGTTGAAGCGATACGGCACCGCACTGATGCAGACATCAAAATCTCTAAGCACAGAGCTGAGCTTTGCGCTCTCCCCAACATCAGTGTGCGCTCCCTGGGCCAGGCGTTGGCTTATGAGTTGATTGACCCGTGCGGCGGCGTGCCGCGCGCGCTCCCCTTCCACGTCAAAGAGAACGATGGCGTCCGCTTCTCCGAAGCGCGCCAGATCATAAGCCGCGGCCAGACCTTGGCGGCCGGCCCCTAAAACGGCATAGCGAAAGCCCATGATTTCCCCGTCCCTACACGTGCATAATAGAAGAAAGGCCTTAGGTCTGACAACTCTCACTTACACTGGGAAGTCGTTGGTGAGCACGAGGACTCTGGCCTATGACTACTTGATTTTGGCACTAGGCTGGGAGCCTCAGTTCTATGATATCCCAGGGTTGCCAGAGCATGCGCTCGTGTTACGAGATCTCAGCAGCGCGCAGCTGATCCACAGCCGCATCGTGATGGCGATGGCCGCCTATGACGAGAATCCCAAGGAGCATGGGTGCACTCATCTCGTCATCGGCGGCGGAGGGTTCACAGGGGTTCAGCTGGCCGGCGAGATAGCCGACTGGCGACCGCGCTTGGCCAAGTCCTTTGATGTAGACCCGCAGGAGATCCGCATCACTGTGGTAGAGGGATCGGAGACGATCCTCGCAGGTTTTGACTCGCTGTTGATCGAACAAGCCACCAAGACCCTTAAGCGCAAAGGCGTTGAATTGATCACGGGAGCTCGCATCGCTTGTGTGGAGCCTAACTGTGTGGTGTTGGGGAATGGCCAGCGGTTGGATGCAGGTGTGATCCTTTGGGCCGGCGGCGTACGCGGCCATCACCTGGTGGAGGAGAGCGGCTTTGCGATTTGCCACCCACAGCCCAGATTGCCGTACAACAAGGCTATCTTGCCGCGAAGAACTTGTGTCGTGAGGTAGCGGGACATAAGCCGAAGCCCTTCTGCCCGAAGCGACTGGGGACATTCTTGAGCTTGGGCCGCAAGGATGCGCTAGGAGTTTTGAACCTCACGAGATTCATCCGGTTGCGCTTTTCGGGTTGGGCAGCGCGGACGCTCAAGGGCCTGATTGCCGATCGTTATCTTTGGGATCTTGGCGGACCCCAGTTAGTGCTGAGCAAGTGGAAGGAGAAGCGACGCACGGCGGCCCCACCCTGGTAAGCCGCTTCGCGGCTTTACATTCGCTGCATGGGGTCCGCGATCCCCCAAAACGGATGCATGAAGGGCGTGGTCGGCACGGGAAGAGAATGATCACGCCGCAGGCATGGAGGAGGAGCCTGTTCTCAGGCTCCTCCTCAGGCGGCGGGGAAGGGGAGGCTACTCTTCCACGATCAGCTTGCCTACAATGTCATGGAAGTGGCTCTTGTGGGTGATGAAGAAGGTCCCGGTGCGATCCGGCGTGAACTCAATCACTGTGATCTTTCCCGGCTCGACACGAAATCCCTGCACGCCGAAGACGGGACTCTTTCCGTCTTCATCACTGCTGATGATCACAGGGTCATGGGCAAGCCCACTCGGATCGGGTGTGACATTGAAAAACCTCACCAGGCGACCGACTTTCACGCGAATCTCATTGGGGAAGATGGCCGGAGCGTCACGATTTTCGCCAGCTGCCACGGTCAGGCTGTGGATGAGAGCGAACTCTTGTATGCTTTGTTGCTCCTGAGCTATCAGAAGCCCGCCGACGATGAACAATAGGCTGCCTAAGCCGACCGTCAACAATGTGAAGAGCCTTACGTTCCGCTGCTTCATGCGTATCGAACACTCTCCTTGATTGATTTAATGATCTAACTTAGCGTGATGTGGTTGCTGGCGTCCGTAAGCCGCCTTACACATATTATGATGCTAGAAGCTACCTGAGGAAGACAACCGTCTGAGGCCGATTCTCAACCCCGCTTGCAGCACGCTGATAACTCTTGTATAACTTTCGAAGCAGCGAT
>JBBIOR010000015.1:0-12280 GCA_037443265.1 Candidatus Fraserbacteria bacterium | reverse complement strand
TGCACAGGGTTCCCATACAAACGATACTGGGTAGTTGTAGCTAGTTAGGAAAGAGGGTGGGTGAGGATGAAGCTCCATCTACAAGGCGATGTGGCCCGTCGCTTCTGGTGTGTGGAGAATTTCAATTTCGTCGACGTGCTGACTCCCAAAGAGCTGGAGGAACTCCGACGCACCATGCGCTCCGTTGCGTATCGAGCCGGAGAGACTGTCTATTTCCCGGGAGATCCCAGCGACACGCTCTACACGCTCCATCATGGGCGCGTGCGCTTGGCCTATCTCGATGAGAGCGGACGCCGCTTGACGTTGACCATCATCAATCCGGGCGAGCTCTTCGGAGAGACGGCCATAACGGGTGAGCAGAGACGTCGCTGGATCGCCGAGACACTCGAGGACACGGTGGTATGTATCATCCACAAGGGCGACTTTCTCCGGCTGGCTCAGAACAATCCTCGTTTGGCCTTGAAGATCACGAAGCTGCTTGGAGAGCGTTTAGTTGAGATCGAGAACAAGCTCGAAGACTTGCTTTTCAAGGGGGTGAACGCCCGCCTCGCGCGGACACTGCTCCAACTGGTCCAAAAGCATGGCGAGTCCGAAGCCGATGGCGTGCGCATTGGTCTTAAGCTCACCCATGAGGAATTGGCCCATCTGATCGGCTCCACACGCGAGACGACCTCTCTGGCACTAGGTGAATTGGAGCGCCAAGGGCTGCTGCGCAAACAGCGAGGAATCATCATCGTCCGGGATGTCGAGCGTCTCAAACAACTGACTTGACGCACGATCAACCCGTTTCTGTAAGCGTGCCTACGGTCATTCGCTAGAGGCAAGGCTAGACTGTTGTGTGCGCATGAGGTGATCTGGTATGGCCTGGATTCGGGTGATAGAGGAAGCTTCAGCCGAAGGCCAGCTTAAGGCGTACTACGAAGAGATCAAGAAGGCCCGAGGGAAGATTGCGAACATCATGAAGGTCCACAGCCTGAAGCCTGAGACAATGAAGAGCCATCTGGAGCTCTATCGGGCTATTATGTTTGGGCCATCGGGTCTGAGCCGGCGCCAGCGGGAGCTTCTGGCCACGGTTGTATCGGCACTCAACGGCTGCTCGTACTGCGTGCGGCACCACAGCGAAGCGTTGCGCTTCTACGTTGCGGACGATGATTTCATCGCCCAACTGCAGCAAGACTACCGCCGGGTGTCTCTTTCGGAGCCGGATCGGGCCATGCTGGAGTATGGCCGCAAGCTGACCCTGCGGCCGGCTTCGCTGAGCCGCCAAGACGTTGAAAGACTCCGGGAGGCAGGCTTCCGTGACGAAGAGATTCTTACCATCAATCTCATCACGAGCTACTTTAACTTCGTCAACCGCGTGGCGGAGGGGCTCGGCGTAGAGTTCAGCGAGGAGGAAGCCCGAGGCTACAAATATTAGGGGCTCTGTGCCTTAAGAAAGAGCTCAGTGTCAGGGTGGAAGGCCCGCCACGCAAACCAGAAGGATTGCACGCCGACGAGCTTTTCCAGCTTCACCTTGCGCCCTTTCAGGTGGCCACGGAGCGGCTCTCCCGCCAAGTTCCAGAGGGTGCCGGTCTGACGGTCCTCAAGCCCCTCAGGAGCCATAGAGAACTCCAGGGGCTGGCTAAGCTCAGCCACTCTACGGCTGAAGAACTCGACCGTCTGCAGAGTGGGATTCCAAAGGACGAGCACGGGCTCATCGCCCACTTGATCGTTCAAAAGCCCGGCCTGCTCGATAGCCTCGGGCAGATAGGCCTTAGCTCTTCCGTTGACCTCAAGGCCTATGACCATGGCGAACGAGTTCAGGCGCTTGTCGGAGAGCAGTGGGCCGGCAAAGTAGTTCACCAAGGCCTCCAGCTGGTACTCATACGGATCTTGCTCGTAGTCCTGCAGGAACGCCGTGCCCTGGGGATTATACGGCGGACGGCCTCCCAGAGGGGTGGCCACTGTGGGCCGAGCTAACACGAGGGTCTGGGGATGAAGATCCCGCCACGTCTTCCAGGGCAGGATCTCCACAGCCAGCCGCTCGAGCCGCAAGGGCTCGCCTGCCAGAGGCCCCACAATCGGGGCAGACTCAATCTGTGACCAGAAGGAGCCTGTCACTCGATCATACATCACCAGATCCGATCTGTAAAGTCTGCCTGAGACCCCAAATTCCGCAAGCTTTCCCTCTAAAATGGGGCGCTTGAAGACCAGACCGGAACGACAGAGCGGACAGAAAGTAATGGCTACTGGTAATGGCCCGAAGGTGTCGTTGACGATCTCATGCCAATTCAAGATCTTGAACGGATAGGCTTTCGCAATCCCTTCGAGGAAGACTCCCATGACGAGATCATCGTCCTTGAGCCAGGAGGCCGCCTGGGATGGGGTTTCAAAGGAGGGGCCGTCGATCGACAGGATGCAATCGACAAAGGGGCAGCCGACGACCAATAAATCGAGCTCGAGCGCGGCCCGATAGGGGATCTGGGCGGGATCGATATGGGAGAGGCCGATGCGGTCGAGTTCGCCCTGGGAGAAGTATTTGCTCCCCAGATGGCCCCTCTTGAGGGCCGGTGGGCTTTGCGACTGAGAAGTCCCTCTCTGGGACGAGGGCTTGAGGAACTCTTCCAGGCGGTGCTCGAGCTCTTCCGGGGTGAAGGCGCCGAATTTCCCAAGCAGGCCGCCGCTGGCCGCCAAGCGTCCTTGCTCATCGATAAAATACGTCGTAGGATAGCTTCTCACGTTGTAGCCGCGGGTGACGGAGCCATCGCTATCGAGCACAACGGGATAGGTGACCTGGACCTCCTCACGGAGGAATCTCAAGACGGCTGGTGCAGGCTCTTGCATATTGACTCCCAGGACGACCAGTTGATCGCGATGCTTCTGATAGATTCTCTCAAAATCCGGCATCTCTTCTCGACACGGCGGGCACCAGGTCGCCCAGAAGTTCAGCAGGAGTTTCTGGCCGCGAAAGTCTGAGAGTCTTACGAGGCGGCCGGTCAAGTCCTGGAGGGCAAACTCCGGTGCCGGCTCTCCGACGGCCAGAGCTCTTGTCTCCAAAAGCCCCAGCGGCTGAGGTGCCCCCAGCTGGAGAAGGCTCTTAAGCCAGGCCGGCCGCAACGACGCATCCAGATAGAAGATCGCCCCTATGAGCCCTAGAATGACCACGCTCAGTAGAACCCTTCGCTTCACGCTCCTCCGCCTCCTTCCTTGCCATAGGCTCAAAATGTGCCGTACCAGAAGCCGATCAAGCTGGGAAGTCTTCCCGTAAAGACGAGGACGCCCAAGGCCAGCAGCAGGACTCCTCCGGCCAGCTGAAGCCCCTCAAGCAGGCGGGGAGCCGAGTTTAGCCATCGGGCAACCCCGAGGGTGAAGAGGCCTGTCAGGAGGAAAGGCACGGCCAGCCCGGCCGAGAATGACGTCATGAGCATCGCCCCCTTAAGCGTCGAGCCTTCGGTGGCCGTATAAGCTAAGATGGCTCCCAGTGCGGGCCCGGTGCAGGGCGAAAAGCTCACTCCGAAGGCCAGCCCCATAGCGGCCGAACGTAGAAGGCCCCTGGGGATGCCACCTCCTACCTGGGGCGTCAGCGAAATCCCACGCCTCCACAAGGGGATCTCGATCAGGCCCAGCATGTGGAGCGACAAGATGAGGATCAGTGCCCCGCCGATGCGATTCAGCCAGCTCTGGAAGCTGGGCACCAGCCCGCTGAGCGTGCCGATGAACGTCCCCATGAGGATGAAGACGATAGAAAAGCCCATAACGAAAGCCAAGGCGTTCTGAAAGACGCGGCCCTGTAGAGCACGCCGATCCGCGCTTTCTCTGGGCAGCTGCCTCAGGTTGACCCCGGCCAGGCTGGCCAGATAGGCCGGAATGAGCGGAGCCACACACGGGGAGACAAAGAGCACGATTCCCGCCATGAAAGAGACGAGCAACCCTGGCGCTTCCATTCCCGTATCACCCCACAGACCTTCAAAATTATTATATGGCTGAAAGATTCTTGGGGACTGTAAGCAAGCTTACGGACTTCGAGCCCCGGCTTGACTATAATGTCGCTCCGAGGTGATGGACATATTATGAAACAAGCGTTGATTATTGCTTTAGTGGCGCTGGCGGTGCTGGGCGGCTGGCTGCTCATCTCCTCCACCCAGCGCGCCGGTGTGGCGGGGCGTGAGCAGGTGTATGCCCAAGAGATGCAGCAGTTACGATCATTCTTTGAGGATAAGCCCACTCAACCCCATCTGCCGGATCACTTGTATGTGCTGCTGGAGGACGGCACGGGACTCTTCCTCCACTTCGACAAGCCTGTAGGAAGAGACTCGCAAATCCTCTGGATTGGCACACTCGTGCCGGGCAAGTTCTGCAAGGCCGATCAAGAGAGAGTAGCGAAGGCCTATGGGCCGGGCTTTGTACACTTCCACCAGAAGTTCATCCCCGGCAGCGATCCGAACGCCGGCCACGGGGGCAAAGGCGGCGAGGAAGGCTACTGGTACCGTCACATTGCTGTGGTGAACATCCCCAAGGGAGATATGATGGCGGGCACGGGAGTTCCCTGGGGTCCGGTCAAGCCAGGCATCGACATGAACTTCATGCCCACCCCAGCCCCTCAGTGCTGAGGAGTGTTCGATGCATTCTTTGTCTTCACAGACGAGCCGGCGTCTCTTCCTAAAGAGTTTAGGGCTTGTGGGAGTGGCAGCTCTGGCCGGGTCCCTCTTGGGTTGTCGCCATGAGGGTCGCTCGGCGAAAGAGGCGTTAATCATCGCCATGGGCGGTCCGAAGGGCGAGCTCGCTTTCATTCCGGATCGCTTGCGGATCAAGCCCGGAGAAACAGTCACGTGGGTCCTGCAATCCGGTGGGCATACGGCCAGTGCGTATCATCCGAAGAATCACAGCTTATATCGTGCGCGCATCCCGGAGGGGACCGAGCCCTTCGATTCAGATCTTTTAGTGCAGAAGGGCGCGACCTTCTCTTGGCAGTTCAAAACAGAGGGGGTTTATAATTATTTCTGTCGGCCCCATGAGAGCGTGGGGATGGTGGGAGCCATCGTGGTGGGCAGGCCTCTAGAGGGCCCGGGATTGGCCCCTCCGCAGGCGGAGCTTCCGGAGCTGGCCCGCAACAAGTTGGAAGAACTCATCACCTGGGCAAAGAGCCTGCGCTAGAGAAAGCTTAATATCTGGCACGGTCGCGCGGCTGAGTGTATACTCCTCTTTTGCAAGTAAGAAGCAGATTCAAGAAGGAGTGGGCTGCGTGCCGCGATGGTTCAATCCCGCCCTCTGGGTGGGGCTCATGCCCAATGGCTTGGGCCAGATCAAGCCCAATCACTATTTTGAGATCTTAAAAACAATCTGGCAGAATCGCGATCAGCTTCTGTTGGCTTGGCGCATCTTGCGCGATGGCGTCTGCGACGGCTGCGCGCTGGGCACCACAGGACTGCGCGATTTCACCATGAAGGGAATACATCTGTGCACTGTCCGTCTCAATCTCCTCAGGCTGAACACCATGCCTGCTCTCGATATGCGCATCTTGGAAGACGTAAGGCCTTTGAAAGCAGAAAGCTCCATGGAACTGCGCAAGCTGGGACGACTGCCCTATCCCCTGATGAGAAAGCGGGGAGATCCGGGCTTTCGCCGCATTGGCTGGGATGAGGCTCTTAATCTCATGGCCTCGCGCATTCGGCGCACAGATCCCAAGCGCTTGGCTTTTTATCTCACATCGCGGGGTATCACGAACGAGGTCTATTATGTGGCCCAGAAAGTCGCGCGCTTTTTGGGAACGAACAATGTGGACAATTCCGCGCGTGTCTGCCATGCTCCGAGTACCACGGCGATGAAGCAGACTCTCGGCGTGGCTGCCTCCACGTGCTCCTACAAAGACTGGATCGGATCAGATTTATTAATATTTATTGGAAGCAACGTGCCCAACAACCAGCCCGTGACCACCAAATATTTATACTACGCCAAGCAACAGGGCACGAAGATTGCGGTCATCAATCCCTATCGCGAGCCGGGGCTGGAGCGCTACTGGGTCCCCTCTGTATTTGAGAGCGCCCTCTTTGGGACAAAGCTTGCCGATGAGTTCTTTCTCGTCCATACGGGCGGAGATATTGCCTTCCTCAACGGGGTTCTCAAGCGTCTCATTGAGCTCGACGCCATTGATGAAGAATTCATTCGAAAGCACACCTCTGGTTTCGAGGAGTTGAAGGGGGCGCTGGAGCGACAACCTTGGGAACTGCTCGAAAGATACTCGGGTGCCTCACGAGCAGAGATGGAGCGCTTCGCCCAGATGTACGCCCAAGCGGAAACGGCCGTCTTCGTCTGGAGCATGGGAGTAACGCAGCACGCCTTCGGCGTGGAGAACGTCCAGGCGATTATCAATTTAGCGCTGGCTCGCGGGATGATCGGCCGCAAGAGATGCGGCCTGATGCCCATTCGCGGGCACAGTGGCGTGCAGGGCGGCGCGGAAGTAGGCTGTGTTCCCTGGAACTTTCCCGGCGGAGAACCCATTAACGAGAAGACGGCCGAAAAGTTCTCGAAGCTGTGGGGCTTCCCCGTTCCCCCTGAGAAGGGTCTCTCAGCCGTGCAGATGATCGAGGCCGCACATGAGGGTCTCCTGGACGTGCTCTACGTCGCTGGCGGGAATTTCCTGGAGACTCTGCCGGAGCCTGGCTTTGTGCGCCAGGCTTTAGAAAGAGTCCCCTTGAGGGTCCATCAAGACATCGTGCTCACGCCGCCGATGCTCGTTGACCCTGCGGATGTGGTGGTGCTCCTGCCCGCCCGCACGCGCTATGAACAAGACGGAGGAGGCACGGAGACGACCACGGAGAGATACATCATTTTCAGTCCCGAGATCTCCGGCAGACGCATCGGCGAAAGCAAATCCGAATGGGAGATTTTTATGGAGCTGGCCGAACGGGTCTATCCCGAGCGCCGGCATCTCATTCATTTTGAGAGTGCCCAGCAGATACGCGAGGAGATCGCGCAGGCCGTGCCCTTCTATGATGGAATTCAGCATCTTAGGAGGAAGGGCGATGCGGTGCAATGGGGCGGCCCCAGATTGTGCGAGAAGGGGCAGTTCGGCACTCCGGATGGCAAGGCGCATTTCACAGCGCTTCTGCCGCCGGAGCATGAGATTCCCGAGGGATTTTTCTTAATGAGCACGCGGCGCGGCAAGCAATTCAACAGCATCGTGCATGAAGGCTACGATCCGCTCACGGGCGCCAAGCGCGAGGAGGTCTTCCTGAATGCTCAAGATGCTCAAGCTCTGGGCTTGCGCGAGGGCGATCTGGTGCTCTTAAAATCTGACGTGGGCGAGCTCTGCGGGCGAGTGAAACTCATGCCGATTAAGCCGCGCAACGTCCAAGTCCACTGGCCGGAGGGCAATGTGCTGATTAAGCGCGGCATCTGCGATCCCGTCTGTGGCATTCCCGATTACAACGCGCTGGTAAAGATCATTCCCCTTAAGGCTCCTAGCGCAGAGCCTCACTCAGCCCAGAGGGTCCAAAGATGATCCCCCGACGGCGCACCGCGCGCGTCTGTGTGCAGAAGATCTACGGTTCCCAAGTCACCGGCTGCCGGGATGTAGTGGCCCTCGAGGAGCCCTTAGAGATCCGTCTGGCCTATGAAGCGGCGGGCCAAATTATCGAGAAGAGCGTGGCGATCACGATGCGCACGCCCGGCGATGATTTTGAACTGGCCGCGGGGTTTTTGTTCAGCGAAGGGATCATTCAGAGCCATGAAGATATTGATGGAATCAGCTACTGCGTCGGGCCTCAAAAAGAGCAGCAAGAGTACAACGTCGTCACCGCAAGACTCCGCCCCGGCCTGGCGTTCAATCCTGAGAGGGTGCTGCGGCATTTCTACATGACGTCCAGTTGTGGGGTCTGTGGGAAGGCTTCCCTAGAAGCTCTTCAGATCCGAGGCTGTCCGGTGCTCCCCAAAGATGGGCCCGTGATCCAGGCGGGGCTGATCCCTCAGCTTCCCCTAAGGCTTCGGGAAGCGCAAGAGGTCTTCGAGGCCACGGGCGGCCTGCATGCCGCGGGGCTCTTCGATGGCTCCGGCAAGCTGTTGGCCCTACGAGAAGATGTAGGGCGGCATAACGCTGTCGATAAGCTCATCGGCGGGCAGCTTTTGGCGAAGAAGCTTCCGCTTTCAGATTTTTTGCTCATGGTAAGCGGCCGAGCGAGCTTTGAGGTCCTGCAGAAGGCGCTTGTGGCGGGCATTCCCATCGTGGCGGCTGTGGGAGCGCCTTCGAGTCTCGCCATCGAGCTGGCACAGCAGTTTGGCATGACGCTTCTGGGCTTCGTGCGGGGTACGAGCTTCAATATTTACGCAGGCGCGCAGCGGGTGCGCGTCGAGCACGCCTAGAGCCTCCCCCCTGAGGGCGTGCTGCACTTGGGCGGCTCTTCTGGTCTGGCTATAATGGCGCGTGTTTGGCCTCCTGCTTGCCCTGACGATTTTCGCTCTTAAGCTGTTTGTGGGGACGGTCCTCCTGGAGGAGGCTCTGGTCGATGGGTTTCGTTTTCTCTTCTGGTGGTATGTCGTGATGGGTGTAGTCACGATCAGCCTAGCGGCGTTGGCTTGGGCGGGGGATCTGGGGACGGAGGGGGCTCGCTTGCGTCATGGGATTGCGACGGCCTTGGGGTGGATGCTGGGCCTGCCGCGCGTGCCTTTGCAGTACAAGAGTGCGCTTGTGTTCCTCATCCTGCGCCGGCTTCTCTTGGGAGTCGGGGTGTACTGGCTCACGCGGGGCTTGCGGGCTGTGGGGGCGACGTTTGTGTGGGATGAGCGGCTTTTGTGGGCTGGGGGGCTCGCTTTAGGAGTTGGGCTATTGATGGGTGTTCTGGTGCCTCTGCTTCGCAGGGTGAGTTCTTCTGCTCATGAGGGCGTATCTGTGTAGAGCTTGATAGTCACGCTGGCATCGATGACGTAGAGGTTGCTCACCGCTTGCGGTCTTCTCTCAGCAGCTTGAGACTCGAAGGGGCTTTTGCCTTAGCGGGGCTGAAACGCTAACCTCCTCTCCAGCTCCAGGCCTTCACGTGAATCGCCTAGGGACTCCAAGAGCTTCCGTTCACTGTCTGCTCGATCAGCTCTTTGCGTTGGTCTAAGGTGAGGTCTTTCACTTTGGGCATACGTTTCTCACCCCATGCTGTGCACTAAGGTTGACGCATTTCATATACGCTTCTTAATTGCGAGGTCAGCCAAAGTTCTGTCTCCCCAACGGGGAATAGCTCTGTGAGCATTCGAGTCGGGTTAGAAGATGGCACAGGCCAACGTTCAATAATTACAGCTTGCATTATTTGTTTGAGTCTCTGATGCTCAAAACTACTAGGGTTGCCTAAAAGGTTTAGAAGCGCTTCTTCATCCAAGGTATTCCAATCGTTTCGTAATCTATTATTGTCCAACACAGCTGGCAGAGGCACATCTATTCGTGCTAGTCCACTCACTGATGACCAAATAGCCGAAATTTCTCCAGCGAGCTCTCGTCTTAGCCAAAGGAAGGCGGAAAGGATTTCTTTTGCTACCGCGTCGTCCTCTTTAACAATTACGTCACCAAAACGGTAAACAGGGATTGTTAGATTTGGTCCTGGGTGGAGGGCTGCTTCAAGACCAGCTTCAGGGATTATTTGAACCCTTTTCACGGCTCCAACTACGCGGTGCAGGAAATCGAACGCTACATCAGGTCTGGCAATATCCTGCAACCCTTGCAAAGCAACATCCACAAGGCGTCCATATTTTAATGGCGGAGCCACGGGGCCATCGAGTAATATCCAGTCATCAGGATTTTGCTGCCTCAGCTCCCACACGACTCCAACTTCCATAATCCGAAGTAGTTCTTTTGAGCGATTCAGGGCTTTTTGCCTCACGTCTCCGGTTCTTATCAAATGTCCAGGTTCGAGTAAGCGCCTAGAACGTCCATCTCGACTAAGCTCAAGTGATACGGAACTATCCGAATACAGGGGATCTCCACCCTGAATAATACTGTAAATCTGACCTGCTGAACTTAGTTCTCTCCCAGGTGGCGTTCGAGCCGACCACGCAGGGTCTATCGCCTGCAAGGCTTGGTACGGAAAGATGAGCACCAAGGCTTCACGAAAAGTGTGCGGTCTTAGCTCATTATCAACTCGTTCCATAGCCCCGGCGATGAGATGAGCAAGGTGGAGAAGCACGCGCACGTTATTCACCGTAACCTCGGCAGTTGCGACTGTACGCTGGACTCCATCTACAAAGAACCGAAAGAGAGCAGGGTCATTGGGAAAGGGCGGCAATTCCAAGCGAGTGATTTCACGAGCAGGAGAGGAGGAAGTAGCTATTGGCAGGTCCGGGGCTCCTTCTTCGGGAAGATCACTAGGCAGTAGTGGGATTGCCCCAGCGCTTTGTAGATAATTGCCAATGGAAGCCAATAGATTTGACGGCATAGCTTTGTCCCCTATGGTCTCATCTCATGCAACGGTGTTGGAAACCAGAAAATCAGTGGCGATGGATAGACAGGGTGCCTTAGGATAAGCTGTCCCTTCTTCAAGTTGGGAACTTGATCACGAAGATCTCCCAAATACTTGTAAATTGGATTCGTTAGTTCGGATTCGTCAGAGTATCCCACGATTTTCGTTTCGGAGTTGCCATATACTTGATCATCAACTTGTGAAGCAAATTGCTGAGCTCCTACCAATGTCAATTGAAGATCTCTACCGCGAGCTACAATATCAATGATTTGCTCTTTCATCGGCGACATCGCCCCACTTGGAGCGTACTTGTTCAGCTCATCAGCGATGACCAAGACTCGGTTGATCTGCCTATTGGGTTGTTCAAGCCCTCGAGAAAGCTCTCTGATCACAGCATTCACTACCAGGCGCTTCTCTGCCTCTGCCAGTCTATATAGTTGAATAACATGGAGACCATTCGGTACCAAGCTTGCGAATCTAAATGGTTGACCAGAAGGCTGGTTGCGAACAACAACCGAGGCTGCACGACTAAGAAAAGCGTCTACCCGACGCCGCAATGCAGATGGTACGCCGCTCATCCAAGAACCATCAACTCCTCGTACCTGAACTTCGTTTGTACCTTGCCCACGTATGAGATTATTCCGATCAAGATCTTGCAGCATAGTTTGAAACGACGTACCTTGCCTGAGTTTAGCATCTAAATACGCGGTGAGGAGGATCACTTGCGGATCAGTAGGCTGATAGGTAGCTGTAAATAGCGCCGCTTCAAAATCCCCCCTTTCCAAATCATCGAATCCATAATTATAAATTGTGGGATTCTGCATATACTGTATATCAGGATCACCTTGGTAGGTGAAGTAACGCACTGGCAACTGTAGCGTGATCGGATCTACACCTTGTGTCACAGCTTGAGTCCACATGGCTTGAACGCGGCTTGACAACATGGAGTCACCGATACTTTGCGCCCATTGCTGACACCACTGAGCTGCTTGGTCCCAGTCTTGGGGCAGTTGATGCAGGTTCAAGAAATCACGGCGCTTAACATTGAAGAGAACGATCGCTACTTGTTCCCCTACGCTACTCGCCCAAGCCAAAATCGCATAGCTCAGAAACAGAGCGTAGCTACTCTTTGTCGCCAGTCCAGTAGCGCCAGTAATGTTCACATGGGCGCCTTCTGGCCCAAGTAAGAAATCAGCATGAGCAAACACAGGCAGCCAGCTATTGGGTTGGCTTTCATCACTACCAACTCTTAGGAAACCTACTAAAACTCGCTTGTTGATCGGTATCCGTTGTGCAAGCAAGTTCACATCTGAAGCTTCCGCAAACCTTACCTGCCAGCGTCCGGTCGGTGGAGAGGCAGCAGAGGGTTCACGATACAGCACGCGGAGCTTTGCCAAGCGGATAAGTGCTGGTCGCGTGGGAGGATCTACATTGGGATTACCGTATCCGCTGCCGTAGAATTCGAGCAGATGATCCGAAGCTGCGCTTGTGCTTCGCATGTCTTCAACTATTGCAAGGGCTCTTTCACTGTTATTCCCTTCAGCGATCAGGATGGAACCAAGCTCTACCTGGAGTGATGGATCGTTCTCTAGCCAGCACCAGAATTCATAAGGCTCAGCAGGTTCTTTTTGCGTGAGCAGTACTCGGCCTATAGGTGGCATTCCCTTTCTCCTCCTTGTGCACTAAATCATCTCTCCAGAATCGCTTGATTGCCTTGACCTCCTCTGGTGACACTATATGCATTCGTAGCTTCTTCTGCAAAGATAAGAGTTCATTCAGCAATCGCTTTCGCATGGTTATCGTTAGCTTGCCCGGATTGCCATCTGGCCGCAGGATGCGTGACTCTTTCGATCCGGTGAGTTCTTTCA
>JBBIOR010000014.1:29409-45840 GCA_037443265.1 Candidatus Fraserbacteria bacterium | reverse complement strand
CGCGCCGCTGCAGGGCACAGTACACAGCCCGATCAAAACGCCGCCTAGAGCCAGCGCAGGCACGGTCATCTTGCGGGCGGCCTCGCGAGCCCAGCGGCCCACGGCCGCAGGGGCCGCAAGGCGCAACCCTAGCTCAGGCAGGAAGTAGTCCTTGAGCATCCAGAGCCCCATTATGATGGCCAGCAGCGCTCCTATGCGCGCCGGCAGATGCCCCCGAACGAAGAGATCGGCGGTCACCAGCAGGCCTGCACCCAGAGCTAGATACGTCAAGAAGATCGCGGCAATGTAGATCGAGCCCAGGCCGATCAGCCTCGCCCGCACAGCCGCCACGCTCTGGGCTATATCTTGAGGGCTTTTCAACTGCAACGTGGCCAAAAGCGCTGTGATGAAGAGCAAGAGCACCGTGAAGGCACAAGGGTTGAGCCCATCCACAGCGCCAGCCACGATGACCGTGCCGAGGGTAATGGCCGGGAACAGCGGGCTCATCGGGATCTCCGGGGCCGCGGGATGCCGCAGCCCCAAGAAGACAGCCATCCCCAGCACTCCCACGGCGACGGCCGCAGCGAGGAGGACCTTGCGGGCGGAGACCTGCGTGAGCGCGCTCATGACTCGACGATCAGCTGCCCACGCATGGTGGGGTTGGCCCGGCCGCCACAGCAGATGTCGCAGTAGAACTCGTACGTCCCGGGCTCCGTGGGTGTAAACGTCGCCTGAGCCACCCCCTCCGGCGGCGCGATGATGTTGACCTTCAACTCGTCAATCGCGAACTGATGCTTGCCGCCCCCATCTATATGAAACTGATTGTCTAAGCTGATGAGTCGAACCGTGAGCGGTTCGTTCACCTTGGCTTTGATAACCACAGGGGCAGCTGGGGCATGAGATTCATGTGCTGAGCCCGCTTGGGCGGATCCCGCCAGCCTAAAGCCCGCCATATCGGCATAAAGAGTCACGACCTTCGCCGCAGCGGAGGTCTCGAGCGAGGCGGGGATGCTCGGCGGAGCCAAGGCCGACTTCAGCAACAGTACAGCTGTGCCAAGCACCACCACAACGACGATCCCAAAGATCAAGATCCGCCACCGTCTCACCTTGAGCTTTCGCTTCTGCTCCTTGGGTTTTGCCATGGTTTCGCTCCTTTCTATGGGTTCTCTTCGGTGGAATCTGCTCGTTTCACGATGGCTTTGAGCCCTTCCAAATCCGCAATGATCACCCACTCGCCCGGCCTCAAGTCATCAGGTCCTCGGGCGCTCCACAATTCTCCGCGATAGTTGATCTGGCCAGCTCGGCCATTCCAATGCTGTACTGAGGCTAGCTTCCCCTTCATCGCTTCTGGACCGCTCACGACAGCCTGGCGCATCGCTTGCCACATCTTCATGCCCAGGAAAGCTGAAATGACCGCAAGAATAGCGGTAGTCGACCAAGCCCAACGAGGTGGCAGGAAGAAGAAGGCTGCCAGTGCCAACAACGGCATCCCGAGTAACAGATGACACCACACAGTTACCTCCTAATGCCGATGCCCTCCACCCCGCATCATAAACAGATGCATCCAAGGGCAGAGTGCCAGAAGTCCCACTAGTAGCACGGTGTTCAGCGGCACGTTGAAGACTAAAACAGCCGCAACGGTTGCCAAGGGAGCCAAGCAGCCCGCCAGCCATAGCCAACGGGACGAGGCGGCTGATTGAGACACTGAACTCCCCATTGGATCGTTCTCTCCTAAGTGGTGCTGCATAAGTTCTATGTCCTTTCCATACTTCAGAACCCTTGTTGCGTATAATCGATCGTTGCAGGATAGACCGTCTGCTCTGCTGGGATGAAGGCCTTCACCTGCAGCTGAAGCTCCCCTTCGGCTTTCTCCAACCGCTCGATGTAGTGGGCATGGAAGCCCTGATGATCCTGGGTGCGAATGAACTTGTCGCCCTGGGGGAACCCAAAGCCGGCCATAAGCTGCGCCCCCTCGAGAAACCGAACGAGATCAGGATTGTCCGCTTTGGTCTTCCAGCCCGTCGCTTCGACGGCCCGCTTTAAGAGGTGCAGGATCTCCCAGGTGTACCAGAGATGGGAGCCCGTAGTCGCGCGGCCTGTTCCCAGCTCGCGCCCATCGGATCTAACTCCGACGGCTTGCCGGAAGGCGCGATCGAATTCCCGCAGCTCCTGAGGGACCTCGCTGGCGCGCCGGGGGTACTTGGAAATATACCAGCTGCCTGCCAGTTGAGGGACGGCCTCGATGTCGATGCCGTCGACAGTGCAGATGGGCCCGAAGACTTGCGCGCTCTCGAGGAGTCCCAGCTCGGCTGCCTGAACGAGCAGCCGCAGGGCACCCCCCCCAGGGAACACGTGGAAGAGTACCTCCGTCCGAGCGCGATCCACACGACTCAGATAGGGCACGAAGTCCACGGTATCCAACGGCACGAGGATGATGTCTAGGACTTGACCGCCCATCTCCTGCAACCGTGGCGGCCATTCCTCGGCGTGGGAGCGGCCGAAGGCATAGTCTGCGACGAGCAGCGTCCAACGCCGGCCTAGGTTTTCTACGGCCCACCGATAAGCCGCATAAACATCCGAACGTACTGTATGATTGAGCTTAAAACTGTAGCGGTTGCCTTGCTGAGCAGTGATTTCCGTAGCTTCACCTAAGGGGAAGTAGACGGTCTGGACGCCAGCTGCCAGAGGCAGCGACGCCAGCGAGACGCCGGAGTGCTGCGAACCGATGACGAAATCAGCCTGATCTTGAAAGAGGAGCTTGCGCAGCTTCTCCGCCCCTTGCGCAGCTAAAGAGGCCGTATCTTCGATGAACAGTTCTACTGCTCTTTCTGCGATGCCACCCTCATCGTTGAGCTGGCGCACGGCAGCTTTGGCGACCTTTTGATGCCAGTAGCCGTAATCGGCCAGTGCCCCACTGAGATCGGCTTGCAAGCCGATGCGAATCACGCTCTTAGCCGCGAGCACCCCTAGAGGGGCTAAGGCCAAGAGTGCGCTGCCCACTCCGGTCAGACGCTTCAAGAACTCACGGCGTGAGAGCATGCTCATTTCCCCCTAGAGGCCTCGTCACAGTTCTTGATCTTGACCGCGCAGAGAGCCCAGCAGATGGGCAGTAGGATCAACAACAACCCTAGGGCTACTAGCCCCGCCACCCGCCAGCCGAAGAAAGGCAGGACCAAAAGCGCCACCAGTGGCAGGGTGCAGAGCCAGACGAGTAACGTCAGGCCCATCGTCGTCCAGGGCGGCATCTCACTCACCCCGAAAGCGCTTCTTAAAATACGACGTGACCAAGGGCAGGCTCACGATCATACTGAGCAGAAAGACCCAGACGGCCCCGCCCATGCGGGCGACCGCTGGATACTCAAAGAGCGTAGCCAAGGCGAAGAAGCCCAGGGCCAGAGCACCCGAGATTCCCACACAGGCCATCGTGCTTATCTGCCCTACGTTTCGCTGTGCGCCTTCCATTCACATCACTCCCGGCTGACCGTCGTCGCCCTCTCCCACCGGGGCATGGCCGGTTGTGCCTCGCGTTGGAGTGCAGGCACAAAGCGCTTCAAAAGCAGCGTGTTGAGCGTGACGGAGACGGAGCTAATCGCCATCAAGAAGGCCGCAAGCTCCGGGCTGACCACAAGCTTTGCTAGAGGGTAGAAGACTCCAGCCGCCACCGGGATCATAACGGTGTTGTAGCCGAAGGCCCAGAGCAGATTCTGCTTGACTTTGCGCATGGTGGCCTGGGCGATCTCTAGGGCCACGACGACGTCTCGCAAGTCTTCTTTGATCAAAATCACGTGGCCGGTCTCTTTGGCGATGTCTGTGCCGCTCCCGATGGCCATGCCGACGTCGGCTTGAGCGAGTGCGGGCGCATCGTTGATCCCATCGCCCACCATGGCCACCCGCTTGCCCTGCGCCTGAAGTTTTCGAACTTCCTCGGCCTTGTCCTGAGGGAGGACTTCGGCCAAGACGCGATCGATGCCGACCTGCCGCGCGATCGCTTCTGCTGTTCGTCGGTTATCTCCCGTGATCATGATGACTTCCAGGCCCAGTCGATGCAGGCGCTGAACGGCCTCCGTCGAGAAATCTTTGAGAGTGTCGGCGACTGCGATGAGGCCTGCTGCTTTTCCGTCGACGGCCACGAACATGACGGTCTTCCCCTCTTGCTCTAGGGCCTCAGCCCTCGAGAGCAAGCGGGCGAGGTCTATATGGTGCTCGCGCATCAGCTTGCGATTGCCCAAGAGAATCTCACGATTCTGACAGTGCGCCTCCACGCCGTGGCCGGGGATCGCGTTGAAGCTCTCGACTTCCGTAAGAGTTAAGCCCCTCTTATGGGCCGCACGCACGATGGCCTCACCCAGCGGATGCTCGCTCCCCTTCTCGACGGAGGCTGCCAGCGCCAGCAACCCCTCATCCGTCCATCCGTTTATCGATCCGTTGAGGGCAATATCCGTTACAGCCGGCTCGCCCTGGGTGAGCGTCCCGGTCTTGTCGAAGATGATCGTGGTAAGCTTGCTCGCCGCCTCGATCGCCTCTGCCCCTTTGAAGAGCACGCCGTGCTCGGCGGCCTTGCCGGTTCCGGCCATCATCGCGCTGGGAGTGGCCAAACCTACCGCACACGGACAAGAGATCACCAGCACCGTGATCGACAGCAGCAGCGAAAATCCGAAGACCCCGATCTCGCTCAACTTGTGGGGACTAAGCAGGAAGCTCGTGTTGGGATCGAAGAAGGCGCTGAATCCCAAAAAGAACCAGAAGACGAAGACGAGCAACGCCAGTGCGTGCACCCCTAAAATGAAGTGCCCCGCAACCCAGTCGGCCAATTTTTGAATCGGGGCCTTGCTCGCTTGGGCGTCTTCCACAAGCTTTATAATTTGCGCGAGCGCTGTCTCTTTACCCACTTTGGTCGCTTTGAATCTGAAAGCTCCGGTCTTGTTCAGCGTGCCGCCGATCACCTCATCGCCCGCCTGCTTCTCCACGGGAATGGATTCGCCGGTGATCATCGACTCGTCCACGGCTGAGTAGCCTTCGAGCACGAGGCCATCGACCGGGATTCGCTCGCCGGGGCGAACCAGCACGAGATCCCCGACTTCGACCTCCTCCGCGGGGATCTCCATCTCGTGCCCATCGCGGATCACACGGGCCACCTTTGGTTGGAGGCTCATGAGTTTTCTAATCGCCTCGCTGGTGCGCCCTCGGGTGAGCGCTTCCAAGAAGCGGCCCAGCACGATGAACGTGGTCAATAGAGCGGCCGATTCGTAGAACGTGGCCCCCTGGCCACCGAAGCCGGCTTGGGGCCAGAGCGTGTTGATGACGGCAATTGTGTAGGCCGCTCCGATTCCAGTCGCATACAGCAGATTCATGTCCGTGACGCCGTGTCGCAGGCCCCGGAAGCTGTTTATGAAAAATTGCCGGCCAGGGCCGAGCACAATGGGGGTGGTAAGAAGGCCCAAGAGGAGCTTATTGCCCAGCCACTCCGGCACAAAAGCGGGCAAGATCCAATAGTCGCGGAAGGTACCCAGCATGATGACCAAGCTCAAGGGGGCCGCGAACAGCAAATAGAGACCCTGACGGCGGATCTCCTGCTCTCGCGCCTCGCGCTCCCGATCGATCTCGAGAGAGGTGATTTTCTCCGTCGCTTCGTAGCCAACGGCGCGCACGGCCTGCTCCATCTGGGCGACTGTGACTGTGCCCGGGACGTATTCGACCCGGGCCGTATTCGTGGCTAGGCTCACGAGGACGTTGGAGATCCCCGGCAGCTCGCGGAGGGCCTGCTCCACATGCGCCACACACGAGGCACAGCTCATGCCCCTGATCTTAAGCGTGATCTCTTGCCTAGGAGCCTCGTGCGCTTCTAAATTGATCTGTTGGGCCATCTCTCCTCTGCCTCTTTAGGGCACTTGATTGAGTTCGATCCTCACGTCCACGTAGGGCTGATTGGGATCGCTGGAGTAGATGCGCACGAGGCGGGTGATCGGTCCGAGGATCTCTCCATGCGCTGTAGGGTCGTAATAGACTTTCAGCGCAGCCTGCTGGCCGGGCTTGAGCGTGGCCGACCAGCCCAACGGGCGCGCCCCGTGGCCACGCATTCCGAATCTCGGCCCCTCTTGATTGCCCAGGACCAGCGCCGCCTCCGTGCACATACAGGAAGTCTCCATATCCTGAATGACAAGATCCGCGCTGCCCATATTTTCGACGGTAAAGAGGGTGCTAATCGTGCCCTTGCGAATGCTGACGTCGCCCAGATTGCGAACGGCGGGCATGATCGAGATCTTCCCGTCGGAGGCCGCCGGAGCCGGCCCGGCATGCTCCGTTCCCGAACGCGTCGCGTACAAGAGATACGCGCCCAAAGCGAGCACGACCGCGAGGATCACGCCCCAAGTCTTGAGGTTCATGCTCGCCTCCTGGCTCACTTTGCCTGGCCCAAGAAGGCCTCTTCCCACTTAAAGAGCCGAGAGGGAATGCCAAGACCCTTCAGCTCCAGCTCGATGTACTTCGTGTCTTGAGTGATGAGTGGCTTACCCCCGACGGAGGCATCGACTCTGAGCAGCCCGGCTCGGTGATGGCTTGACTCCTCTTGCGGCTCCCACGTAAAGCCCTGCTCGACGGCCAGCCCTTCGCTGTTGCGAAGAACGGCCATCTTCGTCAAGTCATAGGACATGAGGTCTGCGCTGTGCGTATCCAGGGCGAGCTTGAAGACGAGCTTCCCATTGACCTCTTCTGGCTTGAGCAAGGGATTCAGGAAGGTGGCTGCGACCGTGATGGCCGCCCCGGTCGTCGTGCGGGTGAGATCCGCCTCCGTCAGAGCTGTGGGTTGAGGCTCCCTCATTGGGCTTGCCATTCCGTTCTGGCCCATCATTTGCTGGCAGGACTGCATCATCTCTTCCATCATTGTCTTCATGTCCTGCATCATGGAGCCCATTGGCTGTCCATGGGCCATGCTGCCCATCATGCCCGACATCCCACCCATCAGGCCCATCCTGCCGGAGCCCATGCCGCCGATCCGCTCTATGGCTTGAGCCATGCGCTCTAGAGCTGTCGCCATGCGCGACATCGGGTCTGTCGTCTGTTGCGCTGGGGCTGGCATCATCTGTGCCGTCGTCAGGTAAGATCCAAGCCAATAGGCTCCACCGACTAAGAGCATCGCGATCAGGATGCCCAGCAATTTCATATTGAGCTTCATTGCAACCTCCTCCTTGATTGAAATCGCCTGAAATGTAAACTCGGCAAGCGAATGGGTGATGAACTAGAGGGGGACTAGGCCGGGGGACGCCAATGCGTGGGAACCGGGCTGAAAGGAGCCAAAGAGGCGATAGAGCCCCAGTGTCCCAACGACTTCTCTGCCAGCAGGAAGAACCCATCCGGCAGCAGGGCCATCCCACAGCAGCTGGTAGCGAAGCTTGGCGCGGCATGGTCGCTGGAACTGCAGCCATTGGAAGGAATAGGTGGGTAGTGAGCCTGCGAATCGCTGGGCGCGGACGACTCAAAAGACATGCAAGGAATTGAGCCTCTGGCCTGAGGTACAGCGACCAGGAGCAGTACCAAGATCACAGACACTGCGACTCGCAGGCTCATCACAGTCATCCACTCCTGGCTTGGGAGTTTACTCCATGTTACTCCGATTTGTCAATGATCTGGATCAGCTCTTGGTGCTGCTCCACTCTGGAGCATCTAGCTCCGGATCGGGTTGCGCGACCAGCCCCCATTCGTATGACCGGCGTGACCAGGGCTTCACCCGGCCCTCCTCCGAGGGTCGGCAGATCGAGGCGATCCCGCACACGGGCGAGGCATACATGTCCGTATTGAGTACCCTCTTCAACGCCTTTCGCACCTTGAGCTTGAGCGTCTCCGCAGGTTCGCCAGCCTGCTCCGCCCTCAGTTGATCTATCACCGCGTGATAGAGATGGTCAAGTAGATCGTCAATCCCGATGCCTTCCCACAAGCGAAAGCCTGCCATGCCTGTCACCTCCCCCGCGTAGACTAAGATACGTAAGACCACCTAAAATCAACGGCAGGAGCCCAGCTCCCAGCTGGAGTGCCCCGACCGACAACCCCAGTTCCTCGTTGTAGCCGGCGATCATCAGCACAGCAAAAAACGCCAGAGCGCCCACACCCACGGCCGTCCGCACGGGATGAGCACTGGGCAGCTCCAGAAAGTGCACCGGCTCACGCGCCCGATCCAAGAAGGGCAGAAGTACCATGAGCAAGGCGATCAGCAGCGGAATGAGCACTCCGCCCACGTTCTCAGAGTTGATCGTCGTGCCCAGAAACTGAAAATTGATCCAGCCGGGGATGAGCTTGAGGACTCCATACGGCCAGAGCAGGTACCAATCGGGTTTTACAATAGGCGTGGCCGGCCCCGGTGGGCCGTAATATGCAACCGGGTGCACCGGGAAGAATCCGGCGATCAAGAACAAACTCCCAGATAGAATCAAAAAGAGCACGGCCATCATGAGTGCTTGCTGAGGCCAAAGCGGGACTCCCAAGATCTTGTGGCTTCCCACCAGTGTCCGTGCATAAGGTGGCTGACTGTGCTTCTGCTTGAACACGATCAAGAGATGTAGCCCAATCAGCCCTAGCAAGAGCCAGGGAGCAAGCACCACATGATACGCATAGAAGCGCGGAATCGTCGCCGCCGAGGGGAATTTCCCGGCAAACAGAAAATCTGCCAAGGAGGGCCCAATCCACGGGACGGAGCGGACGATGTTGTAGCCAATCCCGGTGGCCGTAACAGAGAACTCGTCGAAGGGGAGCAGATAGCCGGAGAAGGCAGCAAAGACCGTCAAGAAGAGGAGCACAAGACCCACCAGCCAGTTGAGCTCCCGCGGCTTCTTGTAGAGCCCAGTGAAGAAGATTCTTAGCAGATGCAGAATGACGGCGGCGATCATGATGTGTGCCGACCAGTGGTGGATTTGCCTTACAAGCAGACCCAATGGGGTGCGGTCGTTCAGGACGACGCTGGCATAGGCTGCCGGAACTCTTTGGCCATCCAAATCGACTAGCTCCGTCGAGGGCTCATACGTGAAGGCCAGCAGGACCCCTGTGAACACCAGGATGACGAAGCTGAACAGTGCGATCTCACCCAAAAAGAACGACGAATGTACGGGGAAGACCTTGCGCAGATATTTGGTTTTGAAACGCGCGAGGTCCAGGCGCTCGTCCAGCCAGCCTGCCTTAGGCTCTGCCTCTTGTCTTTTCAGCTGGGGTGCTGCGCGTGCCACCGCTTTAGCTCCTCTTCTGGAACCACGCCCGGCGGTTCTTCGAACCAGCCTGCCGCAACGATTTCACCTTGATCGTTGATCTTGATGGGCAATTGCGGCAGCGGCCTAGGCGGAGGCCCCCCCAAGACGATGGCCCCTCGCTGGGGATCGAAGATGCCTCCATGACACGGACTGTGAAGGTGAGGGTGAGGAATGTTTTCCATGGCCTCATGCGAGAAGTAGACGGTGCAGCCTAGATGAGTGCAGATAGCACTGTAGGCCACAAAGCCTTCGGCAGTCCACTCCAGTTGCGTCGGCGGCTCAAGGGTTGCCGGGTCGAGATGGCAGAGCATGATCAGATTATCTTGATTGCCGTCCTTGCCTTCGGGAAAGGCCAGCACTGCCTCGCTCACCGGGATGTTATCGCGCCGGATGATCTGCCCCTTGTTGGCTCCGAGGGCAAAGACAAGGCGATCCCCAGCTGCCACCGGCTCCTGCCATTTGGACTCGCGCTGCGAAGGCCGCAGCGAGCTGAGGACTCCGGTCAGCGCTACCCCGGCGGCCCCAGCTGCACCGGCCCCTAACATCCATTTCACCAGGTCACGTCGAGATAATCCCCGACGCTTGCCCTCCAGCGGCACTTTGGGTCTCTCACCAGGGGATGCCATCATCGCGCTCCTGTACCAGGCTCTCATCAGCCACGAACGCCCGCCTATAGACCAGGAGCGAGGCAGCGAGCGTAAAAGAAAGCAGCGCCCCATAGACGGCCAGCTCGCTCATAGCCCTCACACTAAAGAGTCCTCGGATGAACCCCCCTGCCCAGAGGAGCTCTAGCAGCGTGAAGGCAGCGACGAGTAAGACGGCTTCCCAAGGCTCTCGGGCCGGTTTGTGCTCCAAGGGGCGTAGCTCCTGCCCCTCCACATAGACGGAGATCAGCCCCTGAACCCCTGTGACCAGAAGCAGCCCCACCCAAGTGATGAGACCAATCTCATAGGCTTCCAGGTGCGTCGGCATTAGCGACTCCCTCCCCAGAGATCGATGTTCAGCAGAAGGGCCCGACTCTTCGCGTGATAACTCGTGAAATCATCTTGCGTCGCGTATGCTAGCAGCAGCGTCACCCGCTCCCCCTCACGAATGGCCTTATCGTACGGATCCCCTGTCTCGAGCTTCCGCGAGAACTCGAGGGTGGTGACGCCTTGATCTTCCGAGCCGGCCTTCCCGAGGATGTCATCTCTTCCACCCAACTTCTCATCGGACTGGTGGCCGGCGGGCGAATCGGCATAGCTGTCTTGCAGATAGAGCTGGCCCTGTTTGACATAGCCGATGATGATGTCGGCGCCCTTCATCAGGGGACCCTCCGGGGCCAGTCCCAAGGCCACCCAGCCCTGAGTCGGAGCGCGCAGCCCTACAAAGATGCGATCGCCACGGATCGTCCAGAAGAGCTCCATATTGAGCTCGGACGGCTGCAGGACGTTTTGATACTCCCCTTCCACGATCACGCCGTCCAGTTGTAAGGGCCGGGAGGAGCTGGGAAGCCGCTTGCCCCCTGCTGGGGGCAATGCGGCAGCCGACTCCCTCTGCGCCTTCTCTTTGAGATCCCACACGAGCACCAGGACCCCGACTGAGGCGAAGATTAGCGCAAGGAGCGGTAGCTTGATCGAGTTCTTAAACATCAGACGCTCCTTCTCTTGAGCTGCGCTTTGTCGGGGGAGCCCCGTGTAAGCCGAAGCTCCCGCTGCTTGGGGTCAGTGTCTTATTGCACGATTGTGATGGTTGCCCTCATGCCGGCCTCATAGTGACCGCTCACGAAGCAACCCATCTCCCAATCGCCGGGCTTGTCCGGCACCCGAATGAAGAGTTCGCCCTCCTCGCCGCCGTGCAGCTCAATGCCAATGAGATCCTCAAAGAGCGGCGTCTTGTACAGGCGCTTCTCCAGATCAGGGTCCCTGCCGAAGAGCGCGTTGTGAGGGATAGTCTCGTCTACGTTCTTGAACTCCAGCGAGTAGACCTTGCCGACTTGGAGGGTGATGGGAGCGTTTGGAGGCTGCTCTTGCGGCTTCTTCACCTGGAAGTACATGGACCCCATCTCGATCTCCAGCTCCTCTTCTACGAAGGCCTCCCAAGGCTCTTCCTCCTCTTCCTCATGGGCCCGCACAATGAAGGGCCTGCGTACCGACGGGAGGGCCAGCCCTCCCACCGTGGCAACACCCGCCATCTTCAGCGCTTGACGACGTGTTAGCTTCATCTTATGTGCTTCCTCCTCTCTATAACTTTCTATAATTTGAATTTGCTACGGCACCCCATGGTAAATGGCTGGAAAGCGCTTGAGTAGAGCAAAACCGCCTGGGACAAGGCAGGCGAGTCCCAGGACGTTTGTCCCTCCTCGGCGAAGAAGTCGATGGGATATAATGCCAAGCACATGAAGAGGGCTTCTATGACTAAAGGCATTAATCAGTGGACCCGAATACTGATCGGAGGCTGGCGGGAGCTAACCCGGCGCTGGAGAATTATGCTGATCACAGCGCTGATTGGGGCCTCTGCCCTAACTTCCATCATCCAGTGGTTCGGGATGCACTGGGTCCATGATCACTGGGGTGAGTATGGCCACTACGCCCTGGAGATCGTCATATATGGGGTGTTGGGACCGCTGCTCTTTCTGCTCTTTGCAAGCAGCATCTTCTTCCGCTGGCGCATGGAGCGTGAGCGCGCCGAGCAGCAGCTGGCGGCAGTCGTTGAGGGTTCTGCCGACGCCATCGTGAGTGTAGACGCCCAAAGGCGCATTCGTTCCTGGAATCGGGGGGCCGAGACGCTCTTCGGCTATGGCGCCGAGGAGGCCCTAGGAGAGGCCTTTGAGCGCCTGCTGGGCCCCTCCTTGAGATGGCCCGCAAACGCAAGCCGCTGGGAGACTGTGATGCGGGCGCGTGATGGACGTCAGATCCCGGTGGAAGTGAGTTGCAGTCTCCTCGCCGAGGAAGTAGGAGAAGGGCCGATGCGGGTACTCATCATTCGGGATGTGACGGAGCGCAAAAGGCGCGAGCAGGCAGTTCAAGACGAGCGGGCCCGCATCGCGCGTGAGCTGCATGACGGCGTCCAGCAGGATCTCTTCTTGCTGGGGATCAAGCTCGACATCTGTCACCAGCTATTAAGGAGCGATCCGGACCGAGCGGCTCAGGAGCTTTTAAGCGTCCGCGAGACCTTGCAGGAGGAGATCAGCAATGTGCAGCGGATCGTGCGGGCGCTACGTCCCATCCAGCTGGAGCGCTTCGGGTTTGTGAGTGCCCTGCGCAGGCTGGCTGCAGAGTTTGCGCAGCAGCACCCGTGTGCCGTTGACTTTTCGCTGCAAGGTCCGGAGCGAGAGTTGCCCTATGAAGTGGAATCGACTCTCTTTCGGATCGCTCAAGAGGCGCTCAACAACGTGGCCAAGCACGCCCAAGCTCAGCGGGTCTGGCTCCAGCTCGATCTGACTGACCCCCAAGGGGTCACCATGACCATCCGAGATGACGGACGCGGCTTTGATGGCCACCCAGGGATAACTCAGCCCGTCCGCAGTGCGGGTTTAGGGCTGAAACACATCCGGGAGCGCGTGGAGCAGCAGGGGGGGACCTTCACGCTCGATTCGGCAGCCGGGCGGGGCACAACGCTTACGCTCACGATCCCGTTGCCATCGGGAGTGTAGAACGCATGAGCCGGATCCGCGTGCTGATTGTGGACGATCACGTGCTGGTCAGTCAGGCGCTCGCGGAGCTTCTGCGCCTGCAAGAGGATATGCTCGTGGTGGGACAAGCCCATGATGGCGAGCAGGCCGTGAAACTGGCACGGTCGCTGAACCCTGATATCGTGCTTATGGATATCGAAATGGCTGGCCAGCCGGATGCCGGAGTGAAGGCGACTCAGCACATTACGGCTCAGTATCCTCAGACCCGCGTGGTGATGCTCACCATCCACACCGAAGAAGAATTTCTGTTTGAAGCGATCAAGGCCGGTGCCCGAGGCTACGTTTTGAAGAACGCCGCTGCCGCTGAACTGCTAGAGACCATACGCGCGGTCCATCGTGGTGAGGCCCAGCTCAATCCGACCATGGCCCTTAAGATGCTGGAGGAATTTCGCAAACTCAGTGCTGTGCGCTCCCGTCCTGAGGCCGAATACATCCATCTGACGGAGCGAGAGAAAGAGATCTTAAGCTTATTGGCTCAAGGCGCGACGAACCCTGAGATCGCTCAGCGGCTGAAGATTGCGGAGAAGACGGTACGCAACCGGCTCTCCATCATCTTCGATAAGCTGCATATTAACAATCGCACGCAAGCGGCGCTCTTTGCGATTCGTGAGGGATTGTCGCCCCGCGATTAAGAAATTAAGGGGAGGGCACGTTGGGCGTACCCTCCCCCCCAATTGGGGATTTCACTCGATGATCAGAGGAGCCTTCTGGCCGGCTTCGTAGTGGCCGGGTATGAAGCAACCGATCTCCCACTCGCCCTTCTTGTCCTCCGGGATCCAGATGTGCAGAACGGCCTTCTCGCCCGGCTTAAGGTGTAGACCGAGAAAGCCGTGCTCCGCGTGATCTCCGCCGGGGCCAAAGAGGTTCTCCTTGTAGAGCCTGGCTTCGAGGTCCGGGTTGCGGCCGAAGTGGACCTCGTGCTCTACCTGGCCCTCGTTCTCGAAGTGAATCAGATGGCGCTCGCCGGCCTTGATGCGAATGGGTGCGTTGTTCTCGCCCTCTGGGGTCTTGAAGTAGAACTCGCCCATGTGGATCTCCAGATCGACCTCGCCCTCCTCGTGGGCCTCGTGGGCCAGGCTTCCTACACGCCGGCCGAGCGAGAGCGCCAGCCCACCCAGAGCTGCAGCCCCAGCTGTACGGAACAGTTGACGTCGGGTCATCTCCCTATGTCTGCTGCTGTGCTTTTCCATGGTGATTCCTCGCTCCTTTCTCTCTTTGAACTCTGAGGTTACTCTAGGGCTTCCGCAACGCCTGTGGTAGATGCAAACGTCCCTGCCTCTTGCGGGATATTTGTCCCTAGCTGGGATGCTTCACAGGGACTAGAATGGGATGGCTAAGGAGCAAGCGTGCTGGCTATAAGACAAATCTGGCAGCGCTGGCGAAGCTTGAGCATCCAGGAGCAGATCGCCTGGACGAGGCGCCTGCTGCCCTTGGCTATCTTTCTGATCGTCACGAGCGTGCAGATCTGGCTCAATCTCGCCCATCCCAGCCACGGTGAGTCTGTCTGGTTCCATCTGGGGATTGAACTCTTCGTCTATGCGCTCCTGGGGCCTTTGGTGACATGGTATGTCCTCTTGTGGATTGAGCGCCAGCTGGCGGCCAAAGAGCGAGTCGAGCAGCGCCTGCGCGAACAAGAGCAGCGGATGCTCCAGATCGCCGATGATGTCAGGGCACAAATTGCCAGCGACCTACACGATAGCCTGGGACCCAGCCTCTTTGCGCTGGCGCTCAAGGCCGACGTCTGCCGAAAGCTCTTGCGATCCAACCCGTGTCAAGTGGAGCAGGAGCTGGGCGTGATCAATGAAGCCCTTCAGCAGAGCATCCGAGAGGTGCGCCGTGCCGTCTACGCTCTTAGACCCATTGAGCTGGAACGCCTGGGGCTATTTCACACGTTGCGCAAGCTGGCCGCCGACTTCGAAGAATTGAATCAGACCCGCATGCGGCTTGCGATCTCAGGCTCAGGCGAAGAGCATCGCTTGCCCGCCGAACTGGAAGTAGGATTATTTCATATCGTGCAGGAAGCGTTACACAATGTGCGGCGGCACGCGCAGGCACAGAATGTTTGGATTCAGCTGGACCTCAAGCCGCAGCTCCTTTGTCTGAGAATCAGCGATGATGGACGTGGGTTCGACGTGGGTTCTACGCCGGAGGGCATGGGACTTAGGCACATGCGCGCGCGTGCCGAGGCCTTAGGCGGCACCTTTTCCCTACAAACTGCGCCTGGCCGAGGGACCGAAATCTTGGTCTGCCTGCCGGTGACAAGGGGGGATCTGCCATGATCCGCGTGTTGATTGCCGATGATCACAACTTGGTGCGCCAAGCGCTGGCGCAGATGCTCCAGACGGAGCCGGATATGACAGTCGTAGCTCAGGCGGCGAACGCTCAAGAGGCAGTAGAGCGCTGCAAGCTTCTCGCTCCCGACATTGTGCTGATGGACATTCACATGCCTCGGGGCTCTGAGGGCATTGAAGCTACGCGAAAAATCACGGAACAGAACCCACAAGTGAAGGTGATCATGCTCACGATGGAGCGCCAGGACGAATATCTCTTTGAGGCCATCAAAGCCGGAGCGGTAGGGTATCTCCTCAAGAACGCCAACGCGCAGGAGCTGATAGAGGCCATCCGGGCCGTGGCCGCCGGGGAAGCCACCCTCACTCCCCTGATGGCCCGCAAGGTGATAGAGGAATTCCGACGGCTGACCGAGCGGGAGTCTCAAGGAGGGCCCTATGAGCACCTCACAGAACGCGAAAGAGATATTCTAAGTCTATTGGGGCAGGGAGCGAGCAATCACGAGATCGCTCAGAAGCTGGGCATCTCAGAGAAGACCGTGCGCAACCGGCTCTCTGTGATCTTTCACAAGCTGCACATCAACAATCGCACGCAAGCGGCCATCTTCGCGCTCAAGCGAGGACTATCTACGCCCCACCCGAAGGGCTGAGGGCTCAACTACGCGATGGGCGCGTAAATCCAGCCAAGCGGTCTTCATCTAGGATGGTCAATTGCCGCCCCTCGACAGCTAAAATGCCGCGCGCGCGCCAGCGGCCTAAGATGCGACTGGCCGTCTCCGGCCGCAACCCTAAAAGCTCTGCGAGCTCAATACGACTCAAGCGGAGATCGATGACGCACGACTGGCCTTCACGGATCCCGTACTCGTGGCCCAGCTTGAGGAGCGCTCGAGCCATGCGCGCTTCGGCCCTCTCGTAGGCGATCTCAACCAGCGAGTCCTGACAAGCCTTCAGTTCGCGGGAGAGTTTCTCGAGCAGCCTCAGTGCTACCGAGTGATGATGATTCAGGAAGTGGAAGAAGTCCTCTTTGCCGAAGAAACAGAGTCGTGTCGGCTCAAGTGCCCGCGCGTACGCGTTGTATGCGCTATGGGCGAAGAACGCTTCCTCTCCGAGGAGATCTCCCGGCCCTAGGATCTTGAGGATCTGCTTTCTGACTTTGTCCGGCGTCTGGCCGACGACCTTCACCTTGCCACTGCAAATGAGAAAAATCCCCTCAGCGGGCATCCCCTCTTGGAAGATGAGCTCGCCTTTGCGGCGCTCGAAG
>JBBIOR010000014.1:28125-29309 GCA_037443265.1 Candidatus Fraserbacteria bacterium | reverse complement strand
ATATGTCGATACGTGAGGTGAAAGCCGGTGAGAAGCAAGACGGCACCGCTGAGTAGAGCCCAGCTGTAGTAGCGTGCAGCCAGTCGGCCAGCACTGCCAAACCCACCCCGCTCGCCACGGCCGCGCTGTGGCTGGAGAGCGAGAGGCTGAGAAGCAGAAGAGCTCCCACGCCGGCCAAGATCCAGTCGCTTCTCCTGGCTCTATGCAAGAGCAACGTGAGGATGAGCATGAGCAGGACTCTTCCAACCGTGAGCAGGCCATAGCGCGTTTGAACGAGCGAGAGGAGCCAGCCCTCTCGGAAGAGCTGCCACAACGAAGCCCCGCTCACTTCAAGGGCCTGAAAGAAGAAGTCTGACAGGAGCGCCAGAAGAGATAGGCCCCAGCTCATCCAGAGTGCCCTAAGTGACAGGTCCAGAGCAGGCAGCCCGAGCGGTCGGATGATCACCAATGAGACGAAGATTCCTCCCGTCAGTGCCAAGAGGGCCAGCAACCCTGCCCAGCGCGTCATCAGCCGGACGGCCGAGGGCAAGGGCTCGCTGCTGGGTGCGGCTCCGCCGACGGTCGCCGGAGCGCCCCTCGTAGGCCCCACACCGAAGGGGAAGGACCCCTTGGTGACGTGGCCGTCCACAGAAGAGAGAACCTGCCAGGAGATCGTATAGACGCCGGGAGGCAGTTCTGGAAGGATGATTCTGGCGGAGCGGGCCTCTTGGGGATCGAGCGAGAACGTCAGGCGCGCTAGCTCGGTGCCCTCTTCGCTGAAGAGCCGAAAGCTGGAGAAGCTCGACTCGATGGCCTCGCTGTAGCGGAAATTCAGCTCGCGCGGGCTCTGTGGGAAGACTGCCCCCGCGGGTGCGCTCGTCTCTTCCAAATAAGCATGGGCTGCGGCAAGCGTCGTGAGCGCACAGACGATGAGCAGCGCCATCAGAAGGCTCTTGTCAAGCTTCCGGGCGTTCATGCCGATCTGAGAGAAGAGGCCGGGGCGCCCGAGCGGCAGGCCTTGACCTCTTGAGTGCCCTGTTCTAGATCGAGCTAAGGGCGACACGGGCTCTGCGACGAGCCGGACGGCGGGATAGCCGGATGAATCCCTCCTCATTGAAATTTCTGGCTGTGACTTCTAGCTCTCAGAGGGATTGAGTCGAGGAGGTTTTTCGAGTGAGAAGCGTGGGGGATCTTTGAAGAGGCGC
>JBBIOR010000014.1:25843-28025 GCA_037443265.1 Candidatus Fraserbacteria bacterium | reverse complement strand
CATGATAGCGATAATTATAAACAACTAACTCTGGTAGGACAAGAGGACGCTTCGGACTCAACCCAAAGCCACATCGAGAGAGAGCATGACGGCCACGCCGAGCATCGTCCCGAGAGTCGCTAGGCGCTCGTGCCCCTTGCGATGGGTCTCGGGAACGATCTCGTCACTGATGACGTAAAGCATCGCTCCGGCCGCGAAGCCCATCGCATAGGGCAAGATCGATCCAGCCATCTGAACGGCCCAGGTTCCCAAGAGAGCCACGGGAACCTCAACGAGGCCGGCCCGAATGCCCACGAAACTGGCGTAGAAATACGTGCTCAAGCCGACGCTCAGCGCGGCGACGGAGACGGCCAAGCCCTCCGGGATGTTCTGGACGCCGATGGCCAGCATGAGCTTGAGCGCATTGGGAAGATCGCCCGAGCCGAAGCCCACTCCGACGGCCAAGCCCTCGGGCGCATTATGGAGCGTGATGGCCAGAATGAACAGCCAGACTCCATGAATGTGCGCTGGGTATCGACCTTCGCGCCCCATGATCGCATGGAGATGCGGCAGCCAGTGATCGGCCAGATCCAACAGCAAGACGCCCAACGCCAAGCCTACGAGCACAGGGACGATCCCGCCCTGCTGGATCCCCGGCAGAATCAGACTGGTAAAGCTGGCCGTGAGCATCACCCCTGCAGCAAAGCCGAGCGCGGCATCTAAGAATTTCTGAGAGGGCTTGCGCCAGATGAGCACAAGGAGCGCGCCGATCGTGTTCAAGAGCGTGATGATGACGCCACCCACCAAGCCCTGGAGGATCGGGTTCGATCCTGCCACAGACACGAATGTCGCCTCAAGCCAGCTGGCTTCCATTATTTACTCATCCCAGGCCTCTCATTCGTAGACTTTGATCTTGCCCTTCATGTAGGGGTGGATGGCACAAATATACTCGTATTCTCCGGGTTTTGTAAATTTGAAAGACCATTGGTCGGCATGGCCCAACAGGGGCGAAGAGAACCCCTCTGGGCCCTGGATGACCACGGCGTTGTGCTTGCCCGTCCGCTCCCCATCGAGTAGATCGAAGACCTCTTCGTTGATCCAAGTGACTTCCGTGCCCACGGGCACCTCGGCCACTTTGGGGAAGAAGCTGTTGCCGATCATCTCGATCTGCACCCTCTCACCAGACTGGAAGCGCACCGGCTTATCCAGATCGGACGACCCGATCTCGAACGGAGTCACGCGGCGCTTGAGCTCCGCAGGCGGTGGTGCGCTTGGCCCTTCGCTGCGGACTTCCGCGATCCTGGGAGCGTCTGCCTTCGAGTTAATGATCCCAATCGCCCCCTTGATGGCCTGAGTGCCGAAGGCGTGGCTGACGAGCGTGAAGGGGCCCTCAGCCGGAACTTGCCAGTCGATGACCCAAGAGTCCGTCGGCCCGGAGATGGCCGATTGGGTCCCCATCATCACGTTGTTGGGGTTGCCCCCGTAGTAGATGTAATTCCAGACGCCGCCGACGGCGTGGAAGGTCGAGACTAAATTCGGCCCCACGTTCAGATAGTAGAAGCGGAGGTAGTCCCCGGGCCGAGCGGGGATGGGCTCGTTCACGTAGCGGAAGTTGTAGCCGTTGAACATGACATAAAGGGGCTTGCCGTCGAAGAAATCTCTCCCATTGGCGTAGACCTCGTGCTGAATGATGTAGACTCTCAGATCGGGAACTCGACCCAGCTGTTCTTCCATGCGATATTTCTTCGACTTGGGCTCCACGATGATCATGCCGAACATACCGCCCAAGGTATGGGTCATGATCCCGTGGCCGCCGGGGGCGCAGTGGTACATGAAGACACCGGGAAAATCTGCCTTGAACGTGAGGGTCTTCGTCTGGCCCGGGCCCAAGTTGCCCACCACCAGCGAAGTCTGCGTGTTGGCCGCGTGGATCGAGAGCCCGTGCGTGACGGAGTCTTCATTGTGCACGGTGATCTCCACCGTGTCTCCCTCTTCTGCGATGAGTAGCGGCCCGGGCATCGTCCCGTTGTACGTAAACGCTTTGAAGGCCACGCCTTCATCCACTGCCAACAGCTTAGCGCTCTTGGCCACCAGTTCGAATCTCTTGAGCGTCTGTGCGCTGGCCGTGCTGGTGGCTTCTCTTGAACTCACTGGCCCCCACAGTGCCAAACCTGTCCCTAGGAGCACGAGGAAAGCCAGCACC
>JBBIOR010000014.1:0-25743 GCA_037443265.1 Candidatus Fraserbacteria bacterium | reverse complement strand
TATGATTTCAAATGATCTGCATCACGAGGGAGAATGATCTATATCATGGGCTCAGCTCCGTCTGAGTTGTTGTAAGAAATCCGCGAAATCCACGGGCAAGGGGGCATCTAGGCGGACGAGTTGCCCTGTGGCCGGGTGCGTGAACTCCAAGGCTGCGGCGTGTAGCAATTGTCGATGTAAGCCCAGCTCCCGGCGGAGTCGCTCATTCAGCTCTGGCTGCCCGTACAGATCATCGCCTACGATGGGGCAACCTATCGCTGCAAAATGCGCGCGCAGCTGGTGGGTACGCCCAGTCTTGGCCTGCGCCTCAACGAGGGAGAACCTCTCGCCTCTGTATTGGAGTAACTCCAGGCGTCGATAGTCCGTCTGGGCATAGAGGCCGCCTCGGCGCACGGGGACCATGAGCGCCAGCCACCTCTGGCGATCCAGTTGCTTCTTGAGCGGCAGGCGGATCGAGCCCTTGGGGCGGGTCTCTCCAGCCAGAAGAGCCTGATAGATCTTCTTCATCTCTTTGAACTTGAGCTGACGGTTCACAGCTCGCAGAGCCGTGCGCGTCTTGGCCAGAAGCACCAGGCCGGAGGTAGCCTGGTCGAGCCTATGGGCAAAAGCCGGCCGAAAGTCCGAAGGGGGCAGATAATGTAACACCAAGGCCCAAAGGGTCTGATGGCTCGGGTGGTGGCGGTCACCGTGGATCGGCCAGCCCGCGGGTTTATCGATGATGAGCAGCTCACTGTCCTCATAGACAATCCTCCGCTGAAGCTCCTCTTGGGTGAAAGCCGGCACCATGGGAGATCGCGATCCATAGTATGGGCTCGTTCCTGGCGGATCAAATAGCTGCGCTCTTTCTCGCACCTCTCCCCATCGACAGGGCCGGGAGACGGGAGCTATAATGCGTGCTTGAGAGGGACGGAATGGTCACATAGGGGAGGAGGAACTATGTCGAGCGAGAAGCTCGCCTTCATCCGCCAAAGCCTAGAAGAGCTGAAAAAGACCGGCCTTTATATCGATATTCGCACGATCCAATCGCCTCAGGGGGCGTGGCTCATCGTCGATGGCCAGCGGGTGCTCAACTTCTGCTCCAATAATTATTTAAATCTGGCCAACCACCCAGAGCTGCGCCGCGCGGCGATCTCTGCGATTGAAAAATACGGTGTCGGTCCGGCCGCGGTGCGCACGATCGCGGGCACGCTGGATCTCCATTTGGAGCTCGAAAGAAGGTTGGCACGCTTCAAAGGCGTGGAAGCAGCCATTGCCTTGCAATCGGGCTTCAATGCGAATCAAGCCGTCATCCCGCTGCTCATGGGTGAAGGGGATCTCATCATCAGCGATGAGCTCAATCACGCCTCGATCATCGATGGGGTGCGGCTCAGCAAGGCTGATCGCATGATCTATAAACACTGCGATGTGCAGGATTTGGAGGCTCGTCTTAAGGAGGCGGCGCAGAAGGGCTATCAGAGAGTGCTCGTGATCACGGACGGCGTCTTCTCCATGGACGGGGATATTGCGCCTCTGGATAAGATAGCTGAGATCTGTGAAGAACACCAAGCACTCCTCATGGTGGACGACGCGCACGGGGAAGGGGTGCTGGGCCGCGGAGGAAGAGGCATCGTCGATCACTTCGGCCTGCACGGGCGAGTGGACATCGAAGTGGGCACCCTGTCGAAGGCCTTCGGGGTGGTGGGCGGCTACGTGGCCGGAAGGGCCCTCATCATCGAGTATCTGCGACAGCGGGCACGCCCCTTCTTGTTCTCCAGTGCGACGACCCCTCCCGACACGGCCGCCTGCCTCGCCGCGATTGATCTGCTCGAGCGCTCCACAGAGCTGGTCGACAGGCTCTGGGAGAATACGCGCTATTTCAAAGAGCAGATGGCCCAGCTGGGCTTCGAGATGGGTCGAAGCCAGACTCCGATTGTGCCCATCATGCTGGGGGAGGCTCCGTTGGCTCAGCAGTTTAGCCGAAGGCTCTTCGAAGAGGGGGTCTTCGCGATGGCCATCGGGTATCCGACGGTGCCAAAGGGCCAGGCCCGCATTCGGGTGATGATCTCGGCCGCCCACCGGCGCGCAGATCTAGACCAGGGCATTGCGGCCTTCCGGAAAGTCGGACAAGAGCTGGGAGTGATCTAGGGGGTTGACGAGCCACGAGCCGTGCAGATACTGCCTCAATGAGGCTTGCATCCTGCTGGATGTGAGCCGCAAGGAGTTCTCGTTTCGTCCGGAGGATTTCACGCAGACTCTCGAATACGAGCCGGGTCAACTGATCTTTCCGCAGGGCGCTCCCCTCTATGGCTACTCGATCATCTGTGAAGGAACGGTCAAGCTCATCCGGCATCTGGCCAATGGCAAGAAGCTCATCGTCGCTGTGCTTGGCCCTGGGGACATTCTGGGGCTGGAGGCGATGCGCTCCGGCCGCCTAAGCTGGGAGGCCGAAGCGCTGGAGAAGACCCGCGTAGGCTTCGTGGACAAGGGGCACTTTGCGCGGCTTCTGGAGCGATACCCACAGCTGGCCGCGGCACTCATTGAAAAACTCTCGGATGAAGTGGCCCGCCTCCAAGAGCGCATCTTTGCGACCACACGGCAGGGCGCCCCTAGCAAGTTGGCGTACCTCTTGCTTCAACTGGCTTCTGCGCACGGCCGTACGCATCCCCAAGGAACTCTCATCGATCTGGAGCTCTCTCGCGCGGAGTTGGCAGAGATGATCGGGGTCGCCCGCGAGACGGCCTCTCTCACGCTCAGTCGGTTCAAAGCCCGTGGGCTGATTGCCACGGAAGGCCGAAAGATCTTGCTCTTGGATCGAGCCCGCCTGCAAGCCCTCCTCTAGGCGCTGTGAGAAAGCCAACACTCTGCTGTGAGAACCCTCACGGCAGAATCGCCGAAGCCCCTTTACAGTGGATTGTCCCTTGGTGACCGCTAAGGGTTACCAGAAGGGGGGAGTGGCCCACATGGCAGAGGCAGCGGGCGTGCAGCGGGCCATCGAAGCGGAGATCCTGGCCATCCTCAAGGAGGCCAAAGCGGAAGTGCACACCGAGCAGCTGGCCGAGCAGCTGGGCATCACCCGGCACACCGCCGCGAAATATCTGGAAATCCTCAGAGCCAAGGGCCAAGTTCGTTGCCGCAAGGTGGGCAACGCGAAGCTCTGGCGGGCCTTCTACGACATCGTCATCCGACCTCTCACTCTGCAGGATCTTCCGACGCTCTTGTGCCTCGAAAGCAGCATCGAAGAGGATCGCGGCCTGGCCGGCCAGAAGCGCCTGCTGTACTTGGAAGAGATGGCACGCCAGCGGATCGCTCAGGGCCAGCCATGCCTGGGGGCTTTTTTGAACGTCCGGCTGGTTGGCTTCGCCTTAGGAGAGATTCGCCTGTGGGAGTTTGCCAGCGGAGAGAAGACCGGCTGGATCGAGGTCTTGGGAGTAGATCCAGAGTTTTGGGGCTTAGGCATAGGGCGACGGCTCGGGGAGGCCTTGATGGCGGAATTCACAAAGAGAGGCGTCACCCGAGTGCGGACGCTGGTGGACTGGTTTGAAGGCGATCTTCTTTCTTACTTTAAGGCCCTGGGATTTGAAGTTCTGCACGTGATTCCCCTGGGCAAGAACCTCGAGCCCAGCCCCCTCTCAAAGGAGTACCCATGCCTGAGAAAGAGCACATAGCGGATGCGCCCAACGTCTTCACAGAAATCCATCCACCGCTGACAGAATTGCAAGCTTTGTTTGAATCCACGCGCTGCCTAGAGTGTGGCGGGCCCTACGCTCCGGCTCCCTGCACCGTTGCCTGTCCTACGCACATCGACGTCCCCAAGTTCATTCGAGAGATACGCGAGGGCCGTCCCTTGGACTCCGCCCGGACGATCTTGGAAGCGAATATTCTTGGAGGCAGCTGCGCCCGCGTCTGCCCGGTGGAGGTGCTGTGCGAAGGAGCCTGCGTGCTCCACAGGGAAGGGCGTCGGCCGGTCTCCATTGGGCGGCTCCAACGCTACGCGACCGACTGGGCCCTCAAGAACAGCCAAAATAGCTTCTCTGTTGCTCGCAAGGCTCGAAATCGCATCCCATCCAGACAGCCTCCCCGTGCGAGCGTGGGGGTGATCGGCGCGGGACCGGCCGGACTCGCGTGCGCCGCAGAACTGGCCAAGCTCGGCTATCGGATCACAGTCTACGAGCGTAAAGAGCTGCCGGGCGGCCTGATCACGCAGGCCATTGCCCCTTACAAGCAGCTGCTGGACCCGTTGCCCCAAGAATTCGAACTCATTCGAGGCTTGGGAGTCGAGTTCCGCTTCAACGTCACGGTGGGCCGGGATCTCTCGTCTAAAGATCTCGAAAAGAGACACTCTGTGATCTTCTTGGGGGTAGGGCTCAGCAAAGACGTCCAGGCGCATCTTCCAGGGGAGCGTCTAGAAGGCGTTTGGGATTCCCTTGAGTTCATCGAGCGGCTCAAGCGTGGGCGGTTGAATGAACTCCAGGTAGGCGAGAGGGTCGTGGTCATCGGTGGCGGCAACACGGCCATAGATTGTGCCCGCGAGGCCGTCCGGCTGGGAGCGAAGGACGTCGTCGTGCTCTACCGGCGCACCGAGAAGGAGATGCCGGCGTATGCCCATGAAGTACGCGCGGCCAAGAAAGAAGGGGTTCGATTCCTCTGGTTAACAGCCCCGATCCGGTTTCTCGGCAATGAAAGAGTCGAAGGAGTCGAGTGCATCGCCATGAGGCTGGGCGCAGCGGATGTGTCGGGTCGCCCTACACCAGAACCCGTGCCGGGCTCGGAGTTCATCCTCGAAGCGGACGCAGTGATCAAGGCCATCGGCCAGCAGCCCCACCGAGAGCTGCTGGAGCAGCTAGGCCTTGAGCACAAAGCGGGTCTGGTACAGATCAATGAGCAGTATCAAACGAGCAAGCCCTATATCTTTGCAGGTGGGGACTGCGTGAGCGGCGGGGGCACGGTCGTGGAGGCCGTAAGAGACGGCAGAGTCGCCGCCTGGGCCATCCATCGCTATCTATCGGCTCAGGCGGAGAAAGAAGCAGAGCCCCCCAGACTTGAAATCTCCGTGCAAGAGGAGGGTGGCATACGCCAGCACTTCCAAGGGGAGAACTATATAGCCGTCAACCGTGCCCTCTGCAAGGGTTGCGCCCTGTGCGTCAATAGTTGCCCTACCGGCATTCTTTATCTGGATGGAAAGAGCAAGATCGCGTTAAGAGATATTGGGAAGTGTATCTTCTGCGGGCTGTGTGAAGCCCGCTGCCCGGATTTTGCCATCTGGATGGTCAAGTCGCGCCCGGTCCTGAGGCAGCCAGCCGGAGATCTTATCTAATCTAAAACAGAAGAGAAGAGAGAGCTCAAGATGCCTGAACGCCACGTGAAAGCGAAGGAGCAGCAGCGGCTCATCCAGGGCAACGAGGCCTGCGCCTTCGGAGCGCTCTACGCGGGTTGTCGCTTCTATGCGGGCTATCCCATCACGCCCAGCTCCGAGATCATGGAACTCATGTCCAGAGAGCTGCCCAAACTGGGCGGAGTCTTCATCCAGATGGAAGATGAGATCGCTTCCATTTCGGCCGTGATCGGTGCCTCTTGGGCTGGCGTGAAGGCCATGACGGCCACCAGCGGCCCGGGCTTTTCGCTCATGCAAGAGGGCATCGGCTACGCGGCCATCACAGAGACCCCCTGCGTGATCGTGGACTGCCAGCGCTGGGGGCCTTCCACAGGGCAGCCCACCAAGACCTCGCAAGGAGACGTGATGCAAGCCATCTGGGGCACCCACGGCGATCACCCTGTGATCGTCTTGACAGCCTCGCACGTGCGCGACGTCTTCGAGATGACGGTGGCTGCGTTTAACTTCGCTGAGCAGTACCGGGTGCCCGTCATTGTATTGCTCGATGAGGTGCTCTCCCACATGCGCGAGAATATAAAAATGCCCGAGCCGGGGGAGCTGTTGGTGCTCGAGCGCCGACGGCCGACCAGTCTAGCTGACTTCAAGCCGTTTGCGGATCAGGGCTTCCTCCCGTTTGGAGCAGGAGTGCGTTTCAACGTCACGGGCATGGCCCACGATGAGTGGGGCTTCCCGGTGCAGGGAGAAGAAGCCGAGCGACAGCTGCGCCGCATCATCCATAAAATCAACCAGAATGCCGCAGAGCTGGCCCTCTATGAGGAGCTCTATCTCGACGACACTCGGATGCTGATCGTAAGCTACGGGATCACCAGCCGTGCCGCGGCGATGGCCGTCGAGCAGCTCCGCGCAGAGGGTGTTCCCGCAGGCTTGCTGAATCTGAAGACGCTCTGGCCCTTCCCGGACTTCCTCTTCGAGGAGCTTGCCCCTCAGATCGAGCACATTCTGGTGCCGGAGTTGAATTTGGGCCAGCTGGTGCGCGAGGTCCAGCGGGCGGTACAGGGGCTTCCGGGTCGATCTCTTCCTGTCGAGCACTTGGGCCGAGTCGACGGCAGCCTCATCACACCTCAGCAGATTTATGAGCACATCCGTCAACGCGATCAAAAAGGCGAAAGAAAAGAAGAGAGGGATTAAGGACATGAGTGAGTACTACAGAGAGTATCTGAGAGCAGAGGAGCTGCCGAGCGTCTGGTGCCCCGGCTGCGGCAACGGAGTCATCGTCAAGGCCTTAGTAGACGCCGTGGCTGCCTTGGGATGGGAGAAAGATGAGGTTGTCGTCGTGGGGGGCATCGGCTGCTCGGGGCGCACGCCCTTCCTTCTAGACTATAACACATTGCATGCGACCCATGGGCGGGCGCTCGCCTTCGCCACAGGCATAAAACTCACACGTCCGGATCTGAGGGTGATCGTAGCCATGGGGGATGGCGATGCCGCGGCCATCGGGGGGAATCACTTCATCCATGCCTGCCGGCGCAACATTGATCTTACGGCCATCGTATTCAATAACGCGATCTACGGCCAAACCGGAGGCCAACTTGCGCCCACAACGCCTCAAGGCAAGCGCAGCACGACGAGCCTTTTGGGCAGCATCGAGCCGGCGTTTGATCTGTGCCAATTGGCGCTCGGGGCCGGAGCCGGCTTCGTTGCCCGCACCACCGTCTTCGACTTCCAAGAACTGCGCGCATTGCTCAAACGGGCTCTAGCCCACAAGGGTTTTTCAGTGGTGGAAGTCTTGACTTCCTGCCCGACGTATTTTGGGCGCCTGAACGATCTGCGCGAGCCTTACGAGATGCTGCACTACCTCAAAGAAACTACCATTCCCCTGGAGGAGGCAGCGGTCCTCGACGAAGCGAAGTCGATGGGGAGATTGCCTACGGGCGTCTTCAAAGACGAGCAGAGGATAGAGTACACGGAGCTCTATCGGCAACTCTGCCAGATGGCTCGGAGCGCCAGGGTAGGCTCGGAATGAAAGATCCTGTGCAGATCCGCCTAAGCGGCGCTGGAGGTCAGGGCCTGATCACAGCAGGAGTGATCTTGGCTGAAGCGGCAGTCCTCGACGGCAAGAACGTGGTGCAGACGCAGAGCTACGGCCCCGAGGCGCGGCTAGGAGCCAGCAAGGCAGAACTCATCATCTCTACAAAGAAGATCGCGTATCCCCAAGTCACAAAGCCCGACATCTTGCTCTGCTTATCTCAAGATGCCTTCGAGAAATATCGCTCGCAGACTAACTCTGACACCTTGATGATCCTCGACTCCAGCCATGTCGACTGCGGGGCACACCTGGGTGAGTTGGTGCGCGCCTTCCCGATCACGGAGACAGCGGTCAGAGTCGGCAGCAGAGTGGTGGCCAATGTAGTGGCCTTGGGGGTGATGAATGCCTTAGTGGGTCTGGTGTCACCCGAAAGTTTGCGAGAGGCCGTCTCTAAGCGCGTGCCGGAGCGCTTCCGCGCTCTCAATGAACAAGCTCTAGAGGCGGGAGAGCAGCTGGCCGAGCGGGCCGTGAAAGGAGCGATCTAAATGAAGAAGCATTGGGATGAGGAGGAAGCGATCGGACAGACGGCCAGTCTTTTGGCCGAGTGTGGCGAGCGGGGGCCGCAGTGTTGGGCGCTCCAAGTCGTGTTGGATGAGGTGATCGAGAAGGTCGGGCCTTCCTGGCTTGCGCATTTCATCGCCACGACGGACAACGAATCCGCTGCCGTGGCGCTGGAGGGCTATTTGAAAACCCACTGGCCCGCGTATGCAAAGTTGGTCGAACAGCTAGGGGCTGGGGTGAACTGGACCAAGGAGACCGATGGGTTGATCAAGGAGTTCGGCGAAGATTGAGTCCTGCCTGAGTCAAGCTCCTTCGAGGGGGCCGGCTGATCTTAGTACACTGTAGACTCTGAGATTCGCGTGTCTTTACAAGGGATATTCAACCCTTTCGGGGAAGCGTTCCTTGTCCAGGAAGAAGATCCGCTCAGGTCGGATGCGAATGATCCGTGCGTTATATATTGCAAAGAGCTTTTCAATGGAGAGCACTTGTGCCTTAGGAAAGCGTCTTACGAAGACTTCCAGGCCGCGGATCGCCTTGCGGCCTGCTAGTATCTCCGCCGTTCCTTCCAGCTGAAGTCCCTTCACTTTGGTCATGTCATAGCGAGGGCTCTGGTGTTCATGCATGGCGACGGCCACTTTCGGGTTCTGCGCGATCATCTGAATATGACGGGCTGTGGCACTCGAGATGAAATACAGATTGAGTTCCCCATCGTAGGCAAAGGCCACGGTGGCCGCCCAAGGCGTGTGATTGACGCACGTGGCCACGGCCATGACCCGCGTCTTTTCGAGAAATGCCAGGATGAGCCGACGAAGCTCGGCAGGGTCGATCTCTTCGTCCTTGCTATTTATGAAGCTTTTGGCTGATAGGGACAGAGGGGATCACTCTCCAACGGATCGCCCGTTAGGGCATAAGCACGCGCCCGCGAGCCGCCGCAGATCACGCGAAACGGGCAGCGGCCGCATTTGCCCTTCAGGCGATTCGTATCTCGCAGTGCACGAAACAGCTCGCTGTGGCGATAGACCTCTCCCAAGCGTGCGGAGCGGATATTCCCCGCCGCCAAGGGGAGAAAGCCGCTGGGGTAGATCTGGCCAAGGTGCGACACGAAGACGATGCCGTTCCCATCGCGCACGCCGAAGCCACGGCCTATGGGTGTTCTCAAAATCTGCTCTTCATCCATCCCCCGTGCTTGCATCCGCAAAAATGCGATCCGGCGGATGTGATGAGCTTCCGTCGTCTTGATGGCAAAAGGCGTCTCCCCTGACTCAGCCAGGTCACAGAGCCAGTTGAGCCATGCCTCGCTCTGCTGAGGTGTGATCTCCTCGAGAGCTCGCCCTCGCCCCGTAGCAATCAAAAAGAAGAGTGCCCAGCGGGTAACTCTCCAGCTCTTCACCCGCTCATAGGTGCGGGGGAGATCGTTCAGCGTCCGGGCCGTGACCATGGTGTTGATCTGCAGCGGAATGCCTTCGGCCTCGGCCGCTTGGGCGGCTAGGGCCGTCCACCCAAAAGAGCCGGGGACTCCGCGGAAGGCATCATGTGTGGTGGCATCTGAGCCGTCGAGGCTGAGCGCTAAGCTGCTCACTCCTGCCTCTTGCAACTCCTGTATGGCTCTGGGGGTGAGTCTTTGAGTGCCCGCCGGCGTGACGGAGATGGAGAGACCAAGCTCCCTTCCATACCTGATCAACTCCAAGAGATCTGGACGTTGGAGCGGATCCCCACCCGTGATCACCACGTGCGGGGCGTGGTTTTCATCAAACTGCGCAATCTGGCAGAGGAGGGCCTTGGCTTCTGCTGTGCTCAGCTCCAGCGGGTGTCTCTTCGGGATGGCTTCAGCACGGCAATGCACACAGGCCAGATCACACGCGCGTGTAGCCTCCCAATAGACAAGCAAGGGGGAACGATCAAAAATGAACTCTGGAATAGCTCTCTCTAGTGCGATCTGGACGCGGCTCATCTAGCGGCTTTTCTTCGGGCTTTTGAAGCCCTCTTTTTCTCGACAGCACTCGCCATGTCTGCCAGCGTGGTCGTCTGCAAATATTCTTTAATCTGTTCGCGCAGAGGCTTGAACGTATCGTGCAGCGGGCAAGGCATATGATCGTTGCACCGAGCAAGTCCCACGGCGCACTCATCCAGATCGGCCACACCGTCGATGGCCTTCTTGATCTCGTAGAGCGTGAGTTTCTCGGCTGATTTGGCTAATCGGAAGCCACCTCCAGGTCCCTTCATAGACTTGAGCAGTCCCTTTCTTGCCAGATCTTGGAGGATCTTGCTCAGGAAATAATGCGGGATTTTCTCGCCTTGTGAGATCTCTTTAGCTAGGCACGCCTGCTCAGAATTCCGCGCCAGATAGGTCAGAGCTCGAATCGCATACTCACAAGCGTTTGAGTAGATCATAATGAGAGCTTCAGATCTTTATAGCACATGGGGGCACGTCTTTCAAGTCCTTTGTCGCTTTGGAGGAGAGGGACGTTTCTTGCGTGGCGATTTCCCTCGCTTCTTGGGTGGAGCTCCTTCAGGCAGCTCCTGCAGGCACTCGGCCAGTTCTTTCAGGCGTTGCTGAACGCGGTAGTTCACAGTCCCTTTCTTGAATGTGCCGTCACGGCTGCGCTCACCGGCCGGCACTCCCGTCAGAATCTCGATGCCCTCGTCGATGGTCTTGACGGCCCAGATATGAAACTGGCCCTGGCGCACGGCCTCGATCACGTCTTCCCGCAGCATCAAGTGCTGCACGTTGCTGGCCGGGATCATTACGCCTTGCTCTCCGGTCAGTCCTTGGAGCTTGCAGATCTCGAAGAAGCCCTCGATCTTCTCGTTGGCACCGCCGATGGCCTGGACTTCCCCTCGCTGATTGACGGAGCCTGTCACAGCAATGCCCTGCTTGAGGGGCAACCCAGAAAGCGCCGATAACAGCGCGTACAGTTCGGCGCTCGAAGCGCTATCGCCTTCGATGCCCTCATAGCTCTGCTCGAAGACGAGCCGCGCGGCCAGAGAAAGCGGCATCCCTTGGGCGTACTGGTAGGAGAGATACCCGCCCAGGATCATGACCCCTTTGCTGTGGATCGGGCCGGCCAGCTCCACCTCGCGCTCGATGTCGATGATCCCCTCACGACCTGGAGCCACACTCGCCGTAATCCGCACCGGTCTTCCGAACTCATAATCCCCTAGATTGATCACGGAGAGCCCGTTGACTTGGCCTATGACTTGCTGCCGGGTGTCAATGAGCAGGGTCCCTCGAGCGATCAGCTCTGCAATATGCTCTTGGAGCAGCTTCGAGCGATAGACCTTCTCCTCGAGAGCCCGCTTGACATGTTGGGCGGTGACATAGCGCGAGCGATCTTGTGAGGCCCAGAAGTGTGCCTCGCGCACCAGATCCGCGATCGCCCCAAAGTGCGTAGAAAGCTTCTGTTGATCTTCGGCTAGGCGCGCCGCATATTCGAGCATCTGGGCGATGGCCCCCGCGTCTAAATGCTTCAACTTCTCCTTCTGGCAGAGGGTGCACAGAAACGAGATGAACGCGCGAATGTTCGCTTCGTTGGTGTCCATGCGAGTATCGAAATCGGCTTTGACTTTGAAGAGTTCAGGAAACTCCTCATCGTAGGCGTGCAACAGATAATAGAACAGGGGGTGCCCGACGAGGATCACTTTCACATCGAGTGGGATCGGCTGAGGCCGCAGGCTCTTGGTAGACACAAAGCCCAAACGCTCTCCCATCTCCTCGATCTCGATCTGCCGACTGCGCAGGGCCCTCTTGAGTCCATCCCAGCTGAAAAGATTCTTCAGAAGATCTTCAATGGGCAGGACCAAATAACCCCCATTCGCGCGATGGAGCGCGCCGGCCTTGATCATCGTAAAGTCCGTGTATAGCGCCCCAAAGAGCGTCTCCTTTTCGATGCGTCCAAAGAGATTGCTGTGGCTGGGGTTGAGTTCCACCACGACCGGAGCCCCCTGCTGTTGGCTGTTGTCTACCAGCACGTTCACTTGATACTTGCGGAAGGGCAGGTCTTGTACCCAGGGCATCGGAGGCCCGCCATCCGGAGATGGCTGTGGCTCACTGGCCGGCTTGGCTTTGAAAGACTCGATATCTTCGAGGATAGCTTTCTGGACGCTCTTGAGATATTCCGTGACCTCCGGCAAGTCTTTGTATTTCTCGAAGAGGTCTTCGATGAGGCCGCCGACGATGAACAGCGCCACTCGCTGATCCAGTTCTTGCAGTTTCTCCTGTGCCTGCCGCTCCAACTCGCGGGTCTGTTTGAAGGCCACCTTCAGTTCTTCTTGGAGCTCCTCACGGCGGTGCTGCAGTCTCTCACGCTCCTCAGTGGGCAAGGCAAGGAATTCCGTTTCACTTAGGGGTTGTCCCTTCACGACGGGGATCATGAGCACGCCCATGGGCGTCGCCTGAAGAGTGAAGCCAGCTTCCATCGCGTGCGCGCTGATGTGCGCCAGCACTGCCTCGCGCTGCTCGGTAAACGTCTTGATGATCTCTTCGCGTCGAGCTTCATATTCATCGCTCTCGAAGGCCTTGGGGATCTCGCGTCGGACGTGTTCGATGAAATTCTTCATGTCCCGCTGAAGCTCGCGGCCGCGGCCCGTGGGGAGCTTGAGCGCCTTGGGCTGATCGGGATCGGCGAAGTTGTTGACGTAACACCAATCCGGCGGAGTCTCTTTCTTCTTCGCTAGCTCCTGCAGAAACGCTTGAACTGCTGTCATCTTGCCGATGCCCGGAGGTCCGGCCACGTACGTATTGAAGCCGACAGCTTGGATGCCTAGACCGAATTTGAGGGCCTTTACGGCGCGCTCCTGGCCGATGATGTCTACAAGCGGCGGGAAATTTTCAGTCGTATCGCATCCCAGCTCTTTCGAGTCGAACACACGTCGAAGTTGCTCAGGTGAAAGTCTCTGGCTCATCCGTCCTCCTCTTCAAAGATTAAACCAAAGTCGGCCAGCGAAAGCCAGCGAGGGCCATCTGGTTGAGGGAAACGAGCTGGCCAGCTCTTACCCTGCCCTGGGTGCGCTCCCTTAGATCTTTCCTTCTTTCCTTACCTTATAGCTTGTAGCCGATCTTGCGCAGGAACTCCTTGCGCTGTTTAATATCCGGCTCGTTCTCAATGCCTTTGGATTTTATTCCATCGATCACGCCCAAAATGCCTCGCCCTTGCTCCGTCTCTACTACAACTACCTCAACCGGATTGGCCGTAGCGCAGAAGATCTGGCAGACTTCCGGCACGTTCTTGACGGCACTTAGCACGTTGACCGGGAAAGCGTCTCGCAGGAAGATGATGAAACTATGGCCCGCAGCCAAGTGGAACGCGTTCTGCTTGGCCAGCTCCAGAAGTTCAGGGTCCGTCCCGCTAAAGCGCACGAGTGCTGGCCCGGACGACTCACAGAACGCCAGCCCAAATTTGATCCTGGGCACGGCCGTCACGAGCGCTTCATGCAAATCTTCTACCGTCTTGATGAAATGCGCTTGGCCCAAGATGAGATTGATCTCCTCAGGTTTTTGAATCTTGACGATCTTAAGCTCCATAGCGCTTCGCCTCCTCCGCCAAGGGCGTATACTCATTCAGATCGCGATGGGCTTGCGACCGCGGCATTTGCTCACCAGCGCATCCCAGTCGCGATCCATGCGCGCCTGGATCTCTTGTAGCAGATGCCGGTCGTGCCCTTCAAATAGATGGGCTTCGGATCGACGTCCAGGCCAATGCCCAGAAAGATCGCGGCATGTCCAGCGGCGTAGCGCAAGCGAGCGGAGTCCAAGGGACGGCCCTCGCGTATCTCTCGGATGATCTTCGTCATAGTGAGTTGAAACACATTCCCCCTACAATGTCAAGGACTATGAAGATTGGAATCTCTGGAAAGGGCGGCGGTGAGAATTCACATATGAAAGAGGTCAAATCCGTCTGCCCCTACTGCGGCGTCGGCTGCGGCTTGCTTCTGAAGACTGCGAAGGGCAAAGTCATCGGCTTGCGTCCTGACCCGGAGCACCCCATCAGCCGCGGGACGCTCTGCCCCAAAGGCGCCACGGCGTATGAGGTCGTCCATCACGCAGAACGCCTTACCAAGCCACTCCTACGCAAAAACGACCAGCTTGCCGAGATCAGCTGGGACGAAGCCTATGCTTTTATAGCCAAGGAGCTCAAGCGCATCCAAGAGCGCTATGGCCCTGACGCCATCGGGGTGATCAGCTCCGCGCGCGCCACCGTCGAGGAGAATTATTTAGCGCAGAAGTTCGCGCGCGCGGTGCTGGGCACCAATAACGTGGATCAATGCTTTCGCATCTGCCATTCGGCAACAGCCATCGCGCTCAAAGAGGTCTTGGGTAGTGGAGCCATGACCAACTCGATCTCGGAGTTCCTAGAGCCCGGCCCCAAAGCCTTTCTGATTGTGGGCAGCAACACCGCCCACGCCCACCCTATCATCTGGACCGTTTGGATCAAAAGAGCCATCCGAAATGGGGCCAAGCTCATCGTCATCGATCCGCGGACTACCGAGTTGGCCAAGCTTGCAACGATTCACTTAAAGATCCAGCCAGGGACGGAAGTGGCGCTCTTCAATGCCATGGCCCAGCACATCATCGCCCATCGTCTCCATGACGCAGCGTTCATCGAGGAGCGCTGCGAGCACTTCGATCGCTTCTGGAGCGTCGTACGGAAGTACACTCCCGAGTCCGTAGAGAGACTCTGCGGCTTGAGCGCGCCCCAGATCAAAGAAGCTGCGGAACTGTACGCCCGCGCAAAGCCCGCCAGCATCGTCTACGGTCTGGGAGTGACCGAGCATCGCACCGGGGTGGACAACGTCAAGGCACTGGGCAACCTCGCCTTGATCACGGGCAACTTGGGCAGGGAATCGAGCGGGATCAACGCGCTGCGCGGGCAAAACAACGTCCAGGGCGCCACGGACATGTGCGCTCCCGAGTGGCTCCCCGGCTACCAGAGCTGGGAAGATCCTCAAGTCATCCAGAAGTTTGAGGCGGCTTGGGGCGTGAAGCTGCCGGTGCCCCAGAAGGACTACTTCCTCTTCTGCTCGCGGATGTGGGAGCGCGCGCTCATGGGCGAACTCAAGGCGCTCTATATCATTGGGAGCGACCCGGCGCTCACCGAGGGCCACATCGCCAAAGTCGAGAAGGCTCTACAGAGCCTTGAGCTACTCATCGTGCAAGAGATCTTCCCCAGCCGCACCACTCAATTTGCCCATGTGGTCTTGCCCGCGGCCAGCTTTGCTGAGAAGGACGGGACGTTCGTCAACTCCGAACGACGCGTTCAGCGCATAAGAAAAGCGATTGAGCCCATTGGGAATAGCAAGCCTGATTGGGTCATCTTATGTGAACTTGCCCAATGCATGGGCTACCCCATGCACTACTCCCACCCGGAAGAGATCTTTGAAGAGATCAGAAGATTAGTGCCCATCTACGCGGGGATCCGTTATAACCGTTTAGAGAGGAGCTACGGGCTGCAGTGGCCCTGCCCCGATGAAAGGCATCCGGGCACGAAGTTCTTGCACAAGGAGAAGTTCAGGCGGGGGCGGGCTCTTCTGAGCGGGGTCGAGTACTTCCCGCCCGCAGAGCCCCCTGACGATAAGTACCCCTTCTTGCTGACGACGGGCCGGACGTTTATGCAGTACAACGCGGGGACGATGACCCGCCGGACCAAAGCGGGCCGGGGCGAGCCGGAGAATTTCGTGCAGATCAGCGCCCAAGATGCTCAGAGGTTGGGCATTCAAGCTGGAGATCGGGTGCAGGTGCGCACCCGCCGTGGCGTACTCACGGTGAAGGCCCAGATCGTAGAGATCAAAGCGGGCGTCCTCTGGATGCCGTTCCACTATGCCGAGGTGCCTACGAATACCCTCACCAACGACGCGGTCGACCCCATCTGCGGGATCACTGAGCTGAAGGTCTGCGCCGCGCGCATTGAGCGCGCGCGTTAGCCGTTCATTTCCCGCATTTAGCCTCGGGCACGTTCGGTATCCACGGCCTCTGCCACATCGCGCAGCGTCGTCCGCTCCAAGTACTATCTGGCGGGTCTGGCCAACGCGAAGCCACCGTTGCAGCCTTTCGACGAATGGAGAATCCCTGCCCGCACGAGCATTTGAAAGACGAGGAATCCCTTCGGTCTCGGCGATCTCGTTGACGCGGCACATCGCTTGCGGCCCGTGCTTTGCCTGATAGAGCGCGAGATGCGTCAACGCCCGTATGGCGTACTCGCAGGTTCCAGAATAGAGCACCCATCCCTCCGCAGCTTCAATTGAGACTTTCAGATGTGAATATAGCTAATAGCAAACGCCACGTCCATGACAGAGATCATGCCGCAGAACCGTACGCTTCTCTCCTCCAGAGACGGAGCAGACGATCGTCTGAAAAGCTTCTCACTGAGGGAGCGCCCGCTTTAGCGCCCCGCCTTCACGGCTAGCGAGATCCCGTTGCCTGCGCCCATGCAGATCGTGGCCAGGCCGGTCTGTGCGGCGCGATCCTTCATCGCCCACACAAGAGTGGTCAAAATCCGGGCGCCGCTTGCGCCGATGGGATGGCCCAGCGCGATCGCGCCGCCGTTCACGTTCACCCGCGACCAGTCCCACTCCAGCTCTTTCCCATCGGCCAGCGCCTGAGCCGCAAACGCCTCGTTGACTTCGATGAGATCAAAGTGATCGATTGTGAGGCCCATCTTCTCCAGGAGCTTGCGCGTTGAGAAGATGGGCGCGTAAAAGAGATCGATCGGCTCCGTCCCGGCGATGGCATAATCAACAATGGTGGCCAGCGGCTTATAGCCGCGCTTCTTGGCCTCTTCGTTCGACATCAGAAGCAGAGCCGAAGCGCCGTCGTTAAGACCGGGCGCGTTTCCCGCCGTCACGGTGCCGTTCTCTTTGAAAGCCGGGCGCAGCTTGGCCAGCTTCTCCAGCGACGTGTCCGGCCGAGGGGTCTCGTCTTTGTCGATGGGGCCATCTTTAGCCTGAAGCGGGATGAGCTCATTGGCAAACTTCCCAGATTCCATCGCTTTGACGGCCTTCCGGTGGCTCTCATAGGCAAAGCGATCCTGCTCTTCGCGCGAGATCTTCGATTTTCCCGCTGTGTACTCTGCGGCGTTCCCCATGTGCTGCTGCTCAAAGGCGCACCACAGCCCATCGTGGATCAGCGCGTCGATAAGCTTCTGATCGCCGTAGCGGAAGCCGCCTCTAGCGCCGAAGAGCAGATACGGCGCGTTGCTCATGGACTCCATGCCTCCTGCGATGACGATCTGGGCATCTCCACACTTGATCGCCTGGGCGGCCAGGATCACGGCCTTGAGCCCCGAGCCGCAGACTTTATTGACTGTGACGGCCGGAACAGCTGCAGAGATCCCAGCGCGAATCGAGGCCTGTCGGGCCGGGGCCTGCCCCACTCCGGCTTGAACGACGTTGCCCATGATCACTTCATCGACTTCGTCACCCTCAAGATCATTGCGCTCTTTGAGGGCCCGAATCACCGCCGCACCCAGCTCTGGAGCTGTGAATTGAGACAGGCGCCCTTGAAAGCGTCCCATGGGGGTTCTTACCGCATCGACAATCACCACTTCAGTCATTCCCAGCTCCTTTCCTCCGGATTTGCGTAGAGACGCGTAGCGAGGGCAGGGACGGCCTCTTGCTGCCACCGCTTCACCAGCGATTCTACTCGTTGCAGGAGCTCTTTGAAAGCCTTGCGGACAGGCGGACTTAAAGGGCCGCCAATCGTGTAGGGATCTGCCACTTCGACCGCAAAGATCCTGATCTCCTTGGGAAAATCGAGCTTGAGTCTTTCGGCGACCGCCAGCATCTCCCCCGCGCAGTGCAGCGAGGGAGCGAGAGCGGAGTCGAGCTCGTCCGGGCTCAGCTCATAGATGGTCCCTGCCGGACAGCGGCCCGTCTTCACGGCATCGATCACGATGGCCCGCTCGTAGCCGATGAAGTACTCCAGAAGCGCCAGGCCTGCCAGCGAGCTTTCAATCACGTCCGCTCGGCCATCTAGCGCTTCTTTGAGGACCCGCGCGGCTAGGATCCCTACCCCATCGTCGCTTAAGACCTCGTTGCCCAAGCCTAGCACCAGCGTCTTCATACTCTCAGTCTCGCTATACCTCACGCGCTCAGCAATGATCTTGGTCATAGACCCGGACGATCAGCGGCATCTGGCCCGGCAGGGCGTGCGTGGCGCAGCCGTCGCCCTGATCGCAATCACAGAGGAAGCTGTCGCTGATCATGGCGCTCACAAAGGCGGCGAACTAGAGTGGAAGCAGAACAGGAAGGGGTGGCCTATGGTACTCAAACAAGAGGCGTTGGATTATCATAGCAGGCGACCGCCCGGCAAACTGGAGATCACTCCGACTAAGCCGTGTCCCACTCAGCGGGATCTCTCTCTCTGGCGTACACGCCCGGCGTCGCTGAACCCTGTCAAAGAGCCGGCAAACATCTTGATCTTCCCGAATCTCGCGGCCATCGCGGTCGTCGAGGCCCAAAAGCTTGAAAGGGAGGGTGAACTCGTTCCCGCCGGCTGCTGTCCCGACTGAGGCTTTCTCCACGTCGTCTCCCAGCTGCTGCCCCTTTATGCGTATAGACCACGAAGTCGAGCAGCCGTCGCCACCACTTTAGTTGATCTTCATCGCTGCCGCGAACAGCGATCTCAGGGCTGAGTTTGTAGGCTATGATGCCTCTTTGTACGGGTTATAACCGAGCAGCCAGCGGTAGGTGATGAGCTGCCCCAGATGATAATACTCGTGACGCGCAACCCAGCGGACGATCTCCTCGGGCTCCACAGTAGGCCCTCCGAAGTACTGATGCCAGTTTTCAGGCAAGGGAACTGGCTTGTGCAACTCCTCATCGCGTGCGGACTGGAGATGACGGACGGTCTCGGCTCGAATGGCCTCAAGATCCTTCAAAAAGGCCTTTACATCATTCCCGCTCCAGGAGACGGCGCGATCCCAGTCCAGCTTAGGGCCTCTGGCCACAACCGTCATACAGATTTTTTCCATTGTGCCGATCTCTTGGAGCAGCTCTTTGGGAGATTTCATGTCCGGCCGTGGATGCCAATCGAATTCCTCAGGCTTCAGCCGGCTGGCCACGCTGACGAGTTCTTCACGAACCTCCTGCAATTCCCTCAGCAATCGCTGGGAAAGCGTCGCCATGGATGGATCCACCCCGCTTTTGAAATGTTGCCTGATGATAGCATAACCCGCTCAAGAGGTGCAAGATCTCCCATTATGCTACTATGGCTGAAATGGAGGATCCGGAGCAGCTATGAGGCCGTTTAAGACGTTTTCCGATGCGTACAGCTATATCGCTCAGTTCACCAACTATGAGCGGATCGCGGATTTCCGCTACAGCCGGGATGTGTTGGATCTCGATCGCGTGAGAGCTGTCTTGACCACACTGGGCAATCCCGACGGGCAATACCCCATCGTTCATGTGGCGGGAACGAAGGGCAAAGGCTCTGTGTGCGCGATGGTGGCTTCCATGTTGCGCAGAGCCGGCTATCGGGTGGGGCTCTTCTCGAAGCCGCATCTGATCAGATTAAACGAGCGAATCTCTATCAACGGACACGACATCCCGGATGGAGACTTCGTGGAGATGATGAATCGTCTCCATCTCCATCTGGAAAGGCAACGCGTGGCAGGCAATCCACTGACGTTCTTCGATCTCATCACGGTCCTGGCATTGACGTATTTTGCCGAAATGAACGTCGATTTTGTGGTCCTGGAGGTCGGCTTGGGTGGGCGACTCGACTCCACGAACGTCGTCCGGCCGGTCGTCTGCGTCATCACCAGCATCGCCTACGACCACATGCACATCTTGGGCGACACCCTTGAGAAGATTGCGCAAGAGAAAGCGGGCATCATCAAGCCGGGGATTCCCCTAGTTTCCGGCGTCTCTGATCCTGGCCCGGCGGGCGTGATTCAAGAGACGGCCGAAGTCAGAGGAGCCCCACTCTTTGTGATGGAGAGAGATTTTCGGTTGAAAGAGTCGTCCGAAGAGTTTGCCGTCGAAACCTGGCGACGGCAATATGATCATCTCCGTTTGCCCCTCTTAGGAGCACATCAACGGAAGAATGCCGCGGTCGCTGTTTCAGCCCTCGAAGCCCTGGGCGCAAGCTTGAAGATCAACTTCAGAGAAGATCAAATCCGCAGCGGCTTGGCGAGCGTGCGCCTGCGCGGTCGAATCGAAGTGCTATCGGAGCACCCTACGGTCATTCTGGATGTGGCCCATAACCCGGCGGCACTGCGAGCCCTCCGTGAGACGCTGAAAGCGCATTACCCAAGCAAGCGGATCGTGCTCTTGATGGGAATGTCGCGAGACAAAGACATCAGAGCCAGTTTGCGCGAGATCCTGCCGATTGCCCAGAGCGCCGTCTTCACTGGCATTGGCCACCCTCGGGGCATCGATCCCCAAGAGCTTCGAGGGATCACCCAAGAGCTTTGCCCCGGATTCGTGTGTGAGGCTGAGCTCGATATAGAAAGAGCGCTCCAGCGAGCCTGCCAGCTCACTCATCCAGATGATGTGCTCTGCATTACAGGCTCGTTCTACTTGGCTGGGGAGGTAGCCGCGCAGTGGCCGACGCTCCCTTATGCTCATCATTGATGCTGCGTGGGGTTTCTGGTAATATAGGCGCAACCCTTTCAAAGGAGTTTACGAAGAAGCGCCGTGGAGAACGCAGAGCACCTAGAGAAGGCCGTGGCCCGAATGCGCGAGCGATACCCCGAGGCCATCCTCGAAAAGATCGTCCTTAAATCCAGCCAGACGATGCTCGTGGTCAAGAAAGAGGCTCTGATGGATCTTTTGAAGTTCGCCAAAGAGGAGCTTCAATTCAACGTGCTTTATGATCTAACCGCAGCGGATTATCTGGAAATCGAGCCGTACTTTCATGTGATTTATGTGCTTCATTCGTCAGAACAGCTCGTCAAGTTGATCCTCAAAGTGAAAGTGGGGCGCGATGATCCGCTGCTGCCTTCGGCCACAAAGCTCTGGCCCATGGCCAACTGGTTCGAGCGAGAATTGTTCGATTTCTACGGAATTCGCTTTGAAGGGCATCCCCACCTGAGGAGAATCCTCATGCCCGACGAGTGGATCGGACACCCCTTGCGAAAGGACTACCCGCTTACGGAAGAGCCCGTGGAGTTCAAGGGAGCCATCAGCCAGAAGCTCCCGAGCGAAATCATCCCCAAACAACATGAATAAAGAACACTGGGATCTGAATCTAGAAAGAGTGCCCACGGACGAGATTAAGGGTCCAGAGACGATGGTGCTCAATCTCGGACCCCAGCATCCCAGCACGCACGGCGTATTGCGTCTCGTGCTCGAGCTCGACGGAGAGCGGATCGTCCACTGTGAGCCCCACATCGGCTATCTGCATACAGGCATTGAGAAAGAATGCGAGTACCGCACGTATCATCAAGCCATTCCGTTGATCGACCGCATGGATTATCTCTCCGCGCCCAACGAAGAGATGGGCTACGTGCTGGCCGTCGAGAAACTCCTCGGGATTGAGGCCCCCAAGCGCGCTCAATACATACGCGTGATGATCTGCGAACTGGCCCGGATCGCGAGTCACTTGGTCTGGCTGGGGACCGGTGCGCTGGAACTCAACGTCTCGAGCGTGTTCATGTACTGCTTCCGCGACCGCGAGGCCGTCTTGGATCTATTTGAGATGGTCTCGGGGGCCCGGATGTTCCCGCGATATTTCAGAGTTGGCGGCGTGATGCGCGATCTTCCCCGTGGCTTCGAGGATGCCGTCCGAAACTTCATCAGAGAGTTTCGCCCTCACCTCGAAGAGTATCATGATCTTCTGACGAAGAATCCCATCTGGAGGATGCGCAACGAGGGCGTGGCGGTCGTCACCCCAGAGCAATGCTATGCCTATGGGCTGACCGGGCCGATGTTGCGATCCTGTGGCGTCGCCTATGATGTACGAAAAGCGTTCCCGTACTCTGCCTACGGCGATTTTCAATTTGAGATTCCCACGCAGCAGGCCGGGGATGCCTATGCGCGCTATCTGATCCGGATGGCCGAGATGGAGCAGAGTCTTCGGATCATCGAGCAGGCCCTCGAGAGGCTGCCGGCAGGCCCGGTGATCGTAGAAGATCGTCGCATTCAGAAGCCTCATCCGCATAAGGGACACTTTGTCCCGCCGGGCGAATCATACGTCACCATCGAGTCGCCTCGAGGCGAGAAGGGCTACTGGGTCATAAGCGACGGGAGCAACAAGCCCCTTCGAGTACGGATGCGCTCGCCTTCGTTTGCCAACGTCCAAGCGCTGCCCCTTCTGATTGAGGGCGGGTATCTGGCCGATGCCGTCGTGGCCATCGCCAGCATTGATCCTGTGCTAGGAGACGTGGATCGGTGATCGAATCATGTCTGTGAAGAACGCCTTAGAAGGCCTGTCGGCCATGCTCAAAGGGATGAGCGTCACCTTCCGCTATCTCTTTGAGAAGCCCATAACGATCGAATATCCCGATGTGAAGCGGAAGCCGCCGACGATGTTCCGCGGGCGTCATTACTTGAGGCTCTGGGAAGACGGCTTGGAGCGCTGCATCGCGTGCCATCTCTGTGAGATCGTCTGCCCGGCTCAGGCCATCTATGTGAAGGACGCCCCCAATCCCAAAGACCAGCCCATCTCGAAATCCCATCGCTATGCCGAAGAGTTTCAGATCAACCTGCTGCGCTGCATCTTCGTGGGAGACTGCGAGGAGATCTGCCCCGTCGACTGCATCGTGCTCAGTGACGAGTATGAGCTTTCGGGCTACACCCGAGAAGAGATGATCTACACCAAAGAGATGCTGACAGAGAGGCATCCGGGAGCCAGCGGCCGAGATCCCCTGGTCAAGCGCGGCGAAGCCCGCATGGACTAAATATCCACCACGCACTCCACGCGACAGCCTTCAGAGGTCTTTTCGCACTTAAGGCCCGCGTATGTGGCAGCCTTCACGTCCACGCGGCTCTCATGCTTTTTGGGATTAAAGGGCTCACCCCACGCGTTCGAGGCGAGTTCATACCCCTGAGTCGTCTTGCGGATGGGCTCGATCTCGAAGCGCGAGAAGACAAAGCCTTGGGCGTCTTTGTGCAGGATTAGCGCGTTCAGCCACTCCACAAAAAGCATCTCGAGGTTCTCGCCTCGGCACGAGATCTCGACGGCCTCTTTGGGCTCAATGTGGTCGAGATTCGCCATCAGGTTGAAGAGGGCTTTCGCCCCCTCGGCAAACGCCTCCTCGATGCTCTTTCCGATTCCCACGAGATGAACCTCCCCTGTATGCTCGCGATACTCAAAGGGCATGTGGGCTCCTACCTCGAGAAGGGAAGCCTAAAGACGGGTTTATAGATCGAACCCTGAGGCGTGAGTTGACTCTCCATCAGCGTGAGCTCGCGCGCGCGCGCTTTGAAGCAAAAGGGCTGGATGGAGCGAAGAGCCTGCGTAAGGGCTCGAACCCCTGGGCCGTTCTCCTTGACCCGTCCGAGTGTGATATGCGTCACAAAATGATCTCGCTCCGGGGCAAAGCCCAACGGCTGCAGCTTCTCTTGCAGTTGAGTTGCGAGCTGTCCCAGAGCCTCAGGCTCGCGAGAAGAGCCCACCCAGACCACCCGTGGTCGTTCTACGTTCGGGAACGCGCCGAGTCGATCCAGTTCCCACTCGATCGTCTGAGTGGTTCCGCTCTTGAGGATGGCCTCGCGCCCGGCGGCGGAGAGCTGCGGCACAAGTGTTTCGCTGATCTCTCCAAGAAATTTTACAGTGACGTGCAAATTTTCTGCCCTCACCCAACTGGCCCTCACGCGGGTCTTTCTCAATTCTTGCGTGATGTGATCCAGCTCTTGCTGCAGAAGAGCTTCGAGTTCAAGACAGAAAAAAGCCCGCATCAGAGGATCAGCTCAACCCGCGCCTCTTCGACCAGCTCCTCGCAGTAATGGCAGCGGAACTGCGGAGGATTTTCCTTTTCGCAGATGAAGAAGGATTGCACCCTCTCAGCCGGGAAGTTCGTGATGCAGTTGCGATTGGGGCATCTTAAGATCCCGCGCAGCTCCTGAGGGAGCGAGATGCCGCGCTTCTCCACAATCTGATAGTCCTTCACGATGTTGATCGTGGCCTGGGGCGCAATGATCGAGATCTTTTTCAATGTCTCTTCGTCCAGAATTTGATTCTCCACTTTGACAATGTCCTTGCTGCCCAGCTGAGTGCTCCTCACGTTCATGGCGACCACCACGACATCGGAGAAGCCACGGTCGATGCCCAGGATTCTCAAGACGGCTGGAGCCATGCCGGCCCGGATGTGATCAATTACGGTCCCACGTCGGATCTTGGAGACTTTCAGTTCCTCAGACATCAACCGCCTCCTCCAAGCAGGAGCTTCAGAAGAGCCATGCGCACAGGGACGCCTCCCTTGGCCTGCTCGAAGTACTTCGCTTGGGGGAGGGCATCGACCTCAGGATGGATCTCGTCCACGCGTGGCAGCGGATGCAGGATGATCGCATCCGCTTTGAGCTGCTTGACCGTCTCGGCTCTAATCACATAGGCCCCTTTGACTCTCTCGTACTCCTCGATGTCCGGAAAGCGTTCTTTCTGGATGCGGGTGACGTAGACGACGTCCAGGCCTCTTAGATTGAGTTCTTCTTGCTCTTCGTACTCGAGTCGGCCCTCTAGTTCTCGCAGGACGGAGGGAGGCATTCTTAGAGTCGGCGGTGCAATCAGCCGGAGCTTGATCTTCCGGAAGCGGGTGAGCGCGGTGGCCAAAGAATGCACGGTGCGGCCGTATCTGAGATCGCCGACCATGCCGATGGAGAGTCCGTCGATTTGGCCTGAGAACCGCTCGATGGCGAATAGATCCAGCAGCGTCTGGGTCGGGTGTTGATTCGCTCCATCTCCGGCATTGATGACCGGGATCTGGGCGATGTCGGCTGCTAGCCGCGCGCTGCCCTCCAAGGGATGGCGCAGGACAATCACATCCGAATAGCCCTCGACCATGCGGATGGTGTCTGCCAGGGTTTCCCCTTTGGCCCTGCTGCTGGCGTCGGCGCTGGAGAAGCCCAGGACTTGACCGCCCAGCCTCTCGCAGGCGCTGGCGAAGCTGAGCTGGGTTCTTGTAGAGGGCTCGAAGAAGAGCGAAGCCATGACCCGGCCACGGAGAAGATTGGGCTCGGGTTGAATATGGCGGGCTTCGTGGAGGACGATCTCGATGTCCTCTCTGGAAAAGTCGCGGATGGAGATCACGTCGCGTCCCATCCAGCGGCTCTTCGTCATCAGCACCCCTTAGCGGTCATTATAGAACGGGGTGGGGATCAAAGCAAAGAGCCGCCTGGGCACGACCGGGGGCTCTTGCCAGCCGGACTGCTTTACTCGACTTCGATCTCGATCGGGCGCGGGCGTCCTTTGAGGGATTCCTTAAGAGGCACGCTGATTTTTAGGATGCCGTCCTCGAACTTGGCCTTGATCTTCTTCGGGTCTGTGATCTCCTCAGGAAGGGGGAAGGAGCGCTGGAATTTCCCATAGCGGCGCCCCATGCGCAGATAATTCTCTTCCGCGATCTGCTCCTCGCGCCGGATCTCGCCGGAGACGATCAAGCGATCCTCCTCGACGCGGATGTGGATGTCCTCGCGCTTGACTCCGGGCAACTCCGTCTCATAGACGAGCTGACCGTCTTTTTCATAGATATCCGTTCGTCCGAGGGTGGCTGCCTCAAACGGCCAATCGTTGAAGAACTCATCGAAGAGCCGCTCCATGCGTCGACTCAAGCGCAACGGCTCCCTCCAGAGGTCTGGAAGTCGCACCATCTTTGCTCCCTCCTTTGATGGGGCATGATCCCGGATTTAGCAGTCTAATATGGAGACTGCTAACTGGATTATAGCGGAGGGAGAGAGGGCTGTCAAGAGGGGC
>JBBIOR010000013.1:12191-47376 GCA_037443265.1 Candidatus Fraserbacteria bacterium | reverse complement strand
AGAGATCTTCGACCGGCTGGAGGGGCTCGCTGGTCGAGAGCTGAAGGTCTATCTCCACCCTCATGATCCGAGCGATGTCCCGGACACGAAGGAATTGAAACTCGCAGTGCTGGAGGGGGAGCAAGCCAATGAAACCTTCATATGCGAACTAGTTGAGAAGAGCGGCTCTACGTTCCGAGTGTACAAGAATACTCTAATGATCCTCGCACCGGACGCTGCTGAACTCTCAGAGCTCTATCGCTTAGTGAAGCGCTATCTCGCGCTTCGCTCGATACGGGATGACAGGAGCGTGGTGCGTCAGCTCTCCGAAGAGAACCGTGAGACGCTGGAGGCGCGGCTCAAGGATGCCGAGGGGAAGATCTCGTTTGGATTGCTCTCCGCGTATCGACGGCTGATAAAAGCCAGTGATCGAGGGGTTGCACAATTCGATCTGGGTTTACCCACGGCTGGCGTCAAAAATACTCTGGCCAAGCGAGCATACGAATACTTGAAGGGTCAGGAACTCTTGCTGGATCGGATCTCGCCACGGCACGTGTTGCAGAAGGCCGTGGGTGAAGGCGAAACAGAGAAAGCTCTCGCTGAGATCTATGAGGCGTTTCTGCGATACCCACACCTTCCGATGTTGGAGGGCAAGCAGGTGTTAGAGCAGGCTGTATCCCAAGGTGTCCAGGACGGAGAATTTGCACTGCGCACTGGAGAACGAATCTATTTCAATGAATCGGCACCCGCTTCAGCACTGCAAGATGCCATTCTCATCCGTAAGGAGAGGGTCGCACCTCGTCCTGAAGAGGCTGGTGAAAGGCGTCCCGAAGAAGGTGTGGCCGTAGCCGGTGGGGAAGGAACGGGGGAACCGTCCGGTGCTGCGACCGTCACGCCACGTGCGAGTGAAGCCATCCGTGCGCTGGATATGCGTATTAAGCTCCCATCGAACAAGCTCTCAGATTTCCTGCGTGGCGTCCTCATGCCCTTACAGCAGGAGGGCGCTGATATTGAGATCAAGGTGCACCTCCATGCCCGCTCGCAGAGCGGTATCAAGAGGACGACCCTAGAACACAAGGTGAAGGAGACGCTCCGGCAAATCGGCGCGGAGGTTGAAGACGAGCAGATCGGTCAAGACTGAGATTTTGAGTGGGATTGCGGGGATGGAGTTTGCGGCTTGACAAAAGCCCTCGACCCTAGCTACACTCTCCATGCTTGCGCGCCCGTAGCTCAGGGGATGAGAGCGCTGGCCTCCGGAGCCAGAGGTCGCAGGTTCAAATCCTGCCGGGCGTACCCAAAGCTGGGCTGGTAGTAGCTAGAGCGCGCTAAAGATTTGCTGGCCTCGTACGAAGGTCCTCACAGGCCAGCCCTTAATCAAAAAACCCTCATAGGGTGACCAGCCGCACCTCGTAGCCAGCGCCTCTCGCCTCACCTGATCCCGCCTTCCAAGATCCACGATCACAAAATCAGAGTCGCAGCCAACAGCAATACGCCCCTTGGTAGAGAAGCCGAAGCGCTCCGCGGGTCTTGTGGAGAACACCTCCACCAGACGGGCCAGCGAGATCTTTTCTCTCTGAACGGCGTCGAGCATCAATGGCAGCGTCGTCTCCACGCCCGGCAACCCAAAGGGCGCCCTCTCAAAGGGCCTCTGTTTCTCTTCTACTGTGTGCGGAGCATGATCGCTGGCTAAAATATCAATCCAGCCCTTCTCCAGAGCCCACCAGAGGAATGTGCGATCTTCCTCTGTGGTCAAGGGTGGATTCACTTTGAGAGACGTGCCCTGCTTCTCAAGATCCCGCTGGGTGAAGAAGAGATAATGCGGGCACGTCTCGATCGTGACATCGAGCCCATCCTCCTTGGCCTCCTGTGCCAGCTCCAGTCCCTCTTGAGTGCGCACGTGGCAGAGATGGAGCTTAACGCCCGTTTGCACCGCCAGCTCCAGCGCGCTCTCCAGATCGTGCGCTTCCGAGGGGGAGTCGAGGCGCTGGGCATGCACGGCCAAGATCTTTCCCGTCTCGGCTACACGCGCGAAGGCTTCTTTCTGGAGCGAGCGGCGCGTAATACGAAGCCCTCCGGTCGTCTCGCCCATGTAGAGCTTAAACGCCGCGACTTGCGGCGCAAGAAGAGGGATCGATTTGAGGTTTTCGGGCACAATTCCACCGAAGAGTCCAAAATTCACAGGCGAAGCCTCCGCTCTTCTCCTCTGCTCTCGAATCATTTCAATGGTCGTGCTAGGCGGGTCTGTGTTGGGCATGGCCATGACGGTGGTGACTCCGCCCTGGACGGCTGCCCACCCGCCCGTCTGCCACGTCTCTTTGTGAGATTCATGGAAATCGCGGAAGTGGACATGAACGTCGATCATGCCCGGCAGGATGATGAGCTTTGAGCAGTCGATGGACTCGCCGTCCAGCTCGCTCCCAATGGCCTGGATGCCCTCTTCATCGAAGGCGATCTCCGTTTGAGCGAGTCTTCCCTCGAGGAAGACTTGGCCGCCGCGTAGGACTCTCATCAGAGTTCTCGCACCGTTCCTATGATCTCTTCGAGGCTTAAGATGCCGTTTTCGTCCAGCCAGCGTTCGATCCCCTGCCAAAGCTCTTCAAAGATCTCTGGGCCTCTCCAGAGGAGCGCCGTGCCCACCTGCACGACGGACGCGCCAGCCAGAAAGTGCTTGAGCGCGTCTTCAGCGCAAACAATGCCGCCGCAGCCCCAGACTTCGATGGGGCTGCGATGCTTCTGGAAGAAGGTGTAGAAGCGATGGACTTCGCCGAGGGCGATGGGCAGGATGGCTGGGCCACCGAGGCCCCCATAGCCCTCCCGCGGCTTGAGCACCTTCGCCCGCGTCTTTAAATCAATATCCATCGCGTTGGGCTCGGAATTCATCGTGACCACCACCTCCACGGCCAACTCCATCAGGAGTTGTGCGACCCTCTGGAAGAGCGGGAGCGTATTATTATAAGGCGAGACTTTGACGCTGATGGGGATCTTGACGGCCTGGCAGATGGGGGTGAGGATGCGCTCGATGGCCTCTGGATCGTTGGAGATAGGAATGCCCGTCAAGTTGGGCGTGGAGAGATTGATCTCGAGCATGTCTGCCCCGCTCTTTGCCAGGGTCTGGGCCATCTCGCAATATTGCTCTTCGAGGCTCAAGTTATGCTCACAGGGGGCGCTGGAGATGCTGGCAATCACGGGCTTTTTGAAGGCTTTGAGCTTGGGGACGAGCTTAGCGTACTCACGATAACCTAGGTTGTTAAGCCCCATGGAGTTGAGCGAGCCGAGCCCACTGTTAAGCCGAGGAGCCAATCGGGGCTCCGGGTTTCCTGCGCGCGGGCAGTGGGTCATGGATTTTGTGACGATGGCCCCACTCTTGGATCTTCCCAAAGCTTCGAGCTCTTCTTGGGTGACGGAGAGGGGTCCGGAGGCGTTGGTGATGGGTGGAGAGATGGCCAGCTTGCCCATGTTGCTCCATTATAAGGGGAGGCACAGCCGCAGACAAATGGGGGAAAGGGATGGCCTGTGCGGGATCCCTTCGGGGCGTTCCTCCGGGCGTCTCTCGGGCAGCCGGCTCCGGCCAAGGGATCCTCTAGCACCCGCAGGGACTCGCTTACCGTTGCTCCCTTCCGGGCCTGGCGGGGTTTGCCAGTCTGCGCCGTAGAGGGCTCAGCCTTCAGCGCCGCTTGCGCCGAGTGCGCTCCCAGGGGAAGGCCTCTCGGGAGATCCTTCGGCTCCGCTTAAGCGGCTTTCGGATGCAGGGGACCGCTAGCCCCCCACCTAGCACAGGCCGGGCGGAGAGGGTGGGATTCGAACCCACGGTAGAGCTTTTCGCCCTACAACGGCTTAGCAAGCCGCCGTCTTCGACCGCTTGACTACCTCTCCAGTGGCGCAAGCCATTCTAAAGCGCGGCTTGCGATTTGTCAAAACATTGGGCGGAGGGAGAGGGATTCGAACCCCCGGGGCTCTTCGCCCTTCGGTTTTCAAGACCGATGCCTTCGTCCGCTCGGCCATCCCTCCGGCAAGATCCACGGAGATTGTAGGTGCTGATGGAAGGGCCGTCAAGGTGAACCCGGAACAGCCGGCTGGGCCTGGGAGTCTCGAATGTCCATGCGTCAGGGCACAGCTGAGTTGACGACTGGGCCTTCTCTCCAGTATGATCAACCCATCACGAGGACATTCGATCTTGATTCCAACAGCAAGGAGGAACATCTTCGCTCATGGAACGTGTGATAGCGATCATCGTCATCGGGGCCGCACTGGCCCTCGTCGGTTGGACCCTCTTCGGCCCCAAGTCCCCCTCCGACAGCACCATTCTCAAGGAGGGCCAGTTCACTCTCACGGAGTACAAGATCACCCCCGATCGCGTCAACTTGCAATCGGGCCGGGTGAAGGTCGTCTTCAACAATCAGGGCAGGATCCTCCACCAGATTGAGATTTACGACCCCGTGGAGCGCACGGTGATCGCCAAGATCGATGTGCTTCGGCCCAGCGGATCTATCACGATCTGGGTCGACCTCGTCCGGGGTCGCCGCTACGAGGTCTACGATCCCATCTGGCGAAGCAAGGGCATGGAAGGACTCATCCTCGCCCGCTGAGCCTCGCGCCACGCGCGCATCCCGCTTTTGGAACAGCCACGGCCTGAAGGATCGTTCCTCCCCCGAGGACTCTTTCGCCCTGATAGAAGACGGCGATCTGGCCGGGGGTGACGGCCCGTTGCGGCTCATCGAAGAGAACCCGCACGCGGCTCTCCTCCCTCAGGGGCTCTAGGAGGGCGGAGGCCGGGCGGCTGCGATAGCGGATCTTCACCTCGACCCGCTCGGCGCGCCTAAGTGGACCCCCATAGACGAAATGGACTTGCTCCGCAATCAACCCATCGGCATAGAGTTCCTCCTCCGGGCCGATGATGACGCGATTGCGCTCTGGGTCGAGCGCGACGACATAGAGCTTCTCTCCCGTGCTGATGCCTAGGCCGCGTCGCTGGCCAATGGTATAAAGAGCGAGCCCCTGGTGTTGCCCGAGGACCCGCCCTTGGGCGTCGATGATCTCGCCCGGCCGTAGAGCCCCGTTCGCCCGCTCCTTCAAGAAGCGCACGAGATCTCCCTGGGGTAAGAAGCAGAGATCTTGACTCTCAGGCTTGCGGGCCGAGACGAGCTTTGCTCGACGCGCCATCTCCCAGACTTCTTCCTTGAGATATTCTCCAATGGGGAAGAGGATTCTTCGCAATTCCTCCTGGCCGAGCCCATAAAGAAAATAGGACTGATCTTTCAGGGGATCGCGCCCCTTGAGCAGATAATAGATGCCGTCTTCCCAGCGGATGCGGGCGTGATGCCCTGTGGCGAGATACTCACAGTTCAGCCGATCTGCGAGCGCCAGCAGCCGAGGGAAGCGCACCTGGCGGTTGCATCTTCCGCAAGGGCTGGGCGTCTGCCCCGACACGTATTCCGCGATGAACGGATCGACGACCTCGCGCTTGAAGGCCTCCCCCTCGTCTATGAAATGATGCTCGATGCCCAACTGCTGGGCCACGGCGCGCACCTCCAAAGAGCAGCACCCGTTGTAGGGCTCCTCTCGGCCCTCGTAGGACCACAAATTGAGGGTGGCCCCGATGACTTCATAGCCCTCTTGCTTAAGCAAAAGAGCTGCTACGGAGCTATCCACCCCTCCACTCATCGCGACCAGCACTCGACCCTTGGACATCGCGCCACGCTCCAAAGCCGCAAAAAATCGGATCAATTCGATGAGATTATAGCAAGAGTTCCCTCTCACTCCCAGTTGACAAAAAGAGCACTTCAGCTTATAGTGAGGCCATGCCCAATCTATCAGGGGTGATGCTGATTTTGATCGGAGCGGCCGTAGCCTTGCTAGTGGCCCTGATCGCCCTGCAAGGCGGAGCGCCGTCGGGCACAGCAACTCCACCACTTGCAACGGAGCCGCAGACGCTTATACCTCCGCAGATCGAGGGGTTTGAGATCGAGCGCATCGATCGAGCGGACCCGATCTTTGAAGGCGAACTCTTCTCCGTACATGCGGCGCTCGTGCCGGCCGCTAACTCACCCTTTGCCCAGAGCGTAGAGAGCCTGGGAATTACCGTATTCTTGCTCAAAGATCCTCAGGCGGCCGATGAGATCAAGCCCCTCCTGCTTTTGGGAGAGAGCCGCGAGCTGACCGTCGAGGGCCTCAAGGCTCAGGCCTTTGCCAGCCAAGAATCCGGCCTGGTGGGACTCCTCTGGCAGAAGGACAGAAAGCTCTACTATGTGCTGGTCTCCGGCCCGACGGACGAGAAGGCTGATCTGGACGCTCTGCATCAGGCAGCCCTGGCGGTGGCCCAGGCGATCCTCGATGGAGGAGGCCAGTGATGGCGCACCCTCCTGCAGATCCCAAGGAAGTCGTGCGCATCTTGCGCGATATGGGCTTGGTGGGGGCCGGCGGGGCAGGCTTCCCGACGTACTTCAAATATTTAAGACCGACGCCCATTCTGATTGTCAACTGTGAGGAGGGGGAGCCCGGCTATGAGGCCGATAAGCTCCTGCTCAGCACATATGCTGATCAGATCAAAGAAGTGTTCGATGCGCTCAAGCGCGTCTTTGGCTTCGAGCGCATCGTCATCGGAGCGAAAGAGAAAGACAAAGAGATGCTCGATCCCTTGAAAAAATCTCACGGTTTTGAGATCGCCTACACTCCTTCTGTCTATGGGATGGGCGAGGAGCGCTGGTTGACGAAAGCGGTGACGGGCCGAGAGGTGATAGGAAGAGCGCTGCCCTCCAGCGTGGGAGTCACTGTCAACAACGTCGAGACGATCTACAACATGTATCTGGCGCTCTTTGAGGAGAAGCCCGTGACGGACAAATACGTCAACGTCTACGGAGAAGTCGCGCAGGCCCAGGTCTTCTGTGCGCCGGTGGGCGCCTGGACCATCGATCTATTGGCACGCGTGGGGATCAACACCTCTAGAAGTAACCAGCTTATGGTGATCGACGGCGGCCCGATGATGGGCGATCTGGCCGACGTGAAAATACACGCCATCTTGAAGAAGACCAATGGGCTGCTCGTCACGGACAAAGCGAGGTATGTGGGGGATCAAGTCTCGTTTGAGCCCCTGCCGGGCCAGCCGCCTCCGACGTGGGAAGACACTCTGCCCCGGATCATGGAGAAGCTGGGCCTCTCGAAATATCTCAACTGGAAGCCTAAGGAGTTCGTCGATGTGCGGGGAGAGATCAAAAGAGTGAGGCTCTTTCTCAATCAGGACGGTCCGGCAGCCAAGCCCTCTATTCCCGTCGTGCAGGTGGGAGATCGCGTCCGGCGTGGACAGCTCATCGCCAAGCCCATCGATGGCCCCATAGAAGAATTTAAAAATTTGAGCGTGGCGCTGCACGCCAGCATCGACGGCGTAGTGCGAGAGATCACGAGCGAGTACATCGTCATCGAGCAAAAGCCCGTTTGAACCCCGCAAGTCCCACAAGCTATAATCCGTGCGCTCGAACCCCAACAAGGGAGGAATCTACGTGCCCACAGAGGGAGTTCTGCTTCAACGAAAGCCTGAATGGCTGAAGATCCGACCCCCCGCCGGGGAGCAGTATCAGCGCATCAAAGAGAGCCTGAGAAAATATAATCTGCACACCGTCTGCGAAGAAGCTCGCTGCCCCAATATGCATGAATGCTGGGGCGGCGGCACGGCCACCCTCATGCTCATGGGCGATGTCTGTACGCGCGGCTGCCGCTTCTGTGCCGTCACATCGGGGCATCCCCGCGGCTGGCTCGATCCGCTTGAGCCCTGGAAAGTGGCCCGCTTGCTGGGCGAGTGGGGCCTGGACTACGTGGTACTCACGTCCGTAGCGCGCGATGATCTGCCCGATGGAGGCGCAGGGCACTTCGCTTCTACCGTGCGGGCCATCAAAGAGCAGCATCCTCAAATGCTCGTAGAAGTGCTCATCCCGGATTTTCAAGGCTGCATCGAATCACTCAAGAAAGTGGTGGAGGCCAAGCCCGATGTGATTGGCCACAACATCGAGACGATCGAGAGGCTCACGCCCAAAGTGCGCGATCGGCGCGCGAAATATCATCAATCCCTCCAAGTGCTTAAGAGCATCAAAGAACTCGACCCCACACGCTACACCAAATCCGCCCTCATGGTGGGGCTGGGCGAGATGGAAGAAGAAGTCCTGCAAACGATGAGGGATCTTCGCGCTGTGGGCGTAGATATTCTCACCATCGGGCAGTATTTGCGACCCACCCAGAGGCATATCGAAGTGAAAGAGTATGTCCATCCCGATCAATTCGCGCACTATAAGCAGCTGGGCGAGGAGCTGGGTTTTCTGTATGTGGCCTCCGGCCCGCTGGTGAGAAGCTCCTATCGAGCCGGGGAATTGTTCATCACGCATCTGCTTCGCAGGGGAGAAGGAGGAAGATTGAATGGCTAAGAGCACCGAGGTCAAAGCCAAAGAGAAGGCTAAGATCGAACGGAAGGGCGGGCGGACTTGGACGATCCCGGACATCGTTCAAGTCCTGGACGATGAAGGCCGGCTGCTTGATGAAGACCTCGAGCTGGAGCTCTCCAAAGAAGATTTGCGCAAGATGTATCGCTGGATGGTGACAGCGCGGGTCTTTGACGAGCGGGCTCTCGCGTTGCAACGCCAAGGGCGCTTGGGGACATACGCTCCGCTCTCAGGGCAAGAGGCCGCTCAGGTGGGGAGTGCTTGGGCTCTTAAGCCCGAAGACTGGATGTTCCCTTCGTATCGCGAGCACGCCGTCCAAGCGATTCGCGGTCAGCGCTGGGTGGATATTTTAACATATTGGGGCGGCAACGAAGAGGGCAATCGCATCCCTGAAGGGGTCAACAACTTTACGATCTCTATCCCCATTGCCACTCAAGTGCTCCATGCCGTGGGCGTGGCCTGGGCGGCCAAGCTCAAGGGCGATCGCATCGCTTCTATCGTCTACTTCGGCGACGGCGCCACCTCCGAAGGGGACTTCCATGAGGGGATGAATTTTGCCGGCGTCTTCCAGTGCCCCGTGGTCTTCTTCTGCCAGAACAACCAATATGCGATCTCTGTGCCGCGCACGCGCCAGACAGCTTCTGAAACCCTTGCCCAGAAAGCGATCGCCTACGGCTTCGAGGGCGTTCAAGTCGACGGCAACGATCTTTTAGCCGTCTATCAGGTCACAAAAGAAGCGCTCGAAAAAGCCCGCTCGGGCGGCGGGCCGACGATGATCGAGGCGATCACCTATCGCCTGAGCCACCATACCACGGCCGACGACTGGACGCGCTATCGCTCCAAGGAGGAAGTCGAAGAGTGGAAGCAGAAGGATCCCATCCCGCGCTTCCGCAAATATCTAGAAAGCCGGGACTTCTGGAACGAGAAAGATGAAGAGCGCGTCTGGGAAGAGGCCAAGGCGGAAGTCGCGCAGGCCGTGGAGGAGTACGAGAAGATGCCAGAGCGCGACGTCGAAGAGATCTTCAAATACACCTACGCGGAGATGCCCTGGAATCTGAAAGAGCAACTGGAAGAGCTACGAGCATATCTGAAAGAGCGGGGTCAAAGAGAGACTCAAGAGGAGTAGCGCATGGCGCAGCTGACGCTGGTGCAGGCGATCAACGATGCCCTTAAGACGGAGATGCGCCAGGACGAGCGGGTGTTAGTCCTGGGCGAGGACGTGGGTGTGGACGGCGGAGTCTTCCGCGCTACCGAAGGGCTTCTTGACGAATTCGGGCCGGATCGAGTGATCGATACCCCTCTAGCGGAATCCGGGATTGTGGGCACGGCGATTGGGATGGCCGTCTATGGCTTGAGACCCGTGGCCGAGATCCAGTTTGATGGCTTCATGCCCCCGGCGTTTGATCAGATCGTCTCCCATGCGGCCCGCATCCGCTGGCGCTCGCGCGGGCGCTATCACGTGCCCCTGGTCATCCGCGCCCCCTACGGCGGAGGAATTCGCGCTCTGGAGCATCACTCTGAGAGCCCGGAGGCGTACTATGCGCACACGCCCGGTCTTAAAGTCGTCATCCCTTCGAGCCCTTATGAGGCCAAGGGCCTGCTGATTGCCTCCATCCGCGATCCCGACCCCGTGATCTTCTTAGAGCCCAAGAAGATCTATCGGGCCTTCCGAGAAGAAGTTCCTGAAGACGATTACGTCGTGCCTCTCGGCCAGGCGAAAGTTCTCAAAGAGGGCTCAGATGTCAGCGTGATCTCGTGGGGATATATGGCGCGCGTCTCCCTGGAGGCCGTGGAACAAGCTGAGCGGGAGGGCATTCATGCTGAAGTGATCGATCTGCGCACGCTCTCTCCCCTAGACATCGAGACCGTCATCGAGTCTGTGGCAAAGACGGGACGGTGCGTGATCGCCCAGGAATCTCCACTGACGTGCAGCTTCGGAGCGGAGCTCATGGCTCTTGTCAACGACAAGGCACTTCTATATCTGAAAGCTCCTCTGGTGCGGGTGAGCGGCTTTGACACCACCATTCCGCTCTATCGTCTCGAAGAGTATTATGTGCCGGACGCCTTCCGGGTGCTCCGAGGAATCAGAAAAGCTATGCAATTCTGACATGTGGAGGATCTAAGACTATGGCGCAGCTGACGCTGGTGCAGGCGATCAACGATGCCCTTAAGACGGAGATGCGCCAGGACGAGCGGGTGTTAGTCCTGGGCGAGGACGTGGGTGTGGACGGCGGAGTCTTCCGCGCTACCGAAGGGCTTCTTGACGAATTCGGGCCGGATCGAGTGATCGATACCCCTCTAGCGGAATCCGGGATTGTGGGCACGGCGATTGGGATGGCCGTCTATGGCTTGAGACCCGTGGCCGAGATCCAGTTTGATGGCTTCATGCCCCCGGCGTTTGATCAGATCGTCTCCCATGCGGCCCGCATCCGCTGGCGCTCGCGCGGGCGCTATCACGTGCCCCTGGTCATCCGCGCCCCCTACGGCGGAGGAATTCGCGCTCTGGAGCATCACTCTGAGAGCCCGGAGGCGTACTATGCGCACACGCCCGGTCTTAAAGTCGTCATCCCTTCGAGCCCTTATGAGGCCAAGGGCCTGCTGATTGCCTCCATCCGCGATCCCGACCCCGTGATCTTCTTAGAGCCCAAGAAGATCTATCGGGCTTTTCGCGAGGAGGTGCCAGAGGAAGACTACGCGATCCCATTAGGAAAGGCCCGCGTGGCACGCGACGGCGAAGATGTGACAATCATAGCCTGGGGCTCGATGACCCGCACGGTGCTCCAAGCGGCCGAAGAGGCCCAGGAGCAGTACGGCATCTCCGTCGAAGTCATCGATCTTCGAACGCTCGTGCCCTTAGACTTCGAGATGATCTCTGAGTCGGTGCAGAAGACGGGCCGGGCAGTCGTGGTGCAGGAGGCCCCACGCACCTGCGGCTTCGCTTCAGAGGTCACAGCGCTGCTCAACGAGAGGCTCCTGCTGCAGCTAGAGGCCCCCGTCGTGCGCGTCACAGGCTTTGATGCAGCCATCCCCTATCTGCGCATGGAGGAGTATTATCTGCCCGACGTGGGGCGGGTGGTGAGAGGGATTCGCCAGGCGGTGAGTTTTTGATGGTCGTTGGCGAGATCACGATGGGGACGGACGTTTTGATCATCGGTGCCGGCCCCGGCGGCTACGTGGCTGCCATCCGAGCCGCTCAGCTGGGCAAGGACGTCACGCTGGTCGAGAAAGACGAGCTGGGTGGCGTCTGTCTAAACGTCGGCTGCATCCCCTCGAAGGCCCTCATCTATGCCTCGTATGTATATGAAAAGATCAAGCATCTGGACGAGATGGGGATCTCCGTCAAAGAAGTGAAAGTCCAGCTGGAGAGGGTGCAGGCATGGAAAGAGAGCGTCGTCAGAAAGCTCACGGCGGGCGTAAAGCAGCTCTTAGAGGGCAACGGCGTCAATGTCCTCCAGGGCAAGGCGAGCTTTCTATCCGCGAAGAAGTGCCTAGTTGAGAGCGAACACGGCACACAGGCCATTGAGTTTAAAGACTGCATAATCGCCACGGGTTCTGTCCCGATGACGATTCCCGGCTTTGAGATTGATGGAGAGACGGTGATCGACTCCACCGGCGCGTTGGGACTCAAAAGGCTGCCCGAGTCGCTCGCAGTGATCGGTGGGGGCTACATCGGGTTGGAGTTGGGCATGGTCTATGCCAAGCTGGGCAGCAGAGTGACGATCGTCGAGATGCTAGATCAGCTCTTGCCAGGCACGGATGCAGAGCTGGTACGTCCTGTGGCCCGCAAGGCCCAGGCATCGGGCCTCGAAGTTCATGTGAAATCTCAAGCGAAAGAGCTTAAGCGGGGCAAGTCCGGCGCGCAGCTTGTAATTGCAACACCCGACGGCGCAAAGAAGCTCGAGGTCGAGAAAGTGCTCGTGAGCGTGGGGCGCAAGCCCCATACCCCCTTGGGGCTGGACAAGTTGGGTCTTAGGCCCGATGAGAAGGGCTTTCTGAAAGTGGACGAACAGAGGCGTACGAGCAACCCACACGTCTATGCGATTGGGGATGTGGCTGGGCCGCCCATGCTGGCGCACAAAGCCTCACACGAGGGGCTTGTCGCGGCGGAGGCCATCTGCGGCTTGCCCAGTGCGGCGGACTGGCAGACCGTTCCCGCTGTGATCTTTACAGATCCGGAGATTGCGTATGTTGGCCTGAGCGAGGCAGAAGCCCGGAAGGCGGGTTTTACGCCGCTGATCGGAAGATTCCCGTTTGCCGCGTTGGGGCGTGCGATCAGCATGAATGAAACCGAGGGCTTTATCAAGATCATCGCGGATCAAGAGACAAACGTTGTGCTGGGCGTGCAGATCATCGGACCGGAAGCCAGCAATCTCATCAGTGAGGCAGCGCTGGCCATTGAGATGGGGGCGCGCTTGGAGGATCTGGCCATGACGATCCATCCACACCCGACGCTGCCCGAGGGCCTAATGGAAGCGGCCGAGGCCGCGATGGGCCAAGCGATTCATATTCTGAACCCGAAGAAGAAGGAGCCCCTGCGGGCCTAATCATAAGCCCATCTGTTTGGCGATGATCTCCCACATCACTTCCGTGGTGCCTGCGCCGATCTTCCAGAGGCGAATGTCCCGATAGAAGCGCGCGATGTCGTACTCTTCAATGTAGCCGTAGCCTCCGTGGATCTGTAGACACTCGTCGGCCACGGCGTTGGCCACCTCGGCACAGAAGGCCTTGCACATGGCCACGGCCCTCGTCCAATCCTGGCCCTGATGGTAGAGCATCGCGGCATAGTACGTGAGCTGGCGTGCAGCCTCTAAGAGAGTCTGCATCCGGGCGATCTTATAGCGCGTGAGCTGAAACTCTGAGAGCTTCTGGCCAAAGAGCTCCCGATCTTGAGCATATCTGATCGCGTCTTCCAGTGCCTGCTGGGCCGAAGACGTCATGGCCACAGAGGCGACAAAACGCTCGTTCTGCAGGCTGCTCATAATATAATAGAAGCCGCGATTCTCCTCTCCAATCAGATTCTCCGCAGGTACAGGCGTGTTCTGAAAAGTAAGTTCCCCGGTGTCGGAGACGTGCATGCCCAGCTTCTTCTTCATCGGCTCGATGATGAGTCCAGGCGAATCTCGCTCGACAATGAACATGCTGATGCCTCGCTTGTCCAGCTCCGGAGCCGTCTTGGCAGCCACGAAAAACAAATCCGCATGGAGGGCATTGGTAATGAACGTCTTGCTCCCATTCAAAATGAATTTATTCCCTTGGCGCTTGGCTGTGGTGCGCATGTTCGCCAGATCAGAGCCTCCACTGGGCTCCGTGAGCACGATCGCTCCGACTCTTTCGCCTCGGATCATCGCCGGCAGATATCTCCGCTTGAGCTCTTCGCTGCCATATTGGGCCAGATAGGGCGAGGACATGTCGGTCTGGACGAGCACACTCATGGTGAGCCCCCGAGAGCGGCAGCGCCCCATCTCTTCGCAAAAGACAACTGTCATCCAGATGTCGGCCCCCGCGCCGCCGTATTCTGTGGGATAGCGAATGCCCAGCGCTCCCAGCTCACCCAATCGCCTATAGATCTCTTTTGGGAAGCGTCCGGCGGCCTCCCAGTCATCCACATGGGGGTTCAGCTCTTCCTCAACGAACTGGCGCATGGTCTTGCGGAAGATGTGATGCTCTTCCGTGAAGAAGGGCGGTTCCATTCTGAATGCCAGCCTCCCCTTCGGAGATCACTGAATGTTAGCGCATTTCTTATCCCAGCGGCAACAAGACGAAGATCGTCACACTCCAGAGGGCATGCGAGATGATCACGGGCACAAGGCTTCGCTCCACAAGATAGATCCAGCCCCAGATCAGCCCGGCGGTGAACGCGGCCAACACGAGAGCTGTATTCAGGGTCCAAATGTGCACGAGCGCATAGCAGGCTGTGGCCAGAAAGAGTCCGCTGATGGGGCCGATGCGCTGCACTAGAACTCGCTGCAACAGCCCCCGCCAGTAGATCTCCTCGGCGGGTCCAGTGATGAGCAGAAGAAGTGGAGCGATTAGCCACGGAGGCATGGCCTCGCGCCGAGCATATATCGATGCGATCTCTTGAGGCGCAGTCGCATAAAGCCCACTCAAGATCCACTTGCCTACGAAAAAGATCGCGTACAACAAGACGGCTGAAGCAAGGCCTAACCCGATGTGGCGCTTCGAAATAGCGAAGAGCTGTCCACCCGCAGGCCCCATGATCCACAGCGAGATGGCGCCCAGCACCCAAGCTGAGAGCGAGATCTTGATCCAGAAATTGCCCTCCTGGACGGCAAATGTGCCGTACCAGAGGGCAAAGGCCAGCGGCAGCGTGAAGATCACACCCAGCAGATCAGTTTTTTCTCTATTCATTGGACGAGATGGCCCAATAGCAGCGACAAGATCAACAACAAGCCAAAGAGGGTCGATAGCTGTGCCGTGCGCGGATCGGCATCTGGAGGGATCTCTGCTCGAGTCTGGAACGAGCGGATGAGCCTCCAAGCCGTGGGCACGCTGATAAAGACGAGCAGGCCCCACAGCGGCATGATCTTCAGGAGGATTCCAAGTGCGCTCAGGACATAGACGAGGATCACAAGCAGCGTGTAAAGCGTAAGGGCCCCGCTCCGTCCCAGAAGCGTCGCCAAGGTGGCCACTTCCTGGCCGCGATCATAGTCTATATCTTTTAGATTATTCGCAAGCAGCACCAGAGCCACCCAGAGCCCGATGGGCAAAGAGATAAAGAGCACCTTATGAACACCCAGCCAGCCGCCCGTCTGGACGTAGTATGAACCCAGCATCATCAAGGGTCCCCACATCAGGAAGACAGAAAGCTCCCCCAGAGCACGGTGCTTGTATTGAACTGGAGTGGCGGTGTAGAAGAAGCTGGCTAGGCCCCCCAAGAGGGCGAGCAGGGCGATGGGCCAGCCCCTCAAGAACGTAAGATACAGTCCGATCAGAGCGGCAAGCCCGTACAGGCCGAGCGAGCCCCATAGCACTTGCTGGGGCTTGAGCCTTCCTGTGACCAAAGGATGGGGACGATAGCGCGCAGTAGGCGCATCCGGACGATCCACGCCGCTTTTCACGTCAAAGTAATCATTGATCAAATTCGTGGCGGCATGAGCCAAGATCATACCCACAAGCACGGTGAGATAGAGTGCCCAGTCAAAGGCAGGCAACGCCATCAGGCTTGCCGTAGTTACGGAGATGAACGTCATCGTAAACGACCAAGGGCGGGCTGCCAAAAGAATCGTGCGGGCCTCTATGGGTGCATTAGCAGGTGTCTCGCGCTGCATGGCTTCGCTCACCCAGAGAGTTATATGAAATTTGCGGGCCGCCCGTCAACTGCGCTTGGCTTTTTTGCAAGACCTTGAATCGGCTGAGTAAAATGGCCTCGAGGAATTCATGGCCAAAAAGAAGGGGAAAGCCATTCGCCGAGGGGGAATCAGCCCCCAACGGGTTAAGCGTTGGCTGAGGCGCTTGGCCATCCTGGCCGTCGTCGCAGCCATCGGATATGGTCTTGTTCTGCTGCTTGGAACGATCAGTAGCAGCGCTCCTGGATTGGCCGTGCCCGACCGGGGCCGAGGGCACACCCCTCAATGCTCGCCGAATTATACCAACAACAGCCGGCCGCCTGCGTCGGGGTGCCACTCTCCCGGTCAAGCCTCCTACGGTATCCACGAGGAACCCATCCCCCATGAGCTACAAGTTCATAATCTCGAGCATGGGGCCGTGATCATCCAATATCGCACCTCGGGGGTTCTGGGAGTGGGCGATGCCTTAGTCGAGGACTTGCGGGGCTTGGTGAATCGCTTGAGGGGCGAGGATGCGCGCTACTGCCGCCTGATCTTGGCACCGTATCCCTTTCCCTTTGCGGTTCCGGGTCGCACGGCGGCCGAGACGGACAATGCGCTCATCGCGCTCACGGCTTGGGGCCGGATCGATCTGCTACGAGAGTACGACGAGCTGCGCATCCGAAAATTTATTGACGCCTTCATTAATCGTGGCCTCGAGAAGGTGCCGGACTGCCCATGAAGCAGCTGCTCACCGCTTCTGCCTCTCACCTTCAAAAGGAGCTGGACGCAGTCGAAGGGAAGCTCCGTGAGCTGCTCCACTCGGAGATCCCGGCAGTGGCGGATCTGGGGCAGTATCTATTGGCCAGCGGCGGGAAACGCTTCCGGCCGGCGCTTGTGCTGCTCTTTTATAAGCTCTTAGGAGCGCAGGGTTCCCACCCAGCTGTGATCGAGGTGGCTGCGGTAGTTGAGATGATTCATTTAGCGACGCTGGCCCACGATGACGTGATCGATCAAGCCCCGGCGCGGCGCAGCCGACCATCGCTCTGGAAGCACGCGAACAATCGCTCAGCCATACTGGAGGGGGATTTTATATTCTCGCGCGCCTTCCGGCTGCTCAACGCACATCCCTTCGAGGTGCGGGCCATCGTCATCGACGCCGTAGAGCAGCTCCTCGAAGGTGAGCTCTTGCAAGAGAGTCTACGCTGGCAGCTGCCTCGTCTCGAAGAGTACGATCGAGTCATTGAGCACAAGACGGCTGTGTTAATGGCGGCCGCATGTACGATCGGGGCGCTCCTGGGAGATCCCCATTTGACCCCATGGCAGCGGGACTCGATCCATCGAGCGGGGCTCCTGTTGGGGACAGCCTACCAGATGATCGACGATCTTTTAGACGTCTTTGGGGACGAGAGGCTGGGCAAAGCCACCTGGACCGACTCCCAAGGGGGCTGGTTCACGTGGCCCTATATCCGTTTGGCTCAGGAAGTGCCCCACATCGTTGAGGTGCTTAAGCGTCAGCCGCTCAGCGCCTCTGAAAAGGACTCTCTTTTGGAGCAGATGGAGCAGTATGGCATCCGGGCGCAGTTTATGGCCCGAGCGCACCAGAAGATCGCCGAAGCGAAGGAGCTTCTCTTCTGGATCGCTCCTTCAGAGCTGAAGGAGCTCTTATTCGACAGCTTTGATTTCGTCGTCGAACGCACGAACTGACCCGAAGGGGGGAGTATGGAGATCCTCAAAGTAGGGGCCAAATCCGACGCCAATGCCGTGGCCAAAGCGATCGTAGGAGCGCTGAGGAAGGCTCCGATGGTGGAGGCACACGCCATCGGGGCCGGTGCGGTCAATCAAGCCGTGAAGGCCGTGGCGATTGCGCGGCGCATCCTGGAGCGGCAGGGCCGCGTTCTGGTCATGACGCCAGGGTTCATCGACATTGAAGTAGACGGCGTTCCTCGGACGGCCGTCCGACTGCTCATCGAGTGCCGCCCATGAATCCCGCCCTCCGCCAGATCGCCGAGCAGGCGGGCCAGGCGCTCGGCCTGCCCAAAGAGCAGATCCAGTCTTTGATTACCTCTCCTCCCTCCGAGGAGCTCGGCGATTATGCCCTCCCCTGCTTCGTTCTGGCCCAGAAGTTGAAGCGCCCTCCGGCGGAGATTGCCCAAGAGCTGGCCCGCATGCTGCGCGGTCGTTACATCCTGCAGGCCAAGCCGGTTGGGCCTTATGTGAACATCACCGTCGATCGCACGCAGCTGATGCGCTATATCCTTGGGGAGATCCTCCGGCAGGGCCAGGCCTACGGGGGCAGCGGCGAGGGCTCGGGCAAGACCATCGTGATCGATTATTCCTCGCCCAACATCGCCCGCCCCTTTAGCATCGCCCATCTGCGCTCCACGGCGCTTGGAAACTCTCTTAAAAAGATCTATGAGCATCTGGGTTATCACGTCATAGGCGTCAATCATTTGGGCGACTGGGGCGTGCAGTTTGGGATGCTCCTGGCTGCTTATAAGCGCTGGGGCTCAAAAGAGAAGATCGTAAAAGACTCGATCTATGAGCTCTTTCGGCTGTATGTGCGCTTCCATGAGCAGAGCGAGGGTGAGCCAGCGCTGCGCGAGGAAGCGAAGGCCTGGCTCAAGCGTCTAGAGGAGGGCGATTCTGAGGCGCTTAAGCTCTGGCAGTGGTTCGTCGATGAAAGTCTTAGAGCGTTTCAGCACTACTATGAGATTTTAGGCGTAAAATTTGAAGAGATCCGTGGTGAAAGCGCCTATCGCCATCAGACGGCTCCGTTCATTGAAGATCTGCTCCGGCGCGGGATTGCCCAAGAGAGCCATGGGGCGATCGTCATCCCTCTGGATGAGGAGCTCCCGCCGCTGATCATCCAGACCAGAGACGGGACGACGGTCTATGCGACCCGGGATCTGTGTGCGGCCATCTATCATTATGAGAAGTATCGCTTTGCGAAGAAGCTCTATGTCGTCGATGCCGGACAATCACTGCACTTTAAGCAGCTCTTTGCGGCCTTGGAGAAGATGGGCTATTCGTGGGCCAAGGATTGCGTCCATGTGCCGTTTGGCGTGTTGCTCTTTGAGGATCAGCGCATGTCCACGCGCCGGGGCCATGTCGTCTTCCTAGAAGAAGTTCTTAAGCGATCTATGGAGCTGACTCGCTCGATTATTGATTCGATCAAGAAGGGCTCAGAGCTGACAGAAGAAGAGAAAGAACGAGTGGCGCGCGATGTGGGCGTAAGCGCCATTATTTATGCCGATCTTAGTCGCTCGCGCCTGCATGATATCCATTTCCGTTGGGCAGAAGTGCTCAACTTCGAGGGCAGGAGCGGCCCCTATATTCAATACACGCACGCGCGCCTGGCAGGAGTGCTGCGCAAGTACGGGAGAGATTTGCCGAAGGAGCCGGATTACTCAAGACTCACTCATCCCGTGGAGATCGCGCTGGCCAAGCGCTTGGAGCTCTTTCCCGCGAAAGTCAAGCAGGCCGCGGTGGAATATGAGCCTTTCGTCATCGCGGAATATCTGGGAGATCTGGCGGCCTTGACGAATCAATTCTATGACAGCTGCCGAGTGCTGGGAGAAGAGCCCGCCTTAGCAGAAGCCCGCATTGCGCTCGTCTACAGCGCAAAGACCGTGCTCAAGAAGGGATTGGAGCTTCTGGGGATGAAGGCCCCGGAGCGGATGTGATGGGCTGGCTGGATCGCTTAAAGAGCGGCCTCAAGAAGACTCATGACCGGCTGGTCGATCAGATCACTTCCGTTCTCAGCAGCAGAAGGCGCATCGACGAGGAACTATTTGAAGAGTTGGAAGCCATATTGATCGGGGCCGATTTGGGCCTAGAAGCCGCGCAGGAGATGCTCGAAGGCCTCAAGAGGCGAATGCGCGAAGACGGCGCTTCTTCCGATACAGAGAGGATCTTCGCTGGCTTAAAAGACGCTCTCTATGAGTGTCTGGCTTCTTCGGAGGGTTCTTTGAATCTGCGCTCGGATGGCCAGCCGACGGTCATCCTCGTGCTGGGAGTGAACGGCTCGGGCAAGACGACCAGCATTGCGAAGCTGGCGCAGCGTCTGCACCAGCAAGGGCGGGCGAAGATCGTGATGGCTGCGGCGGACACCTTCCGGGCGGCGGCCATTGAGCAATTGGAAGTCTGGGCACAGCAGGTGGGCGCCAGAGTGATCAAGCACCGAGCGGGAGCCGATCCGGGAGCCGTGGCCTTCGATGCGGCCGATTATGCCATAAAAAATCACCAAGATGTGTTGCTCATCGACACGGCCGGACGCTTGCAGACCAAGCACAACTTGATGGAGGAGCTCAAAAAAATTAGCAGAGTCGTCGAAAGGCGCTTGGAGCGTGAGATCGACGAGAGGCTACTGGTGCTCGATGCCACCATCGGGCAGAATGCTCTCTCTCAGGCCCGGCTCTTTCACCAGGCGGTGCCCCTTACGGGCTTGATCATCACGAAACTCGACGGCACGGCCAAGGGAGGGATTCTCGTCCCCATTGCGAAGGAATTGAAGATTCCCGTAAAGTTCATCGGGGTGGGGGAGACGGCTGAAGATTTGAGAGAATTTAAGGCTCGCGAGTTCGTCGAGGCGCTCCTCACTTGACGGCACGCTTCCACTCGGCCAAGCGTTTTAAGATCTCTCGGGCCAGCTGCCGTTTGGCCATTGGGGGCAGCTCTTCGCTCCGGCCGTCTTTTAAGATCAGCACCACACGGTTTATATCGCTCTCCGGGCCGATTCCCTCTTGAGAGACATCATTGGCCACGATCACGTCGAGCTGCTTCTGGCGCAGTTTTGCCCGCGCTCTTTTTATGTGATCTTCGGTTTCGGCGGCAAAGCCCACGATCCAGGGCCTCTTGCGCCGGCCCCTCAGGCGTACACCCAGCTCCTGAAGAATATCGGGGGTCCTCTCCAGGGCGAGAGTGAGCTCTTTTTGAGCGAGCTTACTCTCTTTCTGTTTCGATGGCTGTTTGGGGCGCCAGTCGGCCACGGCTGCGGCCATCAGCACCATGTCATAAGAAGCCACATGCTTTAAGACGGCATCGCGCATCTCCTGGGCGCTTTCTACCCGGATGAGCTCAACTTGAGCCGGCGGCGGAATCTGTGTCGGCCCGCTGATTAATAAAACCTTCGCACCCAGCGCGCGCGCGGCTTCTGCGAGCGCATAGCCCATCTTGCCCGAGGAGCGATTGGTAATTAAGCGCATGGGATCGATCCGCTCGCGGGTGGGACCGGCCGTCACCAGCACCTTCCAGTCGGCGAGCAGCGAGCTCTCCGTCAAGATCTCTTCGATCCTGTGGAGGATCTTCTCTTCCGAGGGGAAGCGGCCGATGCCCCATCTCCCGCTGGCCAGATGCCCCACTTCGGGCTCGAGGAAGCGATAGCCCAGCGCTTCCAGTCTGCGCTTGTTCTCTTGAAAGATCGGGTTCTCGTACATGTGAGACTCCATGGCGGGCACAAACAGAACGGGCGCGCGCGTGGCCGCCAGGGTGGCCGTCAGATAATCATCCGCGATCCCGTGAGCCACTTTCGCGATGAGATTGTAGGTGGCCGGCATCACGACCACCAGATCCGCCCGGTGGGCCAGCTCCACGTGGGCCAGTGGCTCATCTTGGAAGAGATCAACCAGAACACGATGGTGTGAGAGGGCCTCAAACGTAAGAGGGGTGACGAACTGGCAGGCCGCGTGGGTCATGACCACGTGCACCTGGGCCCCGGCTTGCTGAAGCTGACTGACAACCCCTGTGGCTTTGTACGCGGCCACTCCGCCGCAGATCCCGGCGATGATGGTCTTGTGCGCAAAAGACATGCCAAACTCTCGCCAAGAGATTACAGCACCTGCAAGGGCAAGTCAAAACTTAGAACTTCAGCTCGACTTGGAAGGTAGGCTGGGTGAAGCCTTCGGGCGTAAAGAGCGCGGAGACGGAGAGCAGGCCATAGAGCGAGGCCGCCAGCTTAAACTGCGGCGCTCCTGAGCTAAAGGTGGCCTCTCCTGTGAGGTTGAGCGCTCCCACTTGCGCGGTGATAATCAAAGCCTCTTTGGCACCATCTTCGCCCTTGCTGAAGATCGCCGTGCTGGTGATGGAGTTGGGCCCAAGCCGGAACTGGACCTCCAACTGGCCGCGAGTGAGGCTGAAATCGGCGGGATTGAGATCTGCCTCACTGGTGATGGTGCCGTTGCTGATCTTCACGGTGATTTGGCGAATGTCCAGCTGGCTGGCTGTTAGGGGGTCCATGCCGGCGATGGGAGCCCCTTGCAAGACGGTGGCAATATCCACAGCGGCCAGTCCGCCGTTCAGATTGAAGACCAGGGTGATGTCATCTTGGGTCGTGGGCAACGGGACGTCCGAGTTCATGAGATTGTGGACGAGATATTGCATGAGATTGGTCATGAAATCCACTCTGGCAGCCAAGGAAGCTATATCTCCTATGCGCAAGACCAGCCGTTCGTGAGAGTTTAGCGCCTCAAGGAGCGCAGGGGGATAGGGTTGACCCTGAGCGTCCAGAAGCGTTCTCACGAGTGCTTTCTTCAGACTGATCTGGGAAGCCAAGAGTTCGACTCCCTCACTCAGCTTAAGCACATACTCCTGGCCTTGAGCGGTGCTTCTGCTCTCAGATGCTTCTGTGTAGCGGAGGAGCTCAGAGATCTTATGGGAGATCTTGAAGATCTCACCCTCGGTTGGCTCTTGGGCCAGACACTGGAGCCTGGCTGCCGGCTCTGCCTCGTATGAGCCCTCCCTCAAGCCCCAGGGGCTGGTGGAGAATGAAGGGACTCCATAAAGGGCACCCAAAGAGATCTGAGGGTTGGCACAGCGTAGAGAGAGCGTCGTTGGGGAAGGGGAGGCCTGAGCGCTCATCAGCAACGTCACAATTATTAATGCACAGCCGGTCACTAAGATGAGAAGCCTTTGCCTCGCCCACGCCGTCTTTTGACTCTTCATCCTATCTTATCTTAGCTCACCCGCCCTATGGCGCGAGTGTACCACTTTTCGGGACAGCATGTCAAGATTGTGCGTCACTGCGTTACCTGGCGGGTGGCGATTGACTTTCCAGGGTTCCCGCTCTACACTTTGGGAGGAGTCGGAAGGGTCTGGGAAGGATCAGGAGCCCGATGATCCAGCTGCCGAAGTGGAGTTTAAAATACAAATTCATCGCGACGCTGGCAGCCTTCACGGTCTTGTTATCGCTCTCTTTTGGCTTCATCGCCATCCTGCGGCTTAACTCAGAGTTGGAGTCCCAACTTAGGAATCGAGCGGATTACATAGCCAATGATCTGATCACGAAGTTCTGGGGACCAGGCAGTGAAAACATCTTTGCACAAGTCCTGCAAGCCATCAATCAGAGGACTATTCTAGATACCGCGGGTGGGGACGTGCTCTACGTTCAGGTGGTCAAGAACGGTTCAGGTGCCATCTTGAAAGGGGAAGAATTCACCAAGAAACTGGGCTTAGATGAGACCTTAGCACCTCCGGTGACCCCATCCCTACAGCACGCTGTAACTTCTGATCGGATACCCTATCTCGATCTGGTCAAACCGGTGCGCGAGACGGAATTGCTCGACATCAACACCGGCGAGCGCCGCCTGCTGCCCAATTACGTCCGGCTGGGACTCTCCTTGGCTGCCGTTAGGGAGCAAGTGCGTCGGGAATTTTTCGTGATTTCCGGCTTGACGGCTCTGTTTATCGCCGTGGGCCTCCTCATCGCATTCTGGCTCTACCAGGGTATCTTAGGCCCCATCGAGATACTTACCCAATCCGTGAAGCGCTTTAAGAGAGACCGCCAGGCCCGCGCCCATGTGAAGAGCGGCGATGAGCTGCAAGCGCTGGCCGAAGAATTCAATCGCATGGCCGACTCCATCCAGGAACGGGACGAGCAGCTGGAGCGCATAAATTTTGCCCTACGCAAAGCCAATCAAGTCAAGAGCGAGTTCCTCGCCGTCATGGGCCATGAGCTCAAGACCCCCTTGCACGCCATTCGCGGCTATGCCCAACTGCTCCTGGAAGAGATCGATGGTCCCCTCACCCTGGCCCAGAGGCAAGACCTCAAGAACGTTCTCAAATCCAGCGACCATCTGAGGGCCTTGATCGACAACGTCCTGCAATTCAGCAAGCTGGAAGCCGGCGGAGAGACTCTGCACAAGAGCGAAGTCGAGGTGAAGCATCTCTTGGAGGAAGCCCTGCAAAACGTGAAAGTCCTGGCCCGAGAGAAGGGGATCGAGATCCGCACGCATGCCAATGGGCTCAGGATCGAGGCCGACGAGACCAAGCTCAAGCAAGTGTTGATCAATCTCTTGAGCAATGCCTTGAAATATACGCCTCACGGCTCCGTCGAAGTGACGGTGGAAAGGCGCAACGGAGAGATCGTCTTTGCTGTCAAAGACACGGGGATCGGCATTCCCCAAGATCAATGCGAGAAGATCTTCGAGCCCTTCACCCAGCTGGACTCGTCTTCCACAAGAGAGTGGGGCGGCCTGGGGCTGGGGCTCTCGATCGTCAAGAAGTACGTGGAGCTGCACGGTGGGCGCATCTGGGTGGAGAGCCAACTCGGCCAGGGAAGCACCTTCTATTTCACCATCCCCGAGAGAATCCCTCAAGGTGGTGAGCGGCGTGAAAATCCTGATGGCTGAGGACGATCCCACATCTCTGGCCTTGCTCAAGAGATTCCTGGAGGCGAAGAATCACGAGGTCATCGCCGCGGGCAGTGGTCAAGAGGCTCTCGAAAAATTTAAAGCAGAGAAGCCCGATCTTGTTCTACTCGACGTGATGATGCCCAAACTCGACGGCTGGATGGTCTTAGAAGAGATTCGCAAGGCGAGCGATACCCCGGTGATCATGGTCACGGTGCGCGATTCCACGGAGGATAAAGTCCGTGGCCTCTCGTCCGGAGTGGATGATTATATTACAAAACCCTTCGATCTAAGAGAAGTGGAGGCCCGGATCGAGGCGGTGATGCGCCGCTACAAATCGCCTACGCCGCGCATCGAGCTCGGCTCTCTTGTCATTGACGATGAGAAGAAGGAAGTCACGCTCGAGGGGCACCCCATTGAACTCTCTCCCAAAGAGTACGAGCTCTTGCTCTTCTTAGCCTCCAAGCCGGGCAGAGTCTTCTCCCAAGAGGAGATTTTAAAGCACATCTGGGCGGACAGTTCCTATGCCGGCGCAGAAGACGTCAAAAAATACATCTATCTTTTGCGCAACAAGATCGAGAAGAACCCAGAAAACCCTCAGCTGATCGTGACCGTGCGGGGCTTTGGGTATAAGCTGAACGTCTGAAGGCTATGGCACCAGGATGAGTTTCCCAAAATGTCCGCGCTCTTCCATCAGGCGCTGGGCCTGGGCTGCCTCTTTGAGCGGGAAGACCCGATCGACCATGGGCTTGAGCCTCTTCTGCCAGATGAGCCGCATTACATCTGAAAACTCCTTGCGATTGCCCATGGTCGTGCCGATGATCTTAAGCTGCCTCCAGAAGACGAGGCGGATGTCCGTGGGGGGCGTGGGCCCTGTGGTGGCCCCGAACGTCACCAGACGCCCGCCTCTGGCCAGACTTCTTAGGCTCTTCTGCCAGGTGGCTTCGCCGATACTATCAATTACCACATCCACGCCGCGCTTGTTCGTCAGCTGCCAGACCTCTTGGCTGAAATCGTTCTCGGCATAATTAATAACTACATCGGCACCCAGCTCTTTCAACTTGCGGAGTTTTTCGTCTGTGCTAGCTGTGGCAAAGACCCGCGCGCCGGCCAGCTTCGCAATCTGGACCGAGGCACTGCCCACCCCCCCGCTGGCTCCCAAGATTAAAACATCTTCGCCGGGACGGAGTTGGGCGCGGCTGACGAGGGCCCGCCACGCCGTCTGAAAGACGAGGGGTGCAGCCGCCGCTTCTTCAAACGAAAAACCCTCGGGAATTCGCATGAGATTTCGTGCCGGGGCCTTGACGAACTCCGCATAGCCTCCGTCTATGTGCTCGCCGATAATTTGATATTTCCAGCAGAGCGGATCTTCCCCCTGCTGGCAGTATTCGCACCCTCCGCAGCTGATCCCCGGGTTGATCACCACCCGATCGCCTCGCGCAAATCCCTCAACTCCTTCGCCCAGCTCTTCTATCACACCGGCCACGTCACAGCCCGGAATATGAGGCAACGTCACGCCGGGAATCCCGCGGCGCACCCAGATGTCCAGATAATTTAACGCACAAGCTCTTACTCGAATGAGCACCTCACCCCGACCGATCACAGGCTCAGGGACTTCCTCGTAGCGCAGCACATCGAGTCCGCCGTGTTGATGAAGGCGAACGGCTCTCATGAGCTCATCCCTCAGATGGCGACTCGCCCGGCCAGCGCCCGGCTGAGCGTGAGCTCATCGGCAAACTCCAGATCCCGCCCAATGGGCACGCCCTGGGCTATGCGGGTCGTGGCAATCCCTAACGGCTTGATCTTGCGGGCCAGATACATGGCCGTCGCCTCGCCTTCTACTTTGGGATCGAGGGCTAAGATCACTTCTTTGACTTGGCCCCCCATAAGCCGTCTCATCAGTTCTTCAATGCGCAGGTCCTCGGGATGGACATCGTCTACGGGCGAGATGAGCCCTCCCAGCACGTGATAGAGGCCATGATAGCCGTTGGTGCGCTCCAGCTTCCACAGTTCTTGCGGGTGGCTCACCACGCAGATCACGGACCGATCGCGTCGAGGGTCCTGACAGATCAAGCAGAGTTCTCCCTCGGAGAAATTGAAGCACTCTTGGCAGGGGCGGATCTTGGCTTTAAGCTCTAACAGGGCTTCGCTTAGGAGCTGGACTTCCTCTTCAGGCTCATTGAGCAGATGAAAAGCTAGGCGCTCTGCGGTCCTCTGCCCGATGCTAGGCAGCTTCTTGAGCTCACGGATCAGCTTGCTTAGGGCTTCAGGGTATTGAGCCATATTAAAAGAGCCCTGGGATGTTGGGAAGCCCTAAGTCGCCCATGACGCTTCCCATCTCCTTCTGAGCTGCCTCCTTGGCTTTCGTTTGCACCTCTTTGATCGCGGCCAAAATTAAGTCTTCCAGCATCTCAACATCGTCCGGGTTGACGACTTCCTTCTCAATTTGAATGTCTAAAATTTCATCGCGCCCGTTGGCGATGACTCTGACCATCCCGCCTCCGGCGGTGGCTTCAAGGCGAAGATTGGCCAGCTCTTCTTGTTTCTTTTGGAGCAGCTCTTGGGCTCTTTTGACCTGTCGCATCACGTCGCCCAACTTGCCGGGAAGTTGCATGATCCTCCTCCTCTGGGGTGCTGAACTCCATTATAAGCGGCTGTGGGAAGCCGATCAATCACTCGACGATCTTGCCGTCAAAGGTCCGGCGGACCAACTCTGCTTTCTCGCGGAGCGCTTCTGCCTTGGATTTTTCAGGCGCTTCTGCGCGAGTCTCCCCTGCTGAGAAGCCGATCTTCAGCTGAACGTTCCCGTAGATCTCTTTCGCCAAAGATTGCAAAAATCGAAGGTTCTCCGGCTGCTCCAGGCGATCTTTGTGGAAGCTGAAGTCTGGTGAGTACTCGATCCTAAGAGTGCCTTCTTCCTCGCGGACCTGGGCCTCGGCCAGAAGGGCGTGGAGTGCGATCTTCTCCTTCTTGGCCCGTTCGAGAAGCTTCTGCCAACGATCGCTTCCCTCCGGCGTGGAATCTCTGGGTGGCTCTTCGGGTGGGGGATCGGGAGTCGATACGGCCGGGGTGGCCCTCGCTGGCGCCCTCTTCTTCAGGGGAGTTGCGCGCGGTGCTGGTGGAGGGGAGGGCGCTTCCGCCGTGGGCGCTGGGGGAGACTTTACTCCTTTGCCCTGGCTGTGAGCGAGCTCCAGGGCTTTGATCTCTAGAAACATGCGCTTTTCAAAGGCGTAGCGCATCTGTTGCTTTATCTCCAAAAGCTGCCCGGTCAGGCGCACAAGGTCTTGAGCGCTGCCAGGAAATTCTCTGGCTTGCGCGGAGAGCTTCTCTATGAGCAGATCGCGACTGCGATGGAGGAGCTCTTCGACGAAGAGTTCGAGATCACGTCCGCGCTCAGCCAGATCCGCGATGAGTTGGAGGGCTCTCGTTCCGTCCGCCGCCAGGAGGGCTTTGAGAAACTCATCGAGCAGTTCCTGAGGGGGCAGCCCCAGGATCTCATAGAGATCGTGAGCTTCAATGCTCTTGAGCCCTTTGAAGGAGACGAGCTGCTCTAGGAGTACGAGGGCATCGCGCAGCGCGCCGCGGGCGTGGCGGGAGATGGCGCTGAGAGCATCCTCTTCGATCTTAAGTCCCTCATGATGGGCGATCTGTGCCAGATGGGAAGAGATCTGCTCTTGCGGGATGTTCTTGAATTCGAAGGCCTGGCAGCGGGAGAGCACCGTGGCCGGGACTTTGTGAGGCTCGGTGGTGGCAAAGATGAAGATGACCCGCTCGGGCGGCTCTTCGAGCGTTTTAAGCAGCGCATTGAAGGCTTCGTTGGTGAGCATGTGGACTTCATCGATGATGTAGACTTTGTAGCGGCCTTCGGCGGGCGCAAAATTCACTTCTTCGCGGAGCTGTCTTATTTGATCTATGCCGCGGTTGGAAGCGCCGTCGATCTCAATGACATCCAGAGCGCTGCCGCGGGTGATCCGCTGGCAGCTAGGACACTCGTTACACGGCTCGGCCTCTTTTCGCTTCTGGCAGTTGATGGCTTTAGCGAAGATGCGGGCCACACTCGTCTTGCCTGTGCCGCGCGGGCCGGCGAAGAGATACGCATGGGTGATCTTGCCCTGAGCGATGGCGTTTTTGAGCGTCTGGACGGTGTAGGGCTGGCCGACGACCTCTGAAAATCTCTGGGGCCGCCACTTGCGATAGAGCGCTTGATGTACGGGAATCTGCCGGCTCATGGCTCAATGATCGTAGCGCATCGTGGGAGTACTTGACAAGCGGGAGATGGATTAAGCCTCAGGTCGGAGAGGCCGGATTCGAACCGGCGACCTCACGGTCCCAAACCGTGCGCGCTAGCCGACTGCGCCACTCTCCGCAGCTCTTTGCATTATATGAAGACCCTCCCCTACACGTCAAGGGGATTTGACTCCCAGGGCAGCCCTTTCTAGAATGAGCGAAAGCCATGGCCTCACAGATCATCATCGAGCAGCTGAAGCGAGCTCTTAAGTCGGCTTATGAGGAGAGCCGCTGGCACTCCTTCAAATCCGCTCTCAAGGGCATTCGGCCCGAAGAAGCCCTCTGGATTCCTCCGGCCTATCAAGGCTTCCCCTGGATGAGAGGGTCTATTCTAGAGATCGTCTTCCACGTGGGGGGCGACAGTCTCTATCAGCTGGATCAGGCGCTGGGCCATCGCAGACTGAGCTGGGAGGAGCTGCAAGCGCGCTTCTCGGCCGAAGGAGGAGATCTTCCAGCGGCCCTTAAGCTGGCCGAGGAGGGCTATGGCGCCCTCCGGCAAGCGCTCGATTCTCTGACAGACGAAGAGCTTTCTCACACATATCCTACTCCCGAGGGCAGAGGCGAGCGCACCCTGGAAGAGTTCTTCCAGATGATGATCGAGCATTATCTTTATCACGCTGGACAGATCGTGTACGTGCGATGTTTATGGCAGGGCCTTCAGCAGAAGACACCTTGAGCCTCAGCGACTCTCCGGTTGCTGGAAGGAGGGCAAGCGGGCGGGAAATCCCAAAAGCGGCCGGATGAGAGAGACGGGGAAGCTGCGGGCCGCTCTATTATAGGAAGCTACGGCCTCATTGTAGCGCTGGCGCTCTACGGCAATGCGATTCTCTGCTCCGGCGATCTCGTCCCGGAATCCGGAAAGAACCGTGCCCAGCCGGCTCGCCGCTTCGCTCAACTTCTGTTCCAGAGCCTGACGCTCCTCGAGCCTCTTGGCTTGCTGTAATTGCTCGATCAGCCCTTCGATGGAAGCTAACAGTTGGCGCTCGCTAGAAGCGGATTCTTTGGCCAGCGGCATGAGGTTCTGTAGCAGGTCTTGGCGCCTCTGCAGCACATTTTCTAACTGGGCTCGTCTTTGCTCCACTTCGGCCAGCCGGCTGCTAAGCGCCCCGTAGCTGTAGAAGGCCGAGAGGAGCAGGAAGCCTCCCAGCAGGATGCCGGCTATGGTCCATGTGTGCTGGCGGGCCGCGCGGCGAGCGGCCTTCTGCTCGCGCTCGGCCTTAAGCTCGCGGATGGCCTGCTCGACCAATTCTTCAGGGATACCCGCGGCCCCGGCTCCCTGCTTTAAGGCCTCGGGCGAGAGCGAGAGGTACTCAGCCCGCTCGGCCCGGCTTTGCAGCTCTGCCGCCCGCTGCAAAATGGCATCGACTTCTTCCTCGGTGAAGCCTTCTTGAGATAGGCGCTCCTTGGAGTCAGTCATCTCTCTCTTCATTTTAGATTAGAAGCTGCGTCCGGCCCCGCCCCCTCCGGATCGGCCGCCGCCGAAGCTCCCTCCTCCTCCTCCCAGTCCCAGGCCTCCGCCTCGCCAGCCGCCTGACCCCAAAGAACCTCTCCAAGAGCCCCCACTACCGGGGACGATGATCACAGGAGGACGCTCCAAGCGTGGGATGCGATGCCGCTTGACAGTCTCATAGCGGCATTTGGGGAAGCTACACGAGCGGACGGTCTCTTCTACTCCCGCGTGCTCGTAGGTGGGTTCGCGCAGCCTGTACGATCTTATCGAGAGAGTCCGGTGGCCACACTGCGGGCATTCTTCATAGCCGCTGAACCAGCGGGTCGCGGGCTCGATGTGGTTGATCTGGCAATCGTCACAGCGCCAGACGCGATAGTCCACACTGCCAAGCTCCTCTTCAAATCTCTGCGCATATTCTAGATACGCATCGTCTTGCTCTTCTGTCAGCCGTCGCATGGGCCTATTACACTGGGGACAGAGGCGTCTTTTGGAGCGCCACAGGCCATAGCCTGCGGCTGCCGCAATCAGCAGGAGCACCAGTGTGCCCAAGGGAAATCCTCGCCCCTCTTTGGGCACCCTATCCCCATCCCAGCTGGCACCCTGAAGCACCGCGATCATGGCCCGCACTCCCGCTAAAAGACCTCCACTATAATCGCCCTGCCGCAAGCGCGGGAGCACATGCTCATCTAAAATCTCGCCTATTTTGCCATCGGGCAAGAAGGGCTCCACGCCATAGCCGGTCTCCACCTCAATGCGGCGATCCTCCACCGAGAGCAAGACCAGTACCCCATTATCTCGCCCGCGTTCTCCGATCTGCCAGCGATTGAACAGTTCGGTCGCAAAGTCCTTGGGTGCGCGGCCTTGCGCGCGTCGAATCGTGACCACAGCGATCTCTGCGCCGGTCTGGCGCTTGAGGGAGTCGAGCAGGGCATTGAGCTCTTGCTCCGTCTTGTCGTCAATCACATTGGCCATATCGCTCACCCAGGCGTTCCATGCCCTAGGGTTGGGCACATCCTCCGGCCTCTGGGCCCAGATTTCTGGAACAAACGCCCAAGCCCAGGCGACAACAAGCGCCAGTGCGATCAGAGCTGACAGCCGGCAGAAGAACTCTGATAGTCGCATGGCTTTCGCCCTCACGAAGAAGGACCCGGTTTGGGTAAGGCAACCTGCTGAATGATCTGGGCGCACTGCTCCAGGCCCTGCCTGAGAGCTTCGTAGATTTGGCCCTCTTTTAAGCGGGGAAGCACGCACTCATCTAACACTCGGCCTGACTCTAAATCCGAGAGGATCGGCTCCCAAGCGTAGCCCACCTCGCACTCAATGCGGCGCTCCTTTTGGGCCAGCAAGATTAATAAACCCGCATGGGTCTCGCCGCCTATCTGCCAGCGATTGAAGAGCCAGAAGGCATACTCCGCAGGCTTGGCGGGTCTGGTGGACTTCACCGTCGCCACCACCAATTCACCGCCCAATTCTCTTTGCCAGTGAGCGAGACGGTCTTCCAGTTGACTCTTCTCTTGGGGGGAGAGCATCCCGGCCCAGTCGTTGACAAAGCCGATCCTCTTCGGGACAGCTTTGAGCTTGCGATCCAACTGCTCGATGCGGAACCCGCAGCCGCGACACTGGGGCAGGCGGTCCTTCACAATCAGGCCACAACGGGGGCATTTCATCTTAGCCGGAACGAATCTATTGAGGCGGCTTGCCGCTGCCGGTTGGGGCCTCTGGGGCGGGGAGCATCCCCAGCCGGCGCTTGTATTCGGTCAATTGTTCTTCAACTCCGATCTGGGCGGTGGCCCGGCGGATCTCCCGAAGACGCACGTCCACGCCGGTAGTGGCCAGTTCCACGCGCGCTTGGGCCCGAGCCGTCCGCTCCGCCACCTTCTCCCGCATGCGTTCTAGGACGTCCGTGGGCTGGCCTATCTCAAAGGCCGTCATCAGCCCGGCCAGCTCTTGCTGCATTTGTGCCAACTTCGCTTGGCCAATTAAGCGCTTGGCCTCTGCGATCTTCGGCTCCATCTCGCGCTGATAATCTTCCAGGGCCTTCTTCGCCTGCTCGGAGGCCTTCTGGGCCGTCAAAAGTTGCTCTTGGGTGTCTTGCAGACTCTCTTCGGCCATCGCCTTGGCGGCGATCAGCGTCTTGGCCTCTTCTTCATAGCCCAGCTTGAGGGCCGCCACAATCTGCTTGTCAAAATCTTCGATCTGTCTCTTGAGATGATCGGCTTGCTGCTGTAATTGAATCTCGGTGGCCATCACTTCGGCCACGGTGGCTCGCAGCTTGGGCAGCTTCGCCCGCAGATCGTCCATATATTGGCGGAGCAGCAGTTCTGGATCTTCCGCCCGGCGCAAAAGCGCCCCGAAGAATGAGCGCAGCACCGTCCAGAGTCGCTGTAGCATGGTGCCCTCCCTCCTATGGGAGGAGTATAAAGACTGCTTCCAGAAGTGTCAATCTCGGCGTATTTTGCGCCCTGGCCTCGCCCATGGTATATTCCATCTCAAATGGGACGTTAGGAGGTCTGAAATGGCCTTAGATTTTGCAAGATTGCCGCGCGAGTATCCCCGGCGCTTTGTACCGGAGAGGCTCAATTTAGGCGACTGGGCAGAGATTGAGCCGCTCTTCGATGATCTGGAGAGGCGTCCGCTGGGCAGCCGAGAAGACCTGGAGAGTTGGCTATTGGATCAGTCGGAACTGGCCTCGGCCCTCTATGAAGAGGGCTCCATTCGGCACATTCGCATGACGTGCCAGACGGACAACCCCGAGTATGAACGGGCCTATTTGCAGTTCATCGAGGAGATCGAGCCGCTTCTTAAGCCGCGCTTCCATCGTCTGCAGGAGAAATATCTATCGAGCCCGGCGCGTGCCAAGCTGCCTAAGAGACGCTATGAGGTGCTCGATCGCAAATTTGCAAATGCCGTCGCTCTCTTTCGCAAAGAGAACGTGCCCTTAGAGACCGAGGATGACAAACTGGGCCAGCGGTATCAGAAGATCTGCGGGGCCATGACTGTAAGCTACGACGGCAAGGAGCAGACGCTCCAACAGATGGCCCGCTATCTGGAAGAGCTCTCTCAAGATGTGCGCCGCGAGGCTTGGGAGCTGATTGCCGAGCGCCGCCTGCAAGACCGAGGGGAGCTTGATGAGATCTACGATGAACTGATTGCACGGCGTCATAAGATCGCCCAGAACGCCGGATTTTCGAACTATCGCGATTTCGTCTTTCGCAAATACGAGCGCTTCGATTATACGCCGGAAGATTGCTTCCGCTTCCACGAGGCAGTCGAACAATACATTGTCCCGCTGATGAGGGAGCTTCAGCACAAGAGGCAACGACAGATGGGCCTCAAGCAGCTTCGCCCCTGGGACTTGAACGTCGATCCTCAAGGACGCCCTCCTCTTCGGCCCTTTTCCACAGCGAATGAACTCGTCGAGGGCTGTCGGGAGATCTTTGAGCAGGTGGACCCGGAGCTGGGCGAACAGTTTCGGCAGATGGCCGAGCTGGGGCTTCTGGAGCTGGAGAGCCGCAAGGGCAAGGCCCCTGGGGGATATCAGGCCACGCTGGCGGAGCGGCGTCTACCGTTCATCTTCATGAATGCCGTGGGGCGCGATAGCGACGTGCGGACGCTCCTGCACGAGGGGGGCCACGCCTTCCACACCTTCGCCACCCGCCAGGAGCCGCTTCACTTCTATCGCCACGCGCCCATTGAATTCTGCGAGGTAGCTTCGATGGGCATGGAGCTTTTAAGTTCACCCTATCTGGAAGTCTTCTATTCCCCGCAAGAAGCAGAGCGCTCCAGGAGAGAGCATCTGGAGGGTATTGTGAGGATTCTCGCTTGGATTGCGACCATCGATGCCTTCCAGCACTGGATCTACACTCATCCTAAGCATTCTCGGGCGGAGCGTGAGCAGCAGTGGCTCAAGCTCCATGAGCGCTTTGGGGGGATTGAGAGCTGGGAGGGCTATGAAGAGGCGCTGCGGGCCGCTTGGCATCGCCAACTCCATCTCTTCCTGCATCCGTTCTATTATATTGAATATGGGATTGCTCAGCTGGGGGCGCTGGGGATCTGGCTGCGGGCGCAGCAGAAAAGAGCGGAGGCCGTGCGTGCCTATCGGAAGGCTCTGGCGCTGGGGGGGACTAGGCCGCTGCCTGAGCTCTTCCAGGCGGCCAGCCTATCGTTCGACTTCGGATCTAGCGCCGTGGGGAGTGCTGCAGCGGGCCTAAGAAGAGCCTTCCATCTCTCATAGGGGATCTTTTGTGTAAGAGGGCTTACAGATTTTGAGGGAGGGTGTTCTTATGTTCTAGGAGCCTCATCCCTGGAAGGAACCCCCTTTCCCGCGGGACGGTCTCAGAGGGGGCCGTCCCGCCCTCCCTTTTAATGCATTGACCCCCGGCGAGCGCTTCCTTATGCTAGAACGCCATGACCTTGGAGATCGCCCTGGTCCTCCTCATCATCCTGCTGGTCCTGGTGGTCTTTGCGCTGGAGCTCTTCTCCGTCGATTTTGTGGCCTTTGCCATCATGGCCCTCTTTCTCGCGCTGGCCTCGGCCAAGATTCTTCCCCTAGAGATCCAAGACGCGCTCTCCGGCTTCAGCAACCCGGCCACCATTACCGTCTTGGCCATGTTCATCTTAAGCGGGGGCCTCTATCGCTCGGGAGCGATTCATCTTCTGGCACGGCGCATCACTCGCCTGGCCGGCGACAGCGAGGTCCGCCAGCTCCTCACCCTCATGCTCACCGTCGGGCCGATCTCCGCCTTCATCAACAACACGGCTACCGTAGCCATTCTCATCCCGCTGGTGATCGCCCTGGCCCGCGAGAAGAAGAGAGCTTCTTCGAAGTTGCTCATCCCTCTCTCGTACACCTCTCAACTGGCAGGGGTAGTCACCCTCATCGGCACGTCCACGAATATCTTGGCCAGCTCGCTCTCGCAAAAGCTCGGATGGGGAGCCTTCGGCATGTTCGAGTTCTCCAAGATCGGCCTGGTGATCTTTGCCACCGGAGTGCTCTATCTTCTTCTGATCGGCCGCCACCTGCTCCCCACCCATCGAACGGAGGCCGAGATCACCGAGAGCTATCAAGTCAAGCCCTTCCTCACCGAAGTCGTCGTATTGGAAGATTCGCCGCTGGTGGGCAGAAGCCTGGCC
>JBBIOR010000013.1:0-12091 GCA_037443265.1 Candidatus Fraserbacteria bacterium | reverse complement strand
CCTCACCGAAGTCGTCGTATTGGAAGATTCGCCGCTGGTGGGCAGAAGCCTGGCCTCATCGGAGGCACGCTGGTTGAGACGAACTTTCGCAGCCGCTACGGCTGCACGGTGCTGGCCATAAGAAAACATGGGGCCCTCATTCGCGAAAGACTGCACAATGTGCGCTTGGGCTTTGGTGATGCGCTCCTGCTTCAAGGCCACAAAGAGGCCCTCGCGCGCCTGAAGCTCGATCCTAACTTCATCGTCACCGAGGAGCTCCAAGCGGAAGTCTTTCGCAAGGAGAAGATCCCGCTGGCTGTGGGCATTATCGCCGGAGTGGTCCTCGTGGCGGCTTTGGGAATTCAGCCCATTTTGGTGACGGCCATTGAGGGCTGCGTGCTCATGGTGCTTACGGGTTGTCTGAAGATCACGGAGCTGCATGAGTCGATCCGCTGGGATGTGATCTTCCTGTTGGCCGGGGTGATCCCGTTGGGGATCGCCCTGGAGAAGACAGGCGGAGCGCAGCTCTTGGCCGATTTGGCCGCACAGGCGGCCCAGTATGTTCCGCTCATCGTCGTGCTCTGGATCTTCTATCTCTTCTCCATGGTGCTCACGGAGTTGATCTCGAACAACGCGACGGTGGTGCTCTTGGTGCCGGTGGGGGCGGCCACGGCCCAGACGCTGGGGCTGGACCCCAAAGCCGTCATCCTGACCATCATGTTTGCGGCTTCGACGAGCTTTTCGACCCCTGTGGGCTACCAGACGAACACGATGGTCTACGGAGCTGGCGGCTATAGATTTTTAGATTTCACCCGTGTAGGGGCACCCCTCAATCTGCTGCTGTTCATCCTCACGCCGCTCTATATCTACTGGCTGTGGGGGCGATAGAGGGCGCTAGAACAAGGTTGAGAAGCTGAGGGGATGGAATCCTAGGGCAGATGGCCCTCCATGACGTATCTGGTGAGTTCGCTAACGCTTAAGTTCTCGATGCCCAATTTATCGAGGGTGCGCCCACGACGCCAATAGTCCGTGCGATGGATGATGCTGGCCAGCTTGATGAGCGCCTCCATCCCCCGCGTGGAGACCCCATAGCGCACCCCCAAAGCCGCAATGGGCACCAGACTCATGGGCACATCTTCAAAAATGTAGCGGTGCTCCAGGGTAGAGGGGGCCTTGATGCCATAGTAATTGGGGTTGTTCTGGACGGCCTCGTAGAGATCCGAGCCGCGCGCATCGTAGGCCATCTGGAGCCATTCGAGAGCCGTCTTGGCCTGGATGCCCAAGGCCGCGGCGACCGTGACGCGCTCGCGATCCAGCACTTCCAGCACTCGGGCCACAGAAGGAGTCACACCGTCAATATAGAATTGAAAATCTCCCCCTGTGGCCTCGATCCAGCCCGCATTGAGAATGGTGAGGGCCGGATGGAAGATCGCCCCCATGTTATCTAAGCCTGTCTTGAGGACGTTGCCGCCGTCGATGTACTGGGGATAGGCGTCGGCAATGGCCTTGAGCACGGAAGGGGTGCGACTGGCCGGAAGCGCGGCCAGGGGAACCGTGTGTTTAATGCCGAAGATACGTGCTTGGGCTGGCCCCGTGGAGCGACTGGCGTAGATGAACGTCTCGGCTTCGGCAATGGTCACATCCGCTGGGCATTTCTGATCGCGGAGCACCTTGGCGAACTCGATCGCGCCGCATGTCCGCCCGGGATGGAGGATTATGATCTGGCCGTCTTTCAAGAAGGGTGCGCACTTCTCCGCCAGCTGGCGATGGGCGGAAGAGGGCACCACCACCATGACGATCTCAGCCTCGGCGAGAGCTTCTTCCAAGTTGGCCGTCGCCAACTGAAGCCTGCCGAAGCCTCCCGGATGCCCGTCGGACCTCTCCAGCTCGATGCCCCCGCGCTCCCGGATCGCTTCAATGTGGGATTCCGTGCGGTTGTAAAGCACGACGGGGAACCCCATCAAGGCCAGATGAGCCGCCATGGCCTTGCCGCCGTGACCGGCTCCGATCACCGTGTAGCAAGTCTTCTTCATACCTGAAGATCACCTCCTCTCCGGAGCGGCCGTCCAGCCGAGACAACTCACCAGAGATTCAGGGAAGAACCGCCGGAAGATGCGATAGTAATAGAGCTCTTCCTTGGAGCGCAGCTTTGTGCCGTTAGAGAGCATTCTTGCGCGTTCAAATTCTTCATCGGAGATCTCGCGCTCGGCTATGTCTTCAAAGACCAGAGCCGAGCCTGCTCCGCGCGCGAATTTCTCCTTGGTGCGCCAGAGCACCTCCTCAGGCAGGTAGCCCTCGAAGGCCTTGCGTAAAGCCCATTTCTCCACGCCTTCGTTTTGCTTAAGCTCCAGCGGGATATTGAAGGCAACTTTGAGCAGCTCGAGGTCGAGATAGGGTTCGCGGCCCTCCAGCCCATGGGCCATGGTCATGCGATCCACCCGTTGAAGATTCGAGTTGTGAAGCGCCAGCGTGATGCGGAAGAGTTCTCTCAGGCGCTCTTCTTCGCTCAAGTCTTTCAGATAGTGATAGCCGGCGAAGATCTCATCGGAGCCCTCACCCACCAGCACGACTTTTAAGAGAGTGCTTGCCAGCTGGGCGACGAAATAATTCGCAATCGCGCTGCGCACGAGAGCAAAATCGCACGACTCCAGATGATAGATGACCCGTGGTAGAACGGCGAGCATCTCTTGTTCGGTAAAGACGCGCTCGTGATGTGTTGTATTTAAAAATTCAGCGACCCGGCGCGCATATTCGAGATCGAGGCTGCCGGGCATCCCCACGGAGAACGAGTGCAGCTCATCCCCATGAGGGCGCATGAGTGCGGCTACGAGACTGCTATCTAAGCCACCGCTTAGAAAGACTCCCACGGGCACGTCGGCCACCAGGCGCTTCTCGACGGCTCTGGCCAGGGTTTCTCGTAAGGCGCGCAGCGGGTCGGCTGGCGGCTCACTCTCCGCAATCCAGCGCTTAAGCTCAAAGTACGGGCGAAAGCCATGACGGCTGTGGAACCAGTGCCCTGGGGGAAATTCTTCGATGTGAGCTGCTAGGGGCAAAAGGGCTTTCATCTCCGAGGCAAAGTAAAGCCAGCCGTCGCGCTCAGCCGTATAGAGAGGCTTCACCCCCAGGGGATCGCGCGCGAGAAACAGCTCATCGCCGTCGAGGATGGCCAGCGTGAACATGCCGTCGAAACGCTTGAGGCAATCTGGGCCTTCGCCTTCAAAGAGATGCAAGACGACTTCCGTGTCGCTGCGGGTTTTCAGCTCATGGCATCCACGCAGCGTCTCGCGAAGCTCTTTAAAATTATAGATCTCCCCGTTGTAGGCAATCCATAGGCGCTCATCTTCGTTGCTCAAGGGCTGGTGTCCATGGGCTACATCGATGATGGCGAGGCGCGTCTGGGCGAGCACGCCTCGCCCGCTGCGATGAAAGCCCACATCATCCGGCCCGCGATGCTGGATCTCTGCCAACAAAAGCTCAGCGGGGACGGGGGGCGAAGGCTTCCCTCTCTCAAGCTGAAAGCAGCCGACGATGCCGCACATTCAGAACACCCCCAGGGCCTTGAGGCGCTCTTCCTCAGAGACGGGCTTTCCGGTTTGGGGCTCGACGGCCACACACGCGCCATCGATGATCCGCGTGACGATCTGTCCCTTCGCCAGAGGATGTCCCTTGAGATGAGGCGCATCGAGGATGCCCAGCTGCACGGCTCGGGCAAGCGTGGCCGGATCGATCCAAGGGTCTCGCACGCCGGGCTCGGAGATGCGCTTAATGGCTTCCAGCGTCACTTTCGCTTCCGAGACGAGCTGACGCTTGCGCTGCTGCACGGCCGGATCGGCCGTCATGTCCGGGGCTCCTCGCAGGGCGTTCTCGATTGCTCTGCGGGCGATCTTGCAGCTTTCGATCAATTCCTCGGCCGTGGTGGCGTGATGGGCCTCCGGGAAGCCGACCACGTGCACAATATGGGGCTTGACAGCCATCTGCAAATAGACGGAAGCTCCAAGATGCCCCTTGGCGAGCGCGGGATTGACGGGGTAGCTCAGCAGCCCCGTGCGTGTCTGACGATAGACTCTAAAATTCTCATCGGCCAGGGCCTCGGCCAGTTCAATGCACGCTAAGATTTTGGCGAGATCCATGCGATCCGAGAGCCCGCTGGGGCTGTTGAACATATACTGGGCGATATAATCTCTCACGCCCATCTTTTTCGCGTTGTAGGCCGACAGAAAACTGGCGACGACGTAGATCACGTCAGGGGCATCGCGCATCCCCCAGTGATGTGGCTCATTGACTTCTACGGGAATATGGCGCTCGCCGTGCCATCGCATCAGCTCTTGATGGACTCTTATGGATTCTTCCAGCCCTAATGGTCCGCGACGATCCAGCTGGTTGAACCAGAAGATCGAAGTCGCGCACCAGGCATTGTTGATGGTCTCGACATAGAGCTGGGCGAGCTTCAGATGGTCATCGGTGCCGGAGTAGACGCGCATAAGCGGGAAATTTCCGCGGCGGCTGGCCTGATAGAGCCGGCGATAGTCTTCGGCGGAGCGCACGGGCACGCCACCTGCCCCCTTGCGCCGCGGGTCTTGTCTCTCGGGATGGAAGAAGTTCTCTTGGGCGTCCTGATCGATTCCTAAAGAGATCACGTCGATGACCATGGCGTCTGCAATCTTCTTTATGCCTTCTTCAGTCTCTTCGAGGGTGGGGCGGCCGAAGTGATGGCGGATGAGCGGGTAGGGGGCCTTCCATTTGAGCCGCTCCATGAAGGTCTGCGGGTAATCCTCTTCCGAAGCTCCCTCGCGCAGCTGTCCCCGCAGATAGGCGATCACTTCATCCAGAGTCTCTTCTCCGGAGAAGCAACGCTCAAAGAATTTTAGCCGGCGAGCTCCTTCCGCAAGGGGCGGCGTCCCGCCGAAGACGAAGCGTCTGTCTTGCAAGTTTTCGCACTGGACGGCCTCGATGAATTGTTTGAGAAGGGCCTCGCCCGTCTCGGGCGTCAGGCGGTAGCTTACGGCCACCAGCTGTGGGTCGTGCTGGTGAATCGCTCGAATGAATTCATCTACGGAGACGGCCGCGCCGAGATAGACCGTCTGCCAGCCCACTTCCTCAGCCAGTCTCAAAAAATTCGCCACGCCTGCCACGTGGGCGTCTTCGCCCAAGGCGCCCGCCATGATCTTTCTCATTGCTTCCCTCCTTGGGTCCCGGCGCGGAGGCAGCATCAACTACCCCAGCGAGAGCTGGGAGGCCGAAACCCACTCTCATCTATGGGCTTATGTCGCCGAGCGGATATCCTCTGGAGTAGAAGCCGATGTCGCGTAGGGAAAATCGATGCCGCTGAGCAGGAGAATGCCACAGGAACTCGGCGACAATTTTAGTATACTGCACAAGGACCGGCATGTCAAGACAGAACGAGAAGGGGGTGAGACCGAAGACGAGCTAGGGGCTCTGGCCCCCAGCTTCAACGAGATGGCCTGCCACTTGAAGCGCTCCGAGGCCGGCTCTCCGCTCCCTCTTATCAGCACCTTGGCTTGACTTCCCGCGATGGCCCAGCTAAGCTAAGATCTCTGCGCTTTGCGCCGGCGTAGCTCAGCTGGTAGAGCAGCCGCTTCGTAAGCGGCAGGTCGTCGGTTCGATCCCGACCGCCGGCTCCCTTTTAAAGCGGCCCGACGGGCTTGCACCAATCGAGCGGCACGGCTGCCTGGATGGGCGGAACCCCTTGGCTCACCTGCTGATAGATCAGTGTCACGCGGCAGTTGGTGACGGAGATCAAAGGCCGCGAGCCGGGTGTCTCCTGCGCCCGCTCCAACGGAAAGACGGCCACCACACCGCCTTGGGCATCCAGCAGCTCGGCTTTTGCCTCCAGCACGAAGATCCTGATCTTGTAGAAGCCTGTGGGGACGCCCACGGAAGCCGGCAGGGAGAGGAACGCCAGTCCCACATCGCCCACGCGATTGGGCTCTAAAAGCCTCAAGGAGTCGAAGTCCACCACGAGCGCATGGGCAACCGTGAGGTCATCCCGCGAGAGATAGACGAGATTACTTAGCTGAATGGAGATCCCGGCCCGTTCGGCTGCTCTGGCCATCGCCCTTCGGACTTGCTCTTTCATGTCTGAATCAGCAGATAGGAGCAGGGCGATCGGATCGCTCGACGGCGGCGGAGGGGAAGGCGGGCTAAACAGCGAGCATCCGCTCACCACAAGCGCCAGAATGAGCACCAAGGCCGAAGGGTGCAGATCCTTCATGATTCCCCCTTTTAATTTGAGTTTTGGGCCTCATCCAAGAGCAACTGGGTCAAGAGCCTCACACCGTAGCCTGTGGCTCCCTTGGGGCAGTAGGCTCTCGTCTCCACATCGTAGGCCGTGCCCGCGATGTCCAGATGCGCCCAGGGATACGAGACGAACTCCTGCAAGAAGATGGCTCCGGCCGCCGCGCCCGCCTGGGGGATCCCGCTCTTGGCCAGCACGGAGTTCTTAAGATCCGCCACCTCGCTCTTGAGCAGTTCTCTATATTCTTCGTAGAGCGGCAGTTCCCAGACGCGCTCGCCCGTCTTCTGGGAGGCCGCCTTCAGCCTCTCCACAAGCGGGGCATGATTGCTGAAGAGCCCGGCGGCCTCCTTCCCCAGCGCGATCACACAGGCCCCCGTCAAAGTGGCCAGATCGATCACAAACCGAGGCCGATAGCGCTGAGCATATATGAGGGCGTCCGCCAAGATCAGCCGGCCCTCCGCATCCGTGTTCGTCACTTCGACCGTCTTGCCGTTGACGAAGCGCAGGATGTCCCCGGGCCTGAGGGCTTTGCCGCTGGGAAGATTCTCGACGGCGGGCACCAGACCCACCACAGGCAAGGGCAGCTCCAGCGCGGAGAGAGCCCGCATGGCTCCTAACACAGCCGCGGCTCCGGCCATGTCGTATTTCATCGCCTCCAGGCCCTCGCGCGGCTTAATGGAGATCCCCCCGCTGTCGAATGTCACTCCCTTGCCAATAAGTGCAATGGGCTCTGAGAACTTCGCCCGCTGCGGCCAATACTCAAGCACGATCAATCTAGGAGGCTCATCGCTTCCGCGGGCCACGCCCAGAATGCCGTTCATCTCTGCCCTCTTCAGCTCGTTCTCCGTTAGCACTTGGCACTGGAGCTTAAATTCTTTCGCCAGGGCTTCTGCTCGTTCCGCCAGCTCTTTTGGGGTGAGGCTGGCTGCGGGCTCGTTGGCCAAATCCCGCGCCAAGCAGACGGCTTCAGCGATGATCTGCCCCCGCTTTGCACCGGCTTCCATCTCTGAAAGCTTGCTCCGGTCGAACTCTATGAGCTGCAGGCGCTCTAACCGCGGCCCTTCCCGCTGCTGGCGGTATCTCTCAAAGCGATACGTCCCTAAGATGGCCCCCTCGACCACGGCCTGAGCCGCACTCTCGGGGGAGAGTCCGCCGATGCCCGCTCCGTGCACAATCGTCGTCAGCTCTCGAAATCGGCCCGCGGCTTGAGCCGCCGCCGCACTGGCCTCGCGCGCGACGTCCAGGGTGAATCGCTCGCGCTCTCCTAAGCCGACGAGCAAGACCCGCTTCGCCGGGATCTTGCCCTCTGTGCGAAGGAAAAGAAGCTCGCCCTTCTTGCCTTCAAAGTCTCCCTCTTTAAGAAGAGCGCTCAACGCGCCACCCAGAGCCCGATCCACCGCGCCGGCTGCCCCACCCGGCGCGCGCACCCCTTGGAAGATCCCAAGACAGATCGCTTCCGTCTTGATATTTAAAATATCCCCATGCTTTACATTCACGTCCATGATGGGCCATCATCACCTCACCTAGGCGAGATCGGGGACGCCAGATCGATCACGATCATCTCGTGCTCCTCGTCCCACTGAGCCTCGAAGCGCCGGGAGCGACTGTAATCGATGCCGTAGTAGTCTAAAAAGGCCAGGCCCGCCACAGAGGCCCCTGTCCCTTTGAAGTTGAGCTTGTATGCGCCCGGCTCCTCAGGGTCCTGGGTGGGCTTTAGACCGATGCGGTGCTTCTCTTTGTCGTAGAAGAGCACGGCATAGGGGTACTCGGTGAGCCTAAACTTTTGCACAGCTCCTTGGGAGAGGCTGATCTGGCCGTTCTTCCGGATGGAGATTCGGGCCTTGAAGCTTTTGCCGCTGGCTGTGAACCGCTCGAACGCCATCTACTCGACCTCCTAGTGATGAGCAGATCATAACAGAGAGGGGAACTTCCGGCAATGACTTGCCGCAGGGAACCTCCATCGTCTATGATCATGCCCGCGAGGGGGGGTAAAAACGAAAATGATGAACGCGCGTGAGATCACCCGGGTCGTTCTGGTCATCTTGGGGATGGGGTGGGTCATCAGTTGGCCAGCAACTCCGCAGACGGAGGGCCTTCCCGACCTTGTGGTGGAGCGGCTCGTGCTGAGCTCCCCTGAACCCGAGCCCGGCATCCCCGTAGAACTTACAGCCATCATCGCCAATCGCGGGCAAGAACAAGTATCCGAGCGCTTCCTTGTGGCCTTTGAGGCAGATGGTGTTCGCCTGGCGACCCAGCCGCTTCTCGCCCGCCTAAGGCCCACTGCCCAGGCCGAAGTGCGCCTCCTCTGGACGCCGGCCGAAGGGGAGCACCTCCTGCGCGTCCGCGTCGACATCTTCGATGAGATCGCCGAGTCGAACGAGTCCAACAACACCTTGGAGACGTATGTGGAAGTCCGCAAGCTGGAAGGAGTTCGTTCCCTCACGCTGGCCTTGCTCTCATCAATCGCCCATGGCTTACAGCAGGCAGGGCAGACCCTTCACATGGAGCCGAGCAGCGATCTCTTCCAATTGCTCGGCGTCTTTCAAAGCGCGCTGGATAAGGCGTCTCAGGCTTTTTCGCTCAACTCGACGAGGATCTCCACGCTCCGTCAGATCTTGCCGGCCCCGCTGGCCGCGGAGACTCAGATGCAGATTGGGGAACAAATCGCGCAACTCTATCAGTCGATGGCTACCGCTTTCCGTAAGGCGTTCGAAGGAGTTCGGGCGCTCTATCTGCCTCCCCTTTTGAGTGCCTTCGAGGTGATCCAGCGGGATTTGACGGAGCTTTCGGCTCTGGCGATCGAGGGGATCTCTCTGGCCGCCTTAAGTGAGACCGCCCAGTGGATGTCTCAAGGGCTGGCGAAGGCCCAACAGCTCCAGGCGGCCGTCAACGGGGCCTCGAATATAGATCTAAACGCCGTCGCCCAAGACCTGCTCGCTCTGGTCACCCAGATTGGGCAGCGCTTTTTCGAGGTGGGCGCGGAGGTGAGAACCCTGGGCCAGCAGAGGGCCGCGCGCTTCACAGACGGAGGGGGCCAGCCCATCGTCCGCATTCAGCCAGCCCAAGAGCTTAAGATCTCGCTGCCTGCTGCTCAAAAGCTCCAATGGGAGATCCTGACCGCCGATGGGCAACTCATAGCCACGGCCGCTGCCGAAGGACCGGAGCTCATCTGGAAGAGCGTCGATGCCCAAGGAACTCCCTTGCCCCCAGGGCGCTATTTCTATCGACTGAGGAGCTTGATCAATTCGGGTGATGTTCGCGTGGAGCTCGGACAGATCATCCTAGATCAATAAAAAGGCCAGCTCGGCCTGATCCCATGCCAGCTCGACAGAGACGCCCGCAAGCTCAATAGAGGGCAGGATTCGCGTGAATTCAAGCCCCATCGAGGCCTTCTTGAGCATTCCCGTATTCCCTGAGTGCTTCCCATGACGCCATCATGTCATCAAGGCTATAGACTCATCATCGATGAGTTTATCCCGTTCGCTTGCGAGTTGGATCTCTTAGCTGATTCGTGCTAGGGTTTGGGTATGAACGTCCTGCGCCAGATCGTCTTGTGGCTCCACGTGTTGTCGGCCATTGTGTGGATCGGCGGGATGCTATTTCTCTCTTTGGCTCTTGTGCCCTATGCGCGCACGCTCGATCCTCCCTCGAGGGCTCGGCTGATCTCTGGAGTGGGGCGCAAGTTTCGTACAGTGAGCTGGATTGCGATTGGGCTTCTCATTCTCACTGGCTTTGCCAATCTGGGCTTTATGGGGCTTACGGCCCAGTTGGGGAGTTATCTCATGAGCCCTGCGGGGCAGCCGCTCCTCTGGAAGCTCATTCTCTTTGCTGTGATGCTGGGGCTGAGCTTGATCCATGATGTGCTGATCGGCCCGCGGGCCACGCAAGACCCGCAAAATCCCAATCTGCGAGTGATCTCCGGCTGGATCGGGCGGATCACTCTGCTGTTGGGCTTAATAGTGATCTATCTGGCGCTCTTGCTGTAGGCCGCATGAAGGGGAGTCCGCGAGCATGGTTCAGATTAGCTGTCACTGGACGAAATCTTCTTGGACAAAAGGTGTCCAGCTCTATACAATATCAAGAAGCTGTGACTTTCTGGACGCAAGAACAAGAGAAAAGGGCCTGACTCTTGGTCTAGCCCTTTGCTATCAGGGTACTTTTGAGATCCCCCCAGTTCCAATCTATCGCATGTCAGGCCGGTTAGCTGGATAACGTGCTCCTCTACGGCGAATACGTCCTCAATCCAAACATAGTACGTTGATCCTCAGATGCCGCTCCTGAAGCGCTAAATCTCCTTAGCGTATATTTTGTACGATGCTGCCTGATAGGGGCACTAGGCTTTTCCCCCAACAACGGGGGCCTTCATGGCGCACTTCGTAAACCCCCCTACTACTTCTGGCTCAGTTGGAGAAAAGTCGCTCACCAAGCCTTCACCATCTCTAAGGGAAAAAGTGAACCTCCATTGTGCAGCTTCTGCCTTCTGGCAATCGCCCTCCCAAAAAATTGTGCCCTGACCGATGCCTTGGGCAGCTACAGCCACAGTGAACTGGGCAGTTTGCTGGCCCGGCGCGCAATTAGAACCAAATAGTCCCTGACAATTGAAGATCACCTCGGTCACATCCTCGTCAGGATCGCTAAAGTCGATTTCGAACTTGATTCTGACCTGGTTTCCAGACGGCTCTTGCTTAAAGCCCACGGGTCCGATGATTGTTGGTGGCCGTGGATTCCACCGATAGAGAACTACGACGTTCGTGCACTGTGTATCGCTGCCACCACGCCCGTCGCTCACACGCAGACAAGCACGGTAAGCAGGGAAAGGGGGGTTTCCTTCCCGGGCGAGCGCCACATATTCGTGAGTGACGACCGCGGTGACGGCTGGCCCGGTAGATGAGCCATCACCAAAGTCCCACTCGTAAGTAAGGGAATCACCGTCAGGGTCTGAACTGAGGCTTCCGTCCAGAGTAACTTGTGCCGAGCATCCGAACCCAGCGCACACTGCTGCGTAGGGCCCGCCTGGTGCAGCCTTTGGGGGACGGTTGACTACCGGTGGAGGTGTGCACGGACCCTCGTTATTCAAAAATATAAAAAAGTCTCTAGGGCGTGCCCCGAAATCGCTAACAGCTTCGTCATTAAAAGCCCCCCAAGATATGAGAGCGCCTACTTTAAGGCTTACCCTCACCTCATAGTCACCGGGGGGCAAGCAAGCCTTGGCCTCTAGAGGGGGAGGGGGTACACTAATTGTTTGTGTGCCCTCTGAAGTAAGGCTAGCAGTGTGCGTAATAGACAAAACTGCCGGAGCTCCCACAGGTAGGACCGCCGCGACCGCACTAACATCGACCTTACCAGGTGTATCCTCAAGAGCAAGTACTCCATCTAATGCCCCCCCTAAGAGGACCCACGTCGCGCTTGGACCCACCCTGAAAGTTCCTTGATAAATAACCTCTACCTGGCAGAATGATAATCCTCCTAGCCTCTGATTAACTGCAGCTATTGCCTCTATTTCCGCGCCGGTGGCTAGTGGGATGAGTACCTGACGACAAAGGTCTCCAGCGGCATCCGCGTTTATATCTCCTTCCTTGTCGATCACGAGGTCTATAGGTGTGGTATTCCATGTAATCGACGATATCTGTGTGAAAGCCAATCCCGAAGTCACGCCAATTACCACGAGTAAAATGCCTAATCCGAGCAACTTCCCTATTCGCCTGCGCATTGCGTTCCCTCCTTTTTGTAAAGGTACTGTGATTATATTCTCTCCCTAATTTTTCTGACTGTCAAGAGGGTTCGGTGGAATAGCCTAGCCGCGTCTGTTATGCCCGTGTAACAGACCTAGTCTGCGCCAAAAGAGAGTGCGCCCAT
>JBBIOR010000012.1:0-49621 GCA_037443265.1 Candidatus Fraserbacteria bacterium | reverse complement strand
CCGCCCCCCGGCCGCTGCCGTTCTATTTTATGAAGCTCACCCCGGACGGACGGCTTCTCGTCGACAAGAGCGTCACTCAACTGACGGATGAGCTCAGCCGGGCCTCCGGCCAGGGCGTCGGTCACCATCTCTATCTCGACCCCGAGCGAGAGGCGATGGTCGCAGGGCCCCTGCCCGAAGGCCGCGATTGCCTCCCCTGCCGAGGATGATTCCCTTATGAATGCCCTCTTCTACGGCCTGATCGATAAGATCGTGCTCCTGATGCAGAAGCTGCGAAGAAGCAAGCTCTGGATCTCCATCTTCCGCAGAGAGCACCTGCCTCAGACCGAGGCAGACTATCTGGCCATGAACCGCCGGAATTTCTTCGTGCATATTCTGCCTGCGACTATAAACAAGAAATCCATGCGCATGAGCTACAGCTGGCTCTGGATGGGAGTGGTGGCCTTCTGGCTCTTCGTCATCTTAGTGATTTCGGGCATCTACTTGATGTTCTATTATGTCCCCTCCGTCGAGCGGGCGTTCGATTCCATTCGCTATATCATCAATCAGGTCTCACTCGGACGCTTCTTTAGAAATCTCCACAAGTGGGCCGGCGAGCTCATGGTGGCCGTGGTCTTCTTCCATATGCTCCGCGTCTTCTACACCGGGGCGTATCAAAAGCCCAGAGAATTTAACTGGATCATCGGGGTGCTGCTCTTTCTGATCACGATCTTCTTTGCGTTTTCGGGCTATATTCTGCCTTGGGATCAGCTGGGTTACTACGCGGCCAAGATCGCCTGCAATATTGCCGAAAACGTCCCCTTCTTAGGCGAGCAGGTCCGCCAGGGGCTTCTGGGCGTGAGCAACTGCAACAATCTCAATCAATTCTCATTGCTTCGCTGGTATGTGATCCACGTCTTTCTGTTGCCTGTGCTGATCGTGCTGTTGATTGCCATTCACTTCTGGCGGATTCGCAAAGACGAGTTCAGCAGCCCGCCGGAGGAGCAGAGCTGATGGCCATCGTCGGCACCCTCAAGACGTTTAAAGGCGGGCATTATTTTGGCCGCTTCGAAGGGACTCCCCGCGGGCGCATCATCACGGCCTCTCTGCCCAGAAGGGTAAAAATCCCGCTGCGTCAGGGCTTCGGAGAAGAGGCCGATCCCCTCGTCTCTTTGGGCGAGGGCGTGAAGACGGGCCAGATCATCGCCCGCTCCGATGCCAAGATCTCCACGCCCGTCCCTGCTCCGATCTCCGGCAAGATCACGGCCCTGGAAGAAGGCCCGCATCCCCTGGACGGGGAGCCCACGCTCTTCTTTACGATCGAGTCCGACGGCCGGGACGATTGGAAATTCTTGAGGCTCCCGAAGGGCAACTTCGAGCGCTGGGGGCCGAGCGAGCTAGGAAGAATCCTCTATGAGGCCGGGGTCACAGCCCTGGGCAAGGCCGGCTTCCCCACAGAGTACGGCTCCTCGGACGTCACCCCCGACAAGATCAAATATCTCGTCATCAACGCGGTGGAGACGGAGCCCTATCTTACGAGCGATGCCGCGCTGCTCTATGAAGAATTCGAGAGATTTTTGACGGGCCTTAAAGTGCTCAAGGCAGCGCTGGGCAATGTCGAAGTCCACGTGGGCCTAAGCTTCGATCAGCCTCATATTCTAGAGGAATTAGAAGATCGCATGGAGTATCATGACTGGCTCTATTTGCACCCGCTGTTGCCCAAGTATCCCCAGGGTGAGGACGAGATTCTCATCAAGACGCTGCTCAATCTAGAAGTCCCCTCAGGCCGGCGGGCCACGGCCATTGGAGCGGTCGTCTGCGACGTGCAGCAGACGATCGCGGCCTATGAGGCTGCCCTGGAAGGCCGGGCCTTCGTCGAGCGCGTGATTGCGCTGGGGGGCTCAGCCCTCGCGCGTCCGGCCCACGTGAGGGTGCGGGTGGGTACGCCCGTGCGCACACTGCTCAACGAGTTTGGCTGTGAAGCTCCGGCTCGGGTGATTCTAGGCGGACCCCTGCGCGGACGAGCCGTAAGCGAAGATTCTCCCGTCTTGCGGGACACGCGGGCCGTGGTGGCCCTAAAAGAACCCGTCAGAAAGCTCTTCGGCGGGCTAAGCCCCGGCTTCGGCTATGATTCCTATACAAAGATCATCCCGCCTTTTGGTGGATTGCGCAGGGCCGTCGCGGGGCTGGGCGGCGTGCCGCGGCCCTGTGTCCATTGTGGCTACTGCGTGGACGTCTGCCCGCAGAACCTCTTCCCCATCTGGATCGCCGAAGCGTCTGAGGCAGGCGATCTAAGCCGGGCTGAGGAGTTAGACATCTTCGCCTGCGTGGAGTGCGCTCTGTGCAGCTACGTCTGCCCATCGAAGATCTCGGTGATGGAAGAGATCCAGCAAGGCAAGCGGGCAATTCGCGAGGAGCGACTCGAAGTATGAAGATCCTCGGGCCACGGGCGCTCTGGGCCAGCGGCATGCGGGAATTCCTCTACGGCGGGAGCGATCTCCCTGCACCCGTCGCACCGTATCTGCGGGATGGGGTGAGCATCCAGCGCTACTTGGCCATGCCCGTTCTGGCCGGGCTTCTTGTCACGCTGGGAGCCATCTATTTCTTTGGCTGGCACGTGCTGGCCGTTCTGTTCACAGCCTTGCTGGCGGGTGCCGTTGTGGCCCTGGCCTTCTCAGCCATCCAGAAGCGCCCACTTGTGGGAGGGCTCTTCGGGGTCGTGCTCTTCTATAGTCTGCTGTTGCCGGCGAATCTGCCGCTGTGGATGGTGGCCTTGGGCGCGGCCGTGGCCATCTTCTCGCGCGAGATCTTCGGCGCCTTTAAAAATATCTTCCATCCGGCCCTGGTGGGCAAGGCGTTTCTGCTCGTGCTCTTCCCCACAGCCATGAGCCGAGCTATGGCCCCCTTCTGGGGAGGCTGGGGAGGATTTTTGGCCTGGGCTCCCTCTCAAGAATCTCTGACTCCACTGGTGGCCCTGCGCCAAGGCCAAGGCCAAGGCGTGGGCGCGGGCACCCCTGAGCTCTGGCAGCTCTTTATGGGAAACGTCCCCGGCGCTCTGGGGACGACCTCAGGGTTGCTCTTGCTCATCGCCGGCGGATGGTTGCTACTCACCCGCGCGGTGGACTGGCGCATCTCGCTGGTGATGATCGCCACCGTGGCCGTGGGAGAGTCCCTATTAGAAATGCTCTTCCCCACAGTCTTTGGAGGGGGCGCTCTGCTGCATCTTTTCACCGGAGGCCTTCTGTTTACAGCGTTTCTCATCGCGACGGACCCCGTGACCAGCCCTATGACCCCGGCAGGCAAATGGCTCTATGCCAGCGCGCTGGGTCTGCTCGTGCTGCTCTTGCGAGGCTTGACGGCCGATCCTGAAGGCGTCACCTTCTCGGTGCTTCTGATGAACGCCTTCGTGCCGCTCATTGATAAACTCACGGTGCCCAAAAGCTTTGGAGGTCGCCCATGAGCACCCACGAGATGCGTGCGCGCTGGGAGCAAGAGAAGAGACTCGCTCTTCTTTTGGCCATTCTCATCGGGGGGATAGCCCTCGTGGGCTGGGTGCTCCTGGCCCGGCGCTGGCAGCTCAGCGTGGAGTCCGCCCTCTCCGCCATCGTCTTAGGAGCCTTAGGCTGGCAGCTTCTGCTTTGGGCCATCGAGGCCATCGGCGAACGCTTAAAGCACTCCGATCCATCCCAGAACAACCCGCCTTTGCGGATGATTGGACTCGGGCTGCCTTTGCTCTTGAGCCTCTGGGGCTTCGCTCAGATTCCGGGCGTGATCCCTCCTCTGGTGCTGGGAGGCTTCGGGCTGAGCCTCCTCTGGGCGGCCCGGCGGACGCGCGAACTCCATCGCCCACGGAGTTTCCTGGAGATCACTAACGACGGTGGCTCCCTGGCCGTCCCTAAGGGCACGCTCCTCCTGGAGGCTCTGGAGAGGGCAGGCTATCGCTTGATGACCCAGTGCGGGCGCAAGGGGGGCTGCTCGACGTGCCGGGTGAGAGTCCATCAAGCCTCTCAGCGCTTGGCCGAGGAGCACTATGGGCCGGTGATGACTCCCAAGCAGCGGCGGGAGAACTGGGTGCTCTCCTGCCAAGTTCGGGTGGAGGGCGATTTGATCCTTGAGCTGGCGAAGCCCCTGGTGGTGCGCTGGCCCCGTAAGATGCGGCTCTCGGAGAAGGCCCGTCGGATTCGAAGGGTGCTGCCCGGCTTCGACTGCGAAGCCTGCGGCTATTTCACTTGTGACGAGTACGCTCAGGCCCTGACGGATGGGCAGGCTCCTCCCACAGAGTGTCTGCCTGGCGGAGCCTGGGTGCGCCAGAGATTACAGGGGTGAGCGCCTATGCCCAAAGTGGTGATCCTCGGCCAACAAGAATTTGAGGTGCCCGCGGGGACAAATCTGCTCAAGTTCATTCAGGAGAAGAGATATGACAGAAATCTTCCGGCCACCTGCGGCGGACGCGGGACGTGCTCTACTTGTGCGGTGCGCCTGTTGAAGGGCGGCGGCGAGCCCAATGCCAACGAGCGAGATCTCCTGAAAGATAAGATCGAGAAGAAGTGGCGACTCTCTTGTCAAATTGCCGTCACGGAGGATCTCGAGATCGAAGTCCCCGGCTACGAGGTGGCCGAAGCTCTGGAGATCCCTGCGGGCCTGCTCGCGGACATTTTAGATTATTGTGCGGAGCATCTGCCGCTGGCCCAAGTTCACTCCCCTCAAGCGATCACCCTCAAGCGCTTGCGGGATCTTAAGCGTCGCGCGCCGGCTTTAGTCGACGGCGGCGGAGACCCGGCCGATTTCCAGATTCTAAGAGACTTGCTCACCTACACCCTCGAGCACGACAGAGTGAAAGAGATCCCCTCCAAGCACCCCTTCACGGAGAAGACCGTCGAGATGATGCTTAAAATATTTGACAAGCGCATCCCCCCCCGAGAAGAAGAGAGAGAAGAGATTCTAGCTTATCCGTACTTTCTCTACGTGATCACGACGATCTTCTTCTTTCTTTTGGGGGGCCTAAGCGTCTACGCGCTCTTGGTGGATGCGCCGCTGGAGCAGGCGGCCACCCCGGCTTTTACGCCCAACCCGGAGAAGGCCCCGTGGTACTTCTTGGGCATCCAGGAGCTTCTGGCGATCTCGCCCAATCTGGGCGGGTTTTTAAATTCCATCGCCATAGGCGGGGTGATCCTGCCGGGGCTCTTTGTGCTCTTCCTACTCGCCATCCCTTATATTGAGAGCTTTCTGGAGTTCTGGAGGGCTGATAAGAGCCGGCCTCCGGGCCGGAGACTCCGCGAGCGCCCCGTGACTGTGGCTCTCTTTACCCTCGCCATATCTCTCTTTGTGGCGCTCATCCTCATTGGGACGTACTTCCGCGGGCCGTTCTGGAAGTGGGTCCTGCCCTGGAATTAAATGACGGGCTCGATCACCACGCGGCGCTCGGAGCCGTGTCCCTGACTGTAGGTGCGCACTCCAGAGAAGGTGCTGAGCGCCTCGTGGATGGCTTTGCGCTCGCTCTTCTCCATCGGCTCCAGCTCAATGCGCTTCTTCTGGCGCAGGGCCTCTTCGGCCAGCTGGCGCGCCCGTTGTTGTAATTCTCGAATCCGGCGCCCTTGTTGATCGTTGATGTCCAGATGGACCTTGACGCTTCGGCCCAGCCGACGGCGGATGGCGATCTCCGTCAGATACCCCAGGGCTTTGAGAGCTTTGAAGTCGACTCCGTCGAAGATGTGGGTCCCCTGGAGATTGAGGTGGATCTCCTGATCCGTCTCACGCCGATATTGGAATTCGGCGGTCTCCTTCAGGACCCCCAAGAGCCCGCGCAGATACTCTTCGATGGCCTGCTTGATCTCTGGGTTCATGGCTTCTTTTGGCTCGGCTGCGGGGCGCTCGGCTCGGGCAAAGCCGCCTCCTTCTTAAGCCGAATGCGCTTAAGCTCCCAGTTGATGAAGACCTGCTGGCCGACTTGAAAGACCGTCGTCAGAAGATAATAGAGCCAGAGCCCCGAGGGGAAATCTTTCAAAAAGAGCACCATAAGGGCGATTGAAAACAGCATGAAGACCCATTGATTAGGACCCTGCGTTGATGTGGTCATTGCCGTAGGCATCGTCTTCGCCTGGAGGATCATCGCCAGGGCCGTGAGCGCCACGATGAGATAATACGGATCATGCAGCGATAGATCAGGCATCCACAGAAACCCGGAGCTCAAATGGATGGTCTCCGCGCTGTAGAGAATCGCTTGCCAGAGGATGATCAGGATGGGAAATTGAATGAGCAGGGGCAGGCAGCCGCCCAGAGGATTGACTCTCTCTTCCCGATAGAGCTCCATGAGCTTCTCTTGAAGGGCCCGGCGATTCTCACGGTCGCGCTTGAGCAGCTCCTCTTGGCTCATGTGGGGATGGAGCTCCTTGAGGCGGCGTAGAGTCGGATAACGCTGCTGCAGCCTTTCTAATTTGGGGCGGAGTTCCGCGAGCTTAGCCATGGAGTGGAACTGCTGACGCATCAAGGGAAAGAGCAGGATTCTCGTAAGGAGCGTGAAGAGCAGGATGGCGTAGCCGTAGTTGCCCGTGGCCCCATAGAGCCAATCGAGCAGCCAGACGACGGCTACTAGAAATTGGGCGAAGAAGCCCGGCGGGTCCAATTGTCCCAGGCCCACGCGCGCCAACAGAGTGTATTTGGCCCGGCCGGCGTAGAGCTCAAATGAAAGACTCTTCGAGCCGCCCGGTGCAAGACTGAGGGGCTTAATCTCAAGGCCTAGGCCGCTCTCATGTCCTGTCGCTTGGCCTTCGATCGGGGAGATAGGCCCGTTGCCGGAGAAGCCCTTGAGGAAGAAGATGAGCCCGCCTCCCACAAAGCCCAAGCCCTCAAACCCTGGAGCATCCCGAAGGCGATCTGCGATGCGACCGCCAAAGAGATAACGGATCTGATTGCGAGAATCTGCAGACCGGCCCACCCCATGCCCTAAGAAGAGCTGGACCCCCGGCTCGATGGGCGCGTCGCCCATATTCTTGAACTCCACTTTGAGATCCAGAGTGTAATAGGGATTCTCCGTGATGAGAAACGTCTTGGTGATCTCTAGGCCTGAGACTTCGGCGCGGAAGCGCAACAGAAGCTGCTGAGAGGCGCGCTCCGACTCAAACGAATAATTGAGCTCGTCTGTGGATCTCCCGTCGACGACGAGGCGAAAGGGGAAGAGCGCGCCCCTCACGTAGCTGCGCTTTAGGGAGCCGGTCTGGGGATTCAGACTCGTCTCGGTGTCCGGGATGAGCTCCAGGGCTGGCACCCCGATGGGCGCAAAATAGAGATAGACACTCTTAAGCAGGCCGCCTCGGCTTAAGAAGAGATACTCCGCCAGCTTCGTGCGCACGATGATCTCTTTGAATCCTTCACGCTCGCTCACCAGAAGCAGAGGAGTCTGCGGCTGCGGATCGGTCGTAGCTGTGGCTGCCTTACCCACCCAGAGGAGCAGTCCCAGCGCACAGGCAACAAGAGCTTTGAAATTCATTCCCGTCTTGATGGTGCCCTCCTGGTTAGTTAGCCAGAGTCTACTCCGAGCCCTTCAGAATTGCAACTTAAAAAAAACCCGCTATATTGGAGCAGTGTTCACAGGGATCGTCACGGCCACGGGCGAAGTCCGAGAGCGAAGCCCTACGCGCTTGCTGATTCTTTGTCCCTCGCTGGCCTCTGAGCTGGCCCTTGGAGGCAGCGTGGCCATAAGCGGAGTCTGTCTTACGGTCATCTCTGTAGATCGCGCTGGCGGGCAATTTGAAGTTGAGCTGAGCCCGGAGACCCTTAAGCGCACGACGCTGGGCTCCTTGCGCCCGGGAGATCGGGTCAACCTCGAATTACCCCTTAGGCCAAGCGACAGGCTCGGAGGACACATCGTTCAAGGCCACGTCGACACCGTGGGCGAGGTCATAGCCGTAGAGCCCGAAGGGGAGGGCTTGCGCCTCACCTTCCAAGTCGATCCCTGTTATGACGGCCTGCTCGTCGAAAGAGGCTCGATCGCCATCGATGGCGTGAGCCTCACGCCGTTCCATATTTTAAGAGGGCGCTTTGAGGTGGCCGTGATCCCGCATACGCTTCGGGTTACGACCTTGCAGAGCCTCCGGCCGGGGGATAAAGTGAATGTCGAGTTTGATCTCTTAGCGAAATACATAGCGAAGCTCTTAGGCAAGGGGGAATGAAATGCCCTTCCATACGATTGAAGAAGCCCTCGAAGCGATCCGCCGGGGCGAGATGGTCATCGTGGTCGATGATGAGGATCGGGAGAACGAAGGAGATCTCGTCCTGGCCGCCGAAAAAGTCACCCCGGAGAAGATCAACTTCATGGCCACGCACGCGCGCGGGATCATCTGTGTGCCCATGATCCAGGAGCGCCTGGATGAATTGGGCATCCGGCTCATGGTGCAGACGGATTCGGGGCAGAAGGGGTGTGCGTTTACCGTCTCTGTGGACGCCCGGGAAGGCATCAGCACGGGCACGTCGGCCTATGACCGGGCGTACACGATCAAGACCCTGACCGATCCCAACACGAAGCCGAGGGATCTCGTTCAGCCGGGGCACGTCTTTCCGCTCCGGGCCCGGCCCGGAGGGGTTCTTCAAAGGGCAGGTCACACGGAAGCCAGCGTGGATCTGGCCCGCCTGGCCGGGCTGTATCCTGCAGCGGTGATCTGCGAGATCATGAACGAGGACGGCACGATGGCCCGCCTGCCCGATCTAGAGAGATTCGCCCAGCGCTTTGATTTAAAGATCATCAGCATCGCGGATCTCATCAAATATCGAAGCGCGCGGGAAGTGCTCATAGAAAGGATTGCCACGGCTTCTCTGCCTACCCGCTACGGTGAGTTCTCGATCCATGCCTATCGAAGTCGCGTCGACGGCAAGGAGCACATCGCCCTGGTCAAAGGTGAGGTCTGTGGGGAAGAGAGCGTGCTGGTGCGCGTGCACTCGGAGTGTCTGACCGGCGATGTCTTCGGGTCGCTCAAGTGCGACTGCGGCATCCAGGTGAGCGAGGCTCTGCGGCGCATCAACGAAGAGGGCCGCGGAGTGTTCTTATATCTGCGCCAGGAGGGGCGCGGGATCGGCCTGGGCAATAAAATTAAAGCGTATCATCTGCAAGACCAGGGGCTGGACACCGTGGAGGCCAATCAACGATTGGGCTTCAAGGAAGATCTGCGCGAGTACGGCATCGGCGCGCAGATCTTAAGAGATCTGGGCCTCTCTACCATCAGAATCCTCACGAACAACCCCAAGAAGATCGTGGGCTTAGAGAGCTACGGGCTCAAGATCATAGAACAGATCCCCCTTACAGTCCGGCCCAATCCCTACAACTATGCGTATCTCCGGGCCAAAAAAGAGAAGCTCGGCCACCGGCTGGAGCACATCTTCCCCGAGGAGGCGCCCCTTCTGCGCGGCGATGGGCAGAAGTAAGAAGAGATCCGGCTTGAGAATTGCCATCGCCGTCAGCCGCTTCAATGCCGCCATTACCGAGAAACTCCTCGAAGGGGCGAAAGCGCGCCTCAAGCGTCTGGGCGTAGCAGAGGGGCAGATTGACGTCGTTTGGGTTCCGGGGGCCTTTGAGCTGCCTCAGGCCGTAAGAGCCCTGGTCCAGACGGGCCGCTATGACGGGATCCTCCCCCTAGGCTGTGTGATTCGCGGAGAGACTCCTCATTTTGAGTATATCTGCCAGGCCGTGACCTCGGGGCTGGCCTGGCTGGCCTTGGAGTCTGAAACTCCCATCGTCTTTGGGGTGTTGACTACAAATACGGAAGAACAGGCTTTTGAGCGGGCGGGGCGCAAGAGCCATAAGGGTGCCGAGGCCGCCGAGAGCTTAATCGAGCTCATCGAGGCCCTGAAAGCGCTGAAATCATGAGCTCCCTGCGACAAAAGACGAAAGACCCCAAGCAGCGTGTGCTCATCTACACCGTCGTGCCGCCGCCTGTAGATGCATCTTCCGCCGAGATCGAGGCGCGCCTTGAGGCCCTACAAAGGCTCCTCTATGATATTCCAATAGACGCCATCAATCTGCCGGAAGTGCGCCCCGAGCTGCGCAGTCCTCGGGTGAGTCGCTTTGTGCCGAAGAGAGAGCCTCGCTCTTTCGCCCTTCTTATTGAGGAACAGCTTGATCCGCGCGCCCCTGTGATCGTAGATCGCGCCGTCGTGTATACTCACTGGGGCAATCAAGAGAGATGGCTGCTCAAGACGTGGCGAGAGTATAAGATTCGAAACCTGGTGCTGGTGGGCGGAGAGTCGAGCCGGGTTCGTTATCCAGGTCCGTCCGTGGCGGAAGCCGCTCAGCTCATCCGGAGTTCTTCGGTGTTTGGGGACTTTCTGCTAGGTGGGATCACGATCCCCGGCAGAAGCGGCGAGCCCGAGCGCCTCATCGAGAAGGCCAAAAGCGGGATCGAGTTCTTCATCAGCCAGATCATCTATGAGTCCGAGCCCGCCAAGAGCGTGCTGAAAGACTATCTCGATCTTTGCCGGAAGGAAGGCCTAAGGCCCCGGCGGATCTTCTTGAGTTTCGCGCCGATCTCTTCGGAGCATGACGTGAAATTTCTCCGAGGGTGGAGCGTGAAGATCCCCGAGCCGACGGAGCGCTTCTTAATGAAGAGCGCCAGTGGGATAGTCGAGCGCTCGATCGAAGCGGCCGAGAGAGTCCTCGAAGAGATCCTCGAGTTTGTTGACATGGCGGGAGTAGAGATTCCTCTAGGGCTCAACCTTGAGCACGTCAACCAACGCAATTGGGCAGGCTCCCGTGATCTGGGGATACGTCTGCTGGGAATTTACGACTCAGTCCGGGCAAGAAGACCTAAACGGACGGGAGCAAAGGTCTGACGGGATGACGCACTGGGATGATCCAAAGGCCTTAGCAGAAATCGACCGCTCAGGCATGAGTAAGCTGCTCCGTGAGTTTCCTGAGCAAGCGGCTCAGGCTTGGAAGCTTGCTGTCGATGTGCCCGAGTTTGAAAGACTCGCGATCTGCGGGATGGGCGGCTCGGCCATCGGCGGGGATTTTTTGCGCCTGTATCTGGCCAGAAAGGGTCTTTCGAAGCCTATCTTCGTGATTCGCAATTATGCGCTCCCCCCCTTTGTGGATGAAAAGACTCTCGTCTTTGCCGTAAGCTACAGCGGCAATACGGAAGAGACGCTCTCGTGTTTTGAGCAGGCTCTTGGGCGAAAGTGCCCCTTAATTGCCGTGACTTCCGGCGGCAAGCTGGCACAATTGGCTCAAGAGAACGGGGTTAGACTCATCTCCATCCCGCCGGGGGTGCCGCCGCGAGCGGCACTGGGGTATCTCTTCCTGCCCCTGCTTAAGAGCCTAAAGCCCCTACTCGATGCGGATGAGATCGAGGAGGAGTTCTCTGAGACGCTCGAGGTCCTTCAGGAGCTGGCCGTGCGTTATGGCGAGGCACCGGAAGCGAAGAACCCGGCCAAGCAGCTGGCACAGGCTTGGCATAAACGCATTCCCGTCCTCTACGGGAGCGATCATCTCACGGATATGGTCGCCTGGCGCTGGAAGGCGCAGATCAACGAGAACGCCAAATCTCCGGCGTATGCCCACGCCCTGCCGGAGCTCTCTCATAATGAGATCATGGGCTGGGAGTGGCCGGAATTCCAGACGGCTTTCGTCTATACTCTCCTGCGCGACCTGGAGGAGCCGCGGGCCCTGCACAGGCGCTTTGAGCTTTGCCGCAAGCTGTTGGAAGAGCTCTACCAGACGGTTCTAGAAGTCCAGGGGAAGGGGGAGGGGATGCTCGCCCGACTTCTCAGTCTGAGCTATCTGGGCGATTGGAGCAGCTACTATCTGGCCCTGCTGTACGGTGTGGATCCCACGCCCGTTCCTCTCATCGAAGAGATCAAGAAAAGACTGGCAGCCAGATAGGAGGTTGCGGTGTTCTACGCCGTGGTCTTAGCCGGGGGAAGCGGCACGCGGTTCTGGCCCAAGAGCCGCCGACATCAGCCCAAGCAACTGCTCGATATTCTGGGCACCAGCCCCTTGATCAAGCAGACACTGGATCGCCTAGAGGGACTCTTCACGCCAGAGAAGATTCTGGTCGTCACCCAAGCGGAGCAAGTGGAGAGCCTCCGGCGGCACATCGAGTTGCCCGATGAAAACATCCTCACGGAGCCTGAAGCTCGAAATACGGCCGCGGCCATTGGACTGGCAGCTCTGGAGATCCAGCGTCGCTTGGCGAGTGACGCCGTCATGGCCGTGTTGCCCTCCGATCACCACATCACAGATCCCGATGTGTTCCTCAAAACCCTTCTGATCGCCAAAGAAGTGGCACGCCAGAATTATCTGGTGGCCATTGGCATCCGGCCACGTTATCCGGAGACCGGCTACGGCTATATTGAGCTGGGCGAGCCCCTGAGCGACATCGGCTATCAGGGGATCTATCGCGTCAAGAGCTTCGTGGAGAAGCCCAATATGACCCGAGCGGCGCAGTTCATCTCCGCGGGTAGCCACCTCTGGAACAGCGGGACGTTCATCTGGCGGATCGAGACATTTTTGGAAGCTCTGCGCCGCCATCTGCCCAAGCTGTATGCGGGGCTCAAGCAGATCGAGCAGGCGCAGATGGAGCCTTCTGTGCTCGCCCAAATCTACCCCGCACTCCCCCAAATCTCCGTGGACTACGGCGTGTTGGAGAGAGCCGATAACCGAGCCGTAGTCGTGGGGGACTATGGCTGGAGCGACGTCGGAAGCTGGGCAGCGCTCGGAGAGCTCCTGGAGAAAGACGAATGGGGCAACGTGAAACGAGGCGAGGTGGTTCAGCTCGACTGCTCGCAATCGATCCTCTACAGCGATCAAGCGCTCATTGCAGCCATCGGGCTACACGAGATGATCGTGGTCTCTTCAGGGGATGCCGTCTTGATCTGCCCCAGGGAGAAGGCCCAGGAAGTGCGAAAACTCGTCGAGCAGCTCGAAAAGCGCAATCTCAGTCAATATCTATGAAAAAACTTCTTCGTGCTCGGCCTCGAGAGCGTGCTGGACTGGAGAGGAAAGCGCTCGCTGGACTACTATATGTGACAGCTCCTCTCTTGACTTCGGGTAGCCTACTGTGCTAGAATAAAAAACAATAGCCGTGGTGATTTGTGCCCTATTGCAGCCACGTTAAATAAGTCGCTAAAAAGGCCAAGGAGGCCCTCAGCCTCCTTGAACCTTCCCGGCTGCAAGGACTTCGACTGCACGCGTTGGCAGCCGCAGTCTGCACCACCACAGGTAGCATTCAAAGGGGGTCCTGTGGGGTTGCTCCGAGATCGGGTCCGTGACTCCAAAAGCGGGGTGATCCTCTACGAGCTCATCCCACCTGCCCGGGGGACCGATGAGGTCACTCTCCGCGCCTACGCGGAGTGCGTGGCGGAGGTCGTCGCCAGCACCTCCGTGCCCATTGACGCCGTCAACCTGCCGGAGATCCGAGACGAACAACGCGCACAAGAACAAGAACGGGCTCATCCGTACGAGCCTAAGGCAGACCCGCGCCAGTTCGGCCGCCACCTGAAAGAGGCTGCTGAGATGGAGATTGTGGTCAACCACGGCACGGTCTATGAGCCCTGGCCACGCCAACAAGCCTGGCTCCAGCAGACCTGGGCGGAACATGGCATCCAGAACTTAGTGCTGGTCGGAGGCGAGAGCAGCCTTATCCGCTATCCGGGCCCCTCCGTCACAGAAATGGCCGAGCACATCCGAGCGCACTATGATCACGTATTCTTCTTGGGGGGCATTGTGATCCCTAGCCGGCGAAGAAGGGATCCGTCCCGGGATGAACCGCAGCGGCTGCTCCACAAGTCCAGATGCGGCCTGGAGTTCTTCACCAGCCAAGTCCTCTACGAAGCCCAGAGCACCCAGAGCCTCCTTAGGGATTATCAGAGACTTTGTGAGCAGACCTACCAGACCCCCAAGAGGATCTTCTTGAGCTTCGCGCCGGTCTCTTCCCGGAAAGATCTGGCATTTCTCCGCTGGCTCGGCGTGGAGATCCCCCAGGAGGTAGAAGAGAGGCTCCTTAGGGCAGAGATCGGGATCGGCTGGCGCTCACTCCAGATCGCCCAGCAGGTGCTCTCTGAGATCCTGGAGTTCTGCGACGCCGAGGGCGTAGACGTGCCTTTGGGGCTCAACATCGAGCACATCACGCGCCACAACTTCGAGCTCTCCCGGGAGTTCATCGACCATCTGGGAGCCATCTACTACGAACGCCTAAGGCGAAGGAGCAGATGATGACCGCTATCAAGGCCATGCTCACGGGGATCTACCCGCGCTCCGAGGCTCTGGTGCAGGCCACACGGGATTACGAGCGAGGGCGCATCGAGGAAGAGAGGCTCCATCAGCGCTTGGAAGCGGATCGCCGGGCCCTCTTCGCGCTACAGATCAAGAATGATTTCGATTTCCTTACGGATGGGCTGCTCAACTGGCACGACGAGTTTCGGCCACTCGTCTCTGCCACCTCCGGGCTCGCCCTCGGACCCTTGGTGCGCTATTTTGACACGAACACCTTCTACCGCCAGCCCGTCTTTGAAGGAGCTATGAAGTTCGACCCACAGGCGCTCGAGCCCTACTTCCGCGGGCGTGACTCGAATCACCTCTGGAAGGCCACGCTCCCTTCTCCCTGCTGCCTCTACGCGATGTCCCTGGGCAGGGAGGACCGATTGGGTAAAGCCATGGATCTTTTGGGGCAGACGGCTTGCTGGCTGGCCTCCCAAGGGTGTGCGCTCATCGAGCTTCAGGAGCCATGGCTGGCTTATCACAGCCAGAAGCTCGAGGGGGCACAAAAGAAGAGCTATGCGAAAGCCTTGCACGAGTTCATGGCCCAAGTAGAGGAGCTCACGGGAGATATGAGAATCGGCCTACATCTGCCCTTTGGGGATGCGGCTCCGCTGCTGGAGGCGTTATGGCATGTGCCCTGGGATTTCATGGGCGTGGATTGCTACCAGACAGATTTGGAAGCGTTGAGTCGCTTCGATTGGAGGGATCGGGCCTTGTTGGCCGGCTGCATCAACGGCCGCAACTCGCTCGTAGAAGATGATGGCGTCGTGAGCGCATTTGTGGAGCGGCTTTTAGAGGAGCTGCGGCCAAAGGAGCTCTATCTGGGGAACAACGTGCCTCTCAAGTTCGTGCCCGAGCCGATCGCCCGGCGTAAGGTGGAGCTCTTGGGCCGTGTCAAGAGCTCTTTTGAGAAGAGGGCTTGATGGACGGAAGGCTTTTGAGTTACGAGATCGGCAGCCTGGCCAAGCCTGAATGGCGGGTCAAGGCGATCGCGGGCCAGCCCTTGAGCGCCGTAGATCTGGAGGAAGCCCGACGCTGGGGCCGGAAGTTGGGCATCGCTCATGAGCCGCTGATTGAGCTTTTAGAGCGCGGTCGAGCGCAGGGCCGCTTCAATGCTTTGGAGAAGCAAGAGATCAAGCGCTGGGCCTCGCTGTACGCCATCCGGATGCTCGAGCAGACCGGACTGGACATAGTCTACGACGGGGAACAGCAGCGCACCGAGATGTATCACTATCCCATCACGCACGCTCGGGGGTTTGAGTTCCGCGGCCTGGTGCACTCCTTTGACCATAAATATTACGAAAAAGCGGCCTGCGTAGCTCCTCCTAAGCTGATTAAGCCCTATCACGTGGAAGAATTTCAGTGGGCCAAAAGCCGGGCGAGGAAGCCGCTGAAGGTCCCGATGACGGGGGCCTACACCTTGGCCGATTGGTCGTTTGATGAGTATTACCTGGGCCGGTCGATGCAGATCGGCAGCGCCTCCGGCCGGAGGAGGCAGCAGGAGGCGCGCCGGGAGTTCGTGCTGGCCATCGCCCGCGAGCTGGTCCGCCCCAACGTGGAAGCGCTCGTTAGGGCCGGAGCCGAATGGGTTCAGATCGACGAGCCGGCCGTCACCACCCATCCCGAAGAGATCCCGCTCTTTGTCGAGTCCTTCAACGAATCCGTGCGCGGACTTAAGGGACGATTTACAATTCACATCTGTTTCAGCGACTACTCCTTGCTCTTCCCGCACATCGAGAGATTGGAGAACTGCTGGGGGATCTGTATCGGCATGGCCAACTACGATCGCCCAGAGCCGGGCCGAGAGCCCATAAGCCGCCCGGGCTACTGGGTCCTCCAACATTTTGCGCAGCTAGAGTGCAAGTTCCACGTGGGTGTCGGGGTATTAGACGTCCACACGGATTTCATTGAGCCCCCGGAGCTGATTCGCGACCGCCTGCTCTACGCCATAGACATCTTGGGAGCGGACTGGATCAATCCCTGCCCGGACTGCGGCCTGCGCACACGCACCTGGGAGGTGGCCTATCAGAAGCTGTGCCACCTGAGGGAGGCCGTGGAGGGCCTGCGCTAAGCTTTAGCTGACGCTGGATCGTCCAGGCCACCCCTGTTAGGATCTGCCCACCAAAAGAGATGTTTGGCGCACATGAGAGGAGGAATAAAATGCTCTTCTCTGCCATCCTTGCGATCGCCGTCCTCGACCGCTTGTCTATTTCGCTCTTTGGGGCCCATCTCTCTGTTTACCGTCTCCTATCCCTTCCCCTTCTGTTCATAGCACTGCTTCTGTTATTGAGGCACGGCCGACTTCGCTGGTTTGGGATCCGTCCCACGTTGCTCTTTCTAGCGGGCTTCCTTCTGGCGATGGGGTTCTCCTCCTTCGGAGCCGCCCAGCCGGAGATCTCCTTTCTCTATCTCCTTCGCTACTTGGAGTACACCCTAGTCTCCATCCTACTGTATCTGATTGTTCGTTCTCAGAGGTCGCCACGACATTGGCATTCCTTCTGTTGGTGGATGCTGCTCTCCGCCTTCTTCTCCGCCATGACTGTCCTCAGTGACTTTGCCGGAATCACCGCCTTCTATCGGCTGTTCGAAGAGGCCCGACCGTTCGTGCGCCACGTGGGAATCCTCGGGGAAGCCAATTACGCCGGCATGAAATTAGCTACACTTGTGCCGTTCATCTTTTACTTGGCCGCCTCTGCTGCCAGAGCACGCCATGGATTGACCTTGGCTTTCGTAAGCGGAGCCGGTCTGATCGTGGCTTTTGCGCTCTTCATCACGGGATCGCGCGTGGCCGGCCTGCTCGCCGCCCTGGCGGGGATCGGCTTTCTGCTCAAGGAATTCCACGGGCTGAGGCAGCCCCGTGTGATGGCACTCTTCGTCTTGATCCTCGGACTCTTCCTCTCCGCCGCGATCTCATTCCAACCAGGGCCTTTGGCACAAGCATTCGACTACCTCCGGAATCGTTATGGGCTCCTACTCACGTTTGTCCGCACCGGTCAGGAGGAGCTCGGCCCCGTAAGGGAGACTTCTCTCAAGGAGCGCTTAGACGTCCTGCAAACGGGTCTTAAGATCTTCAGGGATCATCCTGTCTTCGGAGTGGGGCTATCTCACTTCCCTCTCATCATCGGCCAGTACAATCCATCCTACTCCGGCGTGTACTCCCATAACACATATTTATCAGTGCTGACCGAACTGGGGCTTTTCGGCACCATCTTCTTCTTCTCTCTCATCGTGCGGATGCTCCAGCTGTTTGTGAGGGCGTCCCTTTCGCAGCCGCAGGAGAGCCGCTTTGACTTCTATCTTTTGCTCTCGTATCTCGTCTTACTGACGGGCTTCACATTCTTGCATGAGCTGGACAACAAGTACTTCTGGACTCTCTATGTGCCGGCAGCACTGTACTACGAGGCATCGGAGGGACGGCCGAAGGGGTCAACCCAAGTAGCCTAGCTCCCTCAGCTGTTGCTGGATTTGAGCTTCTTCTTCGGGCGTCAGGCCCTGCCCCCGCTCCTGCCCTTTCTCTATGGAGTAATGCTGAGGGGCGCGGGCTTCTCGACGTGAAGCCGACTCAAACAGAGAGTCGAGAACGACGCCATCCATCGAGGCGGGAACAGGGAGCCCCATTTGCGAGAGCAGCGTCGGCGCGATGTCGATGAGCTGCGCGTCCACTCGGGAGCCCGAGCGAAGGCCGGGCCCGCAAGCCAACCAGATTCCTTCCGGGTGATGAATCCCAATTTGAAAATGTTCTCCCGGGACCCGTGTCGTGAACAAGGTGCCCTGCTCGGTCTCGGTCACCTCCGGGGCGGCGCTGTAGCCGTCTATAAGCTCTACAAGAAGATCCGGTGCCCCTGGCTGCGGATCGGGTCCAAACGCCTCCTCGGGTGGATATACGCGCCGTACCACCCGCGCTCCGGTCTTTGGGTCTTCAAGCTGCAAGAGTTCCTCACGCAGCACTTCAGCTTCTCCCGGCCGCAACACATAAATACCGAAGTACCCAGAGTGATCAGCCATGGCGTAAGCCCTTAAGCTCTTCCAATCGAATTTCGCCTGCATCCATGCCGTCCTGAAACGATCTCGAGCCTCTGGGGAGAACCATTTTTCTCTAAGAGAGAAGAAATCGAGGCGCTTGAGCTTCTCGAGCGCCTGCCAGGCGAGCGCCCCGCGACCGCGGTTGAGCGGGAGCCACCCGCCTTGGCAGAGCCAGTTATTGACATAGAAGACCCGTTGCGCCCCCTGAAAGCCGTGGTCGGAGATGATCCATAAGAAATCCTCTTCCGTGAGCGTGTCGACGAGCCTTTGAATGAACCCATCCAGCTCTTGATAGAAACGAACCACGATCCGATGCTCGCCGGCGGCGAAGTGTGGATGATGGGGATCCAGATGGTGCCACAGGGCATGCTGCAGGAAGTCTGTCTCTTGATATTGAAGCACAAACAGATCCCAGGGGTACTTGCGCATGAGGTAGAGTGCAGCCTCCGTGCGAGCCCGGGCCATCTCTACCAGCTCTGTCACATAAGCCGGAACGGGCACGCGCTTCTGCTGGACCCTATAGCCAAAATCCAGCGTGGGCACGCGGTAGTTGGGCACCTCTTTGAGTAGCTCCCCTTTGAGCTGAGCAGGATATGTAAAGGACGAGCGTTGGGAGGGCGTGGGAAAGCCGGTCACCAGAACCCCTGGCACCGGCTTGGGCGGGTAGGTCATGGGCAAGTTGACAATGCCCACATGCTTGCCACCTTTACCCAGATGATCCCAAAGGGTCGGAATAGACAGAGCCGAAGCATCGATCATCCCAAAGACCAGATGACCCTGCGGCGCACGCGAGACTCTCTGGAAGCCATAGATCCCATGTCTTGCCGCCAGAGCTCCAGTTTGGAATGAGGCCCAGGCGACGGGCGTGATCGGAGGAAGTGTGGAGTGCAGCACTCCGCTCGCGCTCCTCTGCCAAAATCGCTCTAGGGCAGGCATGAGTCCCTGAGCCATCAGGGGCTTTAGGATCGTCCAAGTGGCACCGTCTAAGCCGATGAGGAGGACGCGCATGGCGCAAAATAATAGCAGCAATTTCTCGATGTTTTCAACGCCCCAGCGAAGGCGGCCCCTCGACGGTCCGATGAGCTCTAAGACGTGCGGTCAACGATTCCCAAACCCGTCGGCCCTCCCGACCCATTCCCAGGACCCAGAGGCCGAGGAGATACAGTCCTCCCAGCGCGACCAGCGCCGTCCCGATGGCTAACAGGGGATGAGGCTCCGGAAGAGAATTTTTGAGCAGCAGCGCGCCAGCCAGCGCGATCGCTCCCGCCGCCGAGACTTTGAGATATTGCCCGTCGTAAGGCTGCATCCGATCCAGAGCGTAGATCTGCACAATTCGCAGCAGGTTTACGCTCGCAATGCTGACTCCCGTCGCCACGGCCGCACCCACCAGGCCCCACTTCGGGATCAGAAGGACGTTGAGGACGATGTTGGCGCTCACCAGAACCAGCTCCGTGATGAGAAAGCGGTACGGGCGGCCTCCCATAATGAGCATGAACCCCACGCTGCCGGTGGCCGCGTTGATCAGCTGCGCTCCGGCCAGGATGACCAAGGGCTGCCAGCCGGCTGGAAAATCCGGCCCGAAGAGCCAGAGGAGGTCTTTGCCCGCCACCCAGAGCAGAAGAAAGATCGGAAGAGATAGTATAAAGCTCCACAGGGTCGTCGTCTTATAAAGTTCCGCCAGCTCCCGTCGCTCGCCACGATGATGCAGGCCAGCGATCATCGGACTGAAGATCGTGTTGACCGCACCGAGCACCAAGACCACCAGGAGGGCAGTCTGAGCAGCCACGTTGTATATGCCGACCTCTGCCGGGGTGCGGAAGTAACCCAGCATCAGGGTATCCGTCCACAAGAGGGCGAAGGTCAGCAACTCCGCTGCGAGCAGAGGGGTGGAGAACGCCAGCATCGCGGGAAGCGACGAGGAGGACGGAATCGTCCAATCCAACAAGGACGGGTAGATCCGCCGCACGGCGTACAGGCAGAAGAGAAGGCCCAAAAAGGCTGCCAGACTCCACGCCGCAGCAGGACTGAGCGCTCCGAAACCAGCCCCATAGAGGATGAGGATCGCGACGATGAACGCCAGCGGTTGGAAGATCTCCCGGATGTAGACCAGATATCGCGTCGTGAGAAAGCCTGTTGTGGCCATGGCAGAGACGTTCAGGGCTGCCCCAAAAGGGACGGCCAGGGCAAAGACCCGCAAGAGAGCCGTCAAGGAAGGCTTTTGGAAGATCGTTTCGGCCACGGCCGGCGCAGCAATATATAACAATAATCCCAGAGCGCTGCCGGCGGCCAAGGGCAGTCGCACGGCCTCATACAAGACCCCCTTCAGCCTCGGGTGATCCTGATTCCTGAAGAAGATCGAGGTATAGCGGACAGCGCCGTGTTGGAGCCCCCAGCTGGCAGCGATCTCCATCAATCTGTACATCGCCAAGCCAAGGGCATAGAGACCGTAGGCCTGAGGACCTAGCAGGCGCGCGATCAGAAACTGACTGAGATAGCGGAGCCCATTCCCCACAATTCGACCGATCAGGGCGAACCCCGCCCCGTGCGCCACGGCCGCCAGTTCGCCAGGCTCTTCTCTGGCTCTGGCTCGATCTCGACCTAGAGATCCCGGACTGTCCATGCCTATGCGATCTAGGATCTACTTGTGGCGATCATCGGAGTCCTCCCAGCCGGGCTCGCCTCTCGGAGACAATGCTGACAGGGCTTCCTGAAGGGCCGCGACCTGCCGCTCCAAGCGCTCCATCTCTCTAAGCATTCTTCGGAGCGCATCGGTTTCAATGCCTGACCCTCCGAGCTGCTCCAGCATATGACGTCTTGTCTCTTGCAGTAACGTCTGGGCCTGTAGCAGGCCCTGCTGATACCACGATCGAGCGGCCGCGATCTCCCCTCGGCTCCGGTGGATCTCAGCTGCTAGAGCGTAAGCGTCCACGTAATCCGGCCTCTGGCGGATTATGTGCTGGAGCTGGGCCAAGGCGAGTTCTCCCTGGCCCGCCCGCTTTAGGAGCACAGCGCGGACGTAATATGCCGGAATCTTATGGATGGGATGCGGCTCCGTCGCCAGAAGCCGCTGGACGTACTCCCAGGCCCGCTGGTCGTCTCCTCTTTGGAGATGAAGCTGTGCCAGTAGCAAGTAGGTCTCCTCGGTGACACGGCCTGCCAGGGAGCGCTCCAGCTGCTCGATCGCCCTGGCGAGATCCCCCATCTCCGCGTGAACCCGACCCAGATGAAAGAGTGCCACTGCGGGTTGAAATGCCCACTCGGCGCTCCCCTTCAGCTTGGCTTGGGCCGAAGCCAGCCGTCCTGCTTCCAGATCCCGGCGCCCGGACTCCAGAAGCAGATCCGCCCGGAAATCCCGATACGCCATCAGGCCCACAATTGCAGCCACCACCAGCACGCCCCCCAGCAAGAGGAAGACGGCGGACTTGCCCAAACGGAGCAGATGACCCCGCGGCACCTCCACTGGAGATGCCCAAATGGGCGCGTGGAGTAAGCCGAGCAGCACAACCAGCATCAGAGCGGACTCCGGGCGATGGAGCGGAAAGTCGAGGGCACCATCGATCAGCAAGACAAGGACACCGGCGAACAAGCCGATCCGAATCCTGTGGGTCGGCTGAGCTAAAGCCGTCTCGAATTTGAGCAGCTGAGGCAACCCCTTAAAGAGCGTGGCCAGAGCCCACAGCAGGGCCACCACCCCCAAGACGCCCATCTCCGCCGCTGCCTCAACGTATTCGTTGTGCGCGTGTTCGGAGCGGGGCACATAATACTCTGCCGTCTGTCCAGAGGCTAGGAGCTTGGACTTATACTGCAAAAATCCCAGCTTGTACTGACCCAAGCCGACCCCCAAGCCCGGGTGATCTAGAAACATGGCCAAGCCGATCTTCCAGCTCCAAAGGCGCAGTTCTACGCTGCGCGCCCACTCGGGTTGCCCCAAGTTCTTGAGCAGCGAAGGTGAGGAGAATACAAAAAATCCGGCCATAATCAAGAAGATGAGTGGCACCAAGGCGATGAGCATCCCACGCAAACTCCGCTTATGCAGCCCCCAAGCGATGGCTAGAAAAGCGCTCACCGCTGTGCTCAGGGCCAACCATGCCCCTTTGGAAGCAGACAAATACACAACTGCACCTGAAAGAGCCAAGCTCCCCCAGAGCGCCGTGCGCCTGAGAGCGCTTTGCCAGCGCCAGAGCGCCAGCGCCAGAGCCGGGAGGAAAAGGCCGCTCAGAAATGCCCCGACGTAGTTTCTGTTTCCCAAAGTGGAAATCATCGTGTCCGCTCCACTTCGGGCTGGCGGCCCGGCTAAGAGACCGGCATATTGCAGAAGAGCATAGAGTGCGATCCAGCTGCCCGCTCCCACGAGACCCAAAAGTAGCGCTACGGCTTGCTGCGGGCTGCGGATCGTATTAGCAATTAGAACATAGAGCGCACAAAAATAGAGGAGCACAACCCAGTCCATGAGACCGGCAGATGAGTCTTGTGCGCTCCAGAGGGAGAGCAGCCCAGCGATCAGCAGGCCAATCATCGGAGGCGATAGCGAAGGCAAGTAGATCTCAGCGTCTCTGTGGGAGAACAGCTCGATGGCCCAGAGGACCCATAGAAAAGAGATGACATAGAGGGCATAGATCGCCTTCGTGTAGAGATAACTCGAATTGTAGGGGAAGATGAGCAACGGCAGCGAGAAGGCAAGGAAGACGAGTAGGATGAGCCGAGCCCATGCCCATGAATTTGGCGGCTCAGTCTGCCACAGCTTCGGATCCAATTGCCGTTTTGCCTCCCCGCTTTGGCTCAGCGTATCAGGAATGTGCGCCGCCGTCAAAGGGCAGCTTGACTCCCATTGATGCATGGGGGAATATATCTCGCATGAGCCGAATTCAAGCTACACTGGCGATCGCGTTCGGCGTGGGCTGGCTGGCGGCTCTGTCGTTTCTGCTCTATTTCTCCGATTGGACTCCGGCAAGTTCGCAGGAGTGGTTTGCTTTCTCTCTGCCTTGGGATGACGGGGCTCCTTCGTACATCGGTCCTCTGCTGGAGGCTCCGGCAGGCCAGCACGGCTTTGTGCGCGTGGGAGAGGATGGCGATTTCTATTACGAGGACGGCCGTCCCGCGCGCTTCTGGGGTACGGCACTCGGCCCAGCCGTCCCTCCCAAGGAGTTGGCCGACAAACTCGCAGCGCGATTGGCCAAGATGGGGTTCAACTTGGTACGCATCCAGGGCTTAGATCAAGCACTCTTCGTGCCGGGTGCTCCGGACACCCGTCGTCTCGATCCTGAGCGACTGGAGCGCTTTGACTACTTCGTCTCCCGCTTGAAGGAGCATGGCATCTATCTTGATCTCCTCCTGGTGTTCCCTCGCCAATTTCGCGCTGGCGACGGGGTGATCGACTGGGATGCTGAGCCCTTCCGGCAGGGTTATGAAGGATGGCGTCTGATGAGTTCAATGGCCTTCGTCGATCCCTACCTGCTCATGCTACAAAAAGAATTCGCCCGGCAGCTCCTGACACATCGCAATCCCTACACGGGCACGCGCTATGCCGAAGAGCCCGCCGTGGCCATGATAGAGATCATCAATGAGACGTCGCTGACTTATGGCTGGGTCCGAGAATACTTGAACGGGGATTCTCCGGCCTCGCTCCGCTTGACTCCCTACTATTCCCAGCTGCTGGACACCCGCTGGAATCTGTGGCTGAGCAGGCAGTACGCCTCACGGGAGGCGCTGGAGCAGGCTTGGCACCCGACCCAAGCGGATCGAAAGGGGCTCCTGCCCGATGAGGACCCACTATCCCGAACGGTCCGCCGGGTCCTCTACTCCGAGCGAGATAGGTATTCTCCCGCCCGGATCATGGATCAGCTTCACTTCTACTCGCAGCTGGAACGCGAATACTTCATCGGCTTCTATGAGAGCCTTAAGGAGATGGGCGTCCGGATGCCGGTGTCGGGCACACACCAATGGCACGGGATGGCCAACCAGCTGGCCCAAGCCCAGCTGGACTTCGCCGGCGGCCACGCCCAGTGGCAGCATCCCATCTTCTTGAAGAATCAACCGTGGACCCAGCCCCCCATCCGCGTGATCAACACCCCCATGGTCCTGGGAGAGGCAACCAACATCCCTTACAAGGCCGACTGGATCGAGACGCGCAATACCCTCTTCCGGCTCGCGTACGGGATGACCATCGCGGAGAAGCCCTTCGTGATCTCAGAGTATAACCACGCCTTCCCCAACGAGTACCAATCGGAATTTCCGGTCATTTTGAGTGCTTACTCCAGTTTGCAGAGCTGGGATGGCATAGTGATCCATGCCTACGCTTCTTCTCCAGCGGATTTGAGGCGTCAGCGGCTGCACGAGGCGTTCGCCATCCACAACAACCCGATCATTCTAGCCCAGATGCCAGTAGCCTCTCTACTTTTCCGAAAGGGCTATATCCGCCCGGCTCGGGAGCGGGTGGCGGTTCCCTATACTGAAGAGCAGGCCTTCCAAGCGTTTCTCGAATGCGGCTTGGATCTCTACTGCGTCTTAGAGCAGAGGGGGATCAAGCCGGAAGTTGCCCTGATCCATGGGATTGACAATCGCTTTCCTGCTGTGGGGCTTGAGGCCGCAACGGGAGAGCGCTTCCCTGGGGTGCGGCCGTCTCCCTATGTGAGCGATACGGGTGAGCTCACATGGGACATGAAGCGCGGGCTGGTGCTGATCGACAGCGATACCGTCCAAGCCGCGGTCGGCTTTGTGGGAGGTCAGGTGATCCGCCTCCGGTATCTTACCCTGAGACCACAGACGGATTTCGCCGCGATCGCGCTCATCTCGTTGGACGGCCGACCGATCCCCCGCTCGGAGAAGCTCTTGCTGACAGCTACCGCGCGCGTGAAGAATCGGAACATGGGAGTGAGGCGGGACGTGGTCGGCTTCTATCTGCTCACCGATTGGGGCGAGGACGAGATATTAGTTCAGGATGTCCAGGCGGAGGTGCGGCTTCGTCAGGAAGATCCCACCCGCTTGAAGTTCTTTCGGCTCGACGAGGAAGGTCGCCTGGACGCCGAGCTAGAGAGCTCCACGCAGCAAGGCGAGCTTATCTTTCAGATTGGCGATCAAAAGACGCTGTGGTACGCCCTTTGCGTCCCTGGGGAAGAGTGCGGCCCTTAAGACGCTGAAGGAGCCACCAACCCAGGCCGAAAATGAAGATGCCCAGAGAGATCCAGGTGTAAAGCCCCGGTGAGCGATATAACAAGAGCGGTGCGAAGCGCTCCGTCGAGGGGAAGAGCGGGAGGAGCTGACTCGCTGCCCATAGCGCTGCTGTGGCAATCCAAGCAGAGATTTGCACCGTGAGCAATAGGAAAAGATAGCTAAGCCCAAGATCCACAAGAGTCGCCTGCAAGCTGCGGCGTGTGAGGCCCCACATGAAGAGCCATAATACCGTGAAGATGGCCACCACGCTGGCCCCGATCTCCCCGATGGCCCAGGCATCCCCGTATAAGAAGTCGGAGGTTCTTTGAAGAAGAAAGTTCAATATTATAGCCGAAAGGACCATCATGCCCAGGGGAAGCAAATAGCAGCGCAGATAATGAGCCGCTACGGCCACCAGAGGGCCCATTATGTCCATGAAACGAGTCCTGAGACTTCGAGAGGCAACCTCCGCCCCTAATAGAGGATGGACTTGATTCACGCGCCAGATGGAGGCCCAAACACCATAGAGGGCCAAGCCGATCACCCCAAGAAAGGCGGCCGAGGCAGCCACAAACACTCCTTGGCTCAGCACGGGGAAGAGCGCAGGCAGAACAGCGAGGCCGACCAGCACCGCCAGCATCAGTCCCCACAAATAGCCTTGACTATGTCGGGCCACCAGCGCCAGCAGAACGTACCAGAGAAACCAGCCCAAGTAGAACGTCTCCAAGCCGGCCCCCTGGTTCCACAGATAGAAGCCGATGAGGCTGCTGACGACCAAACTCAACCCAAACAGCAGGCTTGCCTTCCCCCAACTGAGGGGCAGGAGACACCGGCGGCAGATCAACGCACCGGCAGTGAAGGCTTGGAGATGGCACCGACGACACGTGGGGCCCCCCTCGTCCGGCAAAGACACGACGGCAGAGAGCCAGCCATAGGGGAGATCGTGCGCTTCTTCCCTCAGGATCTTGGGGATCGAGTGAGCGCTCGCCCCATAGACCGGGTAGACCCGAGAGGAACTCACTGCCGAGACGCACGCTATCAGGGACCAGAAGTAAACATGGAAGACCGTTGAGGTAATCAAGTTATCTCCAATGCTTCCGACCACCCAGGCGACGAAGAGGGCAAAACCGATCCCGGCCAGCCGGCGAGATGAAACCGGAGCCTCCCGAGCCAACCGAAACAACTCCCGCCCTCCCACAATCTGAAACAGGACGAAGAAGATCAGCCCAAAGATCCCAGCTTCCACCAGATAGCGCACGTAATCCCCATGCGCGGCCTTGCCCACTGCTGCTGGGTTCAAGAAGAATACAGAATTGAGGCCGTAGCCTCGGATCGGGTTCTGTGCCCAGATGCCGCTCAGCTCCCTCCATGCCTCCAGGCGCCAGCCGATCGTCCCCGTCCCTCCTTTCCAGCCGGGGACCTCAACTCCGAAGAGAGAGACGACCTGCCAGACTTCGGCTTGGACCCGTTGATGCCCTGAGATAAATAGCCCAAGGAAGACAATGACGAACCCGACCCCGATCGCAAGCGCCGCGAGCCGGAATTTGCGCTCATCTATAACCAGCATCAGGGCTATTAGGAAGACGGCGAGCATCAGCCAGGCATTGCTGCTGATCGGCGCAATTATGGCGATAAGCACTACAAGCAAGAGGCCACCCCACCCCAGGCGTGTCCGCAGCGACTGATCAGGCTTGACGAGCTTCCAGACTATGAGCGCGATCATGGCCACATAGAAGGCGGCCAGGACGTTGGGATGGACGGTCGTGGCAAACGCCCGGGCTTGCGGCGTGACCAGGAGCTGATAGTACGTCAACCCCAGAGGCACCGGGAGGGCCAACAGGCAGGCGTGGATGACCCGCTCGGGACCGCGGCGCCGAGCGATCTCCCACACCACCAGATACAACAGGACGAGCGAGAGCAGTCGGACCCACTCTCGAGCCCCGCTTAGGCCGGAGAGGCCCCACTCGGCCGCCGCTACGTACACCCAAGGGGCCAAGCTCAGCACCCAAGCCAAGAAATAGAGGCCCAAGCGGTCAACCGCCCAGTCTCTGCGCAGCCAGAGCAAGCCCAAGTAGAGGAGCCCAATGCCGCTCATCAGCAGCATCACCCATGCCGAGAGGGTGACCGGCAGAGGCCCCACCGGCAGGGTGAGCTTGGGAAAGGCCTCAGAGAAGCTACGCACGACCAAGAGCGCAAGGAACGCGTACTCGAGGGCTTTTAGAACCCTGGGGTCTTGGGAGAATGTACGCTCCCCCGCTCCCATTGCGCTCATCGATCCTGGCCCCTCTGCGAAGCCGGGATCTCTCCTGTCTTCAATAGTGCCTTCTTGCGCTTGCGCATCAGCTCGGCGAAGGTCAAGCAGACGAATTGGGGTCCGAGCACAAGGTAGCGATACCAGAGCCTGCGGGGTTCTTGCAGCAGACGGTGGAGCCATTCGAGTCCGGCTCGCTGCATCCAGAGGGGTGCTCGTCGCCGGATGCCGGCGATGAAGTCGAACGCGGCTCCTACTCCTATGGAGAGGGGTACGCCGCACTCTCGGGCGTAACGCGAGATCCAGAGCTCTTGCTTGGGAAAGCCTAAGGCGACAAAGAGGATATCCGGGCGGCTTTCTCGAATCAGCCGGACGATCCGCGCATTTTCTTTAGGATCGTTTTCAAAGCCGTAAGGCGGAGAGTAGACCCCGACTACTTTTAATTGAGGATAAGTTCGGGCGAGCTTCTCGGCGGCGGTCTGGGCCACCCCGGGCCCACCTCCCAACAGAAAAACCCTATAGCCACACTCAGCTGCAGCGCCGCACAGCCGAGGAAAGAGATCCGATCCGGCGACGCGCGCGTGTAGGGGAGTCCCAAGCAGCCGCGAGGCCCAGATGAGGGACATCCCATCGGCCAAGACTAGGTCCGCGCTGTTGTAGATCTGGCGCAAATGAACATCTCTTCTGATTTGCACGATATGGTGCGCATTGGGAGTCACAACGTAGTGAGGCCGGTCGTCTCCGGCCAAGGCAATCAGGAGATCTACGGCTTCAGCGAGCGAAAGAGCATGAACGCGGATCCCGAAGAGCGATACCTGCCTCACAGCCAACGTTGCATGCCTCCTCATTGATCACTCTAACAGTTTTGTATAAATCGCTTCGATCTTGCGCACCATCGATTGGACATCGTGCTGTCTCACCCGGCGGCGGGCTTGTTCGCCGAGCTGGGCAGCCCCCTGAGGGTCAGAGAGCAGCTGGGAGATGGCCTCAGCTAAGCCCTCCACATCACCCGGTTTTATAAGCACTCCACTCTCCCCATGGCGAATCACTTCCGGGACGCCCCCGACCGCGGTGGCCACGATGGGCGTCGCCGTAGCCATCGCCTCCAGCAGCACCAAAGGGAGCCCTTCACCGTAGAGCGAGGGGAGCACAAACAGATCTGTGGCTGCCAAGAGGGTCGAGACGTCATCGCGAAACCCCAGAAAAAAGAGCTTTCCATCGAGCATTAAGCGACGGGTGAGATCGACGATCTGCTCCTTATACCCTTGGCGCTCGAAGTCCCCGACGAGCACACCGTAAGCCTCGGGGTGTTGCGAGCCCACGCGGGCCAGTGCCTGAATGAAGAACTCGGTCCCCTTGCGAGGGCGAAACAGGGCGATGGTCGTGATCAGCCGGGCCTGCAGCGGGAGAAGAAGCTCGTGGCGCACTTCCTCCCGAGCCCTCATGGGGGAGTCACAGCTGTCTTGAAAGCGGTCGAGCTCAATGCCATTATGGACAACGGTGATCCGTTCAGGTTCGATGCCTTCCGCCTCCAGCCGCAACCTCAAACTGTGGCTCACGCAGATGTAATGAGTGCTCCATCGGCTCAGGCAGCGATCCACAAGGGCATTCACGCGATTTCTGAGCGGGAATTCCGTCTCTTCCAGCGTCGGACTATGAACGTGCGTGATGACGGGGATGTCCACAAGACGTGCCGCCAACCGGCCAATCAGGTTGGTGCGCACCCCATGGGTATGGACGAGGTCAATATGGTTCTCCCGCAGGTAACGGGCGAGACGGTGCGCTACTCTCAGATCCAGTCGGCTCATCATGGGAAGGACCTCCATGGGTAAGCCGGCTTCGCGGGCCCGCTGCACGAACACCCCATCGAGAAGGGCAACGCAACGGGCCTCAAAGCGCGAGCGGTCGAGATAGCGCAACAGCATCTCTTGGATGCGCTCTGCGCCCGCATAGAGCTCTCCATTCACAAGCTGAAGAATTTTCTTCATCATCACTCGGGCGTCTCTGGCAGGGCGACCCGCCGGGCCAAGGCCTGGATCTCTTCCAGGCTAAGCTCCCACTCGTAGAGGACTAAAGACTCGATCAGCCCTCGAAAGGGGAAGAATGCCTCTCCTCCAGCACGCCCCATCCCGATGTAGAGAGGACCGAGGTGGCTACGCGGCCGCCAGCTCGTCATCCGCTCTCCAGCCGGATCGCCATCGATGTAAAAACGAATCCTCCCTGTCTGATCGTCATAGCTGACGGCCACGTGATGCCATTGACCCCTGCTAATTCTCCCGTCCGATAGGAAGCCCACCCGTCTCCCCCCATCGCTGAGCACCAATCCTAAGCGACCCTCTCCCCAGGGCACGTAAAAGACGATCGGTGCGGCGCGGAAGTCCCCTTGATCATCTCCCTTGAACAACAGAATCTGCCTCTTGGTATGAGACTCAACGTTTACCCAGGCCGCTACTGTGAAAGCGCCCTCAAAGGTCAGCTGCCCACCCGAAGGGACCTCCACGTACGTCTTCTCCCCATCGAGCTCCAGGATCACGTTAAAGCTGAAGGATTTTACGCTTGTAACCCAACGGGGATAATGGACGAGGCCGTCATGGCCTCCGGCGGCATCTATAATCCGATCGCCCACACGGGCGGAGAAGGACCAGTAGGCCACCGGGCCCCCTTGCACGCTTGAGGAGACTCGGTGCTGAAAAGCGGCCTGAAGGGAGGCTAAGAGTACCAGACCGACGAACGCCAAGATCCCCAGCGGAAGCCATCTGCGCATGCTATGTATATTATAAGTCCTAAGTGCTACGTTGCACTTAAACACACAGACGAGCGATCCCCTTTGTCCAGTAGCTTCCAGTCGCACTATAATAGCGTACTTGTCTCAAAGAGGCTAGCGAGGTCAAGCGCGTTTAATGGAACCGGATCGCCTGCCGGACGAGCTGGAACTGAGAGAGTATCTACGAAGGCTTTGGGGGGAGAGATGGCTCATCCTCGCCGTCCTCGTGGCGAGCGTGGGCGTCACCGCGGGGCTGGTCCTGCTGTGGCCCAAAGAATATGAGGCCAAGACGGCACTACTCATCCTGCCACGAATCTCGGAACAGCTGAACCCCTCGGCCCAGCTACAGATTGACGAGTCCGGATTCGCCCAACTGAAGAAAGAAACCAACGTCACCGGGTTATTCTCCCCCGAGACCTACCAGCACATGGCCCTGGCACACGATCTGCTTCAGGAGCTGATTCGCAATTTAGACCTTCGAGAGAACCCAGAAGATCCAGGCTCTCCACCGCTCAGCGTGGAAGCGCTCAAAAGACGAGTTCGGGCAGAAGCGGTTGCGGCCGGGCCGCCCTCGGCTAGCGGCTTTCGCGCTCCCCTCCTGACGCTCGCCGTCCGCGGGAAAGATCCGGAGCGCATCAGCCGGATTGCCAACGCCTGGGGCGAGCTCGTCGCCCAGCGCCACGTCGAGATCCTGACTGCCACCGCCGCGCAAGCCTACGACTTCATCTCCGCCCAATTGACGGAGGCTAGAAATCAACTCCAACAGAAGCAAGCGGAGGCGAAACACCATCTCCAACAGGCCTCCCTCGAGTGGCTCACCCGAGCCGTCGAGACGCTCCAAGGGCAATATGAGCGCCTGCTCACCATGCTGGAAGAGCGGCGACTTGAGCTGGCGCTTAATCCCCAAGGAGCTAAAGAGAATAGAGCGTTAGAACGCGCCATCGGCTATCTCGAACAACGCCTTGAGGCGATCGAGCAAGACTTAAAAGAGAAGTCTATGCAGCTGGCCGAGGCCCGGGCCGACCTCGAGCAGCTGGACGGGGAGATCCGGGTGCTCACTGAGACGGTCACCCATCTGGCGCAGCGGCTCGAAGACGCCCGCATCGCCAAGGCCGAGAGCTCAGACCCTGTGCGCATCCTAGAGCGCGCCATTCCCCCACAGGAGCCCGTCGGCCCCCGCCGATGGCTCTTCCTCGCCCTGGCCATGGTCTTAGGAAGCCTTCTTGGAATCTTGGCCGCCTCGTTCAAGGAATATATGACCCGGCCCACACAGGAGCCCTAGTCACTATGGGGATTGGAATCTCCGCCATCGTGATCAGCCGCAACCGCCGTGAGCGGCTGGCCGAAGCCCTGAGGCCTCTAAGCGCTCTAGAGGCCGAAGGGATCATCGATGAGCTCTTGCTGGTCGATGACGGCTCGACCGACGGCACATCCCAAATGATAAGAGAGCGTTATCCCCATGTGACGCTTGTGCACTTGCCTTCGCCCCAAGGCATCCCCCGAGCGAGGAATGAGGGGGCTCTACACGCTTCCCATGAGCTGGTCTTATTCCTCGATGATGACGGCGTCCTTGAGAACGGCGCGGCGCTGGCCGAGGTCGCGCGCCTCCTACAAGCCGAGGAGCGCTTGGCTGGCGTGGCCTTTCCCGTCGTGCAAGGGCTTGAGAATATCCAGCCTCAAGACTGCAGAGCGCCCAGGCTTCGACCCGCTCACACGTTCTATGGAGGCGCGGCACTCCTCAAGAAGAGAGCGTTTATCGAAGTCGGCATGTACCCCGGACATTTCTATTACTCCCACGAGGAAGACGACTTGGCGTTGCGACTGCACGCACGTGGGTATGGACTCGCCTCTTGCTATGAGATCCGATTCCTGCACGCTCGCGCGGACGCGGACAAGACAGCCGCGCGCCTGAGGAAGATCTTTTACTACTACAGGAATCGGCAGTGGGTCATCTGGCGCTATCTGCCGTGGCGGGCGGCAATACAAGAGAGCTTGATCACCCTGATGGGAGGAGCCGCTCGCACGATCTTCACCCTCCATTTCTTGGCCTTCCTGGCAGGATCGCTCGCGGCCTTTTTGAGGCTGCCCCGCCTGGCCAAGGCGCGCACGCCCTTGAGTGAAGAGCAGTTCCGGCGCTACTGCGGGCTGGTCGGCCGCGAACGCCTGAGCTTGGGGCGCCGCCTCAGGGATCTCGTTGAGGATATCCGCCGCCGGCGCCGCTTGCACTGGATCTGAGGCCAATGCGATGAGGATCTTGTGGATCACGCCGACGCTGCCGGATCCCCCCAATAGCGGAGGCAAGATCGTAAGCCATGAGACCGTAAAACATCTCGCCCAGAGGGGCCACCAGATCACGCTCTATGCCCTCTCCGGCGCGCGCTGCGCATCCTCATGCACGCTGGGACGATGGGCCCAGATCCGCTTGGCTCCCCCTCGCGTGGGCCTTGAGATAGTCCGCCTTAACCCCTTGAACGATAGGCCCTATGTGATTGCCAAATACTGGCGGAGGACCGCTTGGAATGGCCTGCACAGGCTGCTAAGAAGATCTTCGTACCATCTGATCCATCTCGATCATCTGCACACGGCCGAATACGGCCTGAGGGCCCATTACTACACGGGTCTCCCAACGGTGCTCACAGCCCATAACGTGGAGACGCTCCTTTGGGAGCGCCTTTATCGCCTGGAGCCGAATCCCTTCAAGAGGACCATCTTCAAATGGCAAGCCGAAAAGATGCGTCGCTATGAGTCTTGGGTGATCTCGCAACTCAATGCTACCATAGCCCTAAGCGGGATCGACGTAGACCGCCTGCAAGGGCTCAACCCCGCTGCTCAGATCTTCTCTGTTCCCCCCGGGGTAGATCTAAATTACTTTCACCCTATGAAGATCCAAGAAGAGGAGAACTGTATTGCCCTTGTAGGCTCGTTGGACTGGCTACCAAACTTGGATGGATTACGCTGGTTCCTAAGAGGGGCTTGGCCACAGATCAAGCGGATGAAGCCCGCGGCCAAGCTCCTCCTGGTCGGCGGCCGCCCTCTCAGTTCCCTGAGGAGGAAGCTGTCCGACGACATCGCTGTAGCCGGCCGGGTGGAGGACGTCCGAGGGTATATGGCTCGCGCCCAAGTGATCATCGTGCCTGTGCGCATTGGAAGCGGCGTGCGCCTGAAAGTCTTGCACGCCTTGGCCATGGGCAAGGCCGTCGTCTCGACCCCGGTGGGCGCCGAAGGCCTGGCCGTCACGGACGGATGTCACTTAAGAATCGCGGAGACGGCCGAGGAGTTTGCCCTTAGAGTCGTGGAATTGTTGGGGGACCGGAGCGCCAGGCAGCGTTTGGGAGAGGCCGGGCTGGCTCTGATCAGAGAGCGCTATGGTTGGGAGCAGGCCGCCGAGCGGATAGAATCCATCTATCGTCAGCTGGTGTGCCCGGCCGGCAGATGAAGATTCTCCTCCTCTCGTTCCGCTTGCCCTACCCGCTCATTGAGGGCTTTAAATTGCGGGCTTATCACATCGCCCGCATCTTGAGCCAGAAGCATCACGTCGATCTCCTCAGCCTCCATCGCGGCACTCTATCTGCTGAGCATCGATCCCAGCTGGACAAGATCTTCCGGAGGGTGATCTTGTTTCCCCATGGAGAGCTATCGGCCCGCCTCCGCGCCCTCTCCCTTCTGCCCACCAGGCTCCCCCTCCAACTGGGCTATTACCGTTCTCCCCGAATACGCTCTTGGATTCAAAAACATCACCAGGAGTACGATCTCTTCTTCTGTCTGCACCTGCGCATGGCCCCATACTGCGAGGCGATCTCTGCTAAGGGCAAGAAGGTCATTGATTTCATCGATGCCACTTCTCTCTTCTACTGCGGAGCCGCCGCGCACGCTACGGGGCTCTGGCGCGGAATCTACCGCTTGGAGGCCGCGCGCACGCTCCGCTACGAGGCACGCCTGCTCTGCTCCTTCGATCGGGCCTTCATCTCCTCCTCGGCAGATGCAGAGTATCTCTTAGGGCATGCGCCGCAGTCCGCTGCCAAAGCCCGCAAGCTGATCGTCCTGCCCAACGGAGTGCGCGAAGAACTGCTCGCGCGTCGGTTGCAGGCAGCCATCAAAGAGGAAGATCACCGGCTCGTCTTCCTGGGAAAGATGGACTACGCGCCCAACGTGGACGCAGTTAGCTACTTTGTCCACTCGATCTTCCCAAAGTTGCGTGCACGCGATCCCAGATTAGAGTTCTGGATCGTGGGTACGTCCCCCCGGCCTACGGTCTCGGCCTTGGAGCGGATTGCCGGGGTGAGGGTGACCGGATTTCTGGAGGATCCCTTTGCGCTTGTGGAGCGGGCGAAGTTGGTGATTGCCCCCCTGCGCTACGGCGCGGGAATCCAGAACAAGGTGCTGGAGGCCATGGCGCTGGGGAAGGCCGTCTTGGCCACAAGCTGCGCCGTGCGCGGCATCGAGGGCCGCAACGGAGTACACTTCCGCATCGTAAGAGGAGAGGATCAGTGGCTGGAGGAAGTACCTAAGCTACTCAGGGAGGAAGAAACACGGAAAGAGATGGGCCAGAGGGCCCGTCAACTCGTTCAAGAGAGGTATCGCTGGGCGCAGGTGGGAGAGCGCCTGCTTGCCGAGCTAGACGCACTACTTCAGGGGTGACTCTTAAAGTGAATGCAGAAGCGGCACACTGCGTTCTGTGCTGGGGAGAAGATCTCCGGAGGATCTACATTCACGAGACGGGTCTGCCCCTCTGGCAGTGCGGCCACTGTGGACTGAGCTTCTTTTTGCAAGAAGAAAAGGAGCGACGAGATTACTGGGCGACCGGAGGTTCACAACACAACTTGGAGGTCTACACCGACCCGGCGGTGCTGCGGGAGGAGCGCGCGCGATTTAAGGGCCATCTCGCTCTCATCGAGAGGGAAGTTCCAGTAGGGAGGCTGCTGGATTATGGCTGTGGGATCGGCACGTTTTTAGGATGCGCGCGGGCCCGAGGGTGGGAGGCCTATGGGCTAGACATCTCTGAGAGCGCCGTTGCTTATGCCCGCTCTCAGGGCCTAGCCGCATGGACCCTGGCCGACGAGCAAGCCCCTCCGAACTCCGGAGGGTTTTTGGCCGATGTGGTCACGATGTGGGATGTGATCGAGCACGTGGACGATCCCCATAAGACGCTGCGCTTCATCTCGAGCCGTCTTCGAGCAGAAGGACTGCTCTTCTTGGAGACGCCCGCGGCCGAGTATCTTGCGAAGAGCTGGAGTTTGCGTCTTTACAGATTATCGCGCGGCAGACTCGACTGGGTGCGCTATTTCTTCTATCCCGATCACCGATATTACTTTACGAAAGAGACGCTCACGCAACTGCTGGAGAGGAACGGCTTCGAGATTATCTGGGTGAGAAGGGCTACGACTTCCACAGCCAAGGTGGTGAAGAAATTAAGAAGAGTTCACCGCCGCGGCTTCTTAGAGACGACCCTGGCTCGGCTCATCTTAACACTCACTCGCCTTCTGGGCGGGAACAAGCTCCTCGTGTGCGCGCGCAAGACTCAAGCTCTGGGGAAGCCTATGGGGCGCAATCCGGCGTCCTGATGCGGATGAAATCGAAGCGTCCCAGCAAGAGCGGCGCGCCCACGGTGTGACCGAAGAAGCCAATCTCTCCGGCCGGATCTAACCCCGGCACGTCTTCTACATGCACCGTGGCCAACAGCTGATCGTTTCCGTAAAATTCAAGCGTGCCTTCCTTGGCCACAACCCGCAACAGGCTGGAGGTTCCGCCAACTCCCAGTTTCAACGGCTCCGTGCTCACCGGCAGGTTCTCAATCTTCCCCTCGGCCAGGCGACCCAGACGATAGGAGCCATCAGCAAAGAGCCCGAAGGTCGCAAACCCTGCTTGCCCTTGGTCTTTGGCTCCAAAGGCCAAGCCGACCTCGCCCGGGATTAACGAGAGCAGGACAGCCTTGATCTCCGCGCAATACTCCGCAAAGCGCTGCCCGCTAGGGTTCAGACTCAAGCTTAGCCCTTGAGGTCGGGTCATCAGCACCTCATACTCGTCTGGCGTGAAGCTCCAGACCGCGTTCCCATCGGGAGACGCTCCCACCAGCCAGCCTGCTTTAGGAGGGGAGAAGTCATCCTCAAAGAGCGTGGTACTCCAAGCGATGAGCGCGATTGAGGCTATTACTCCCAGGGCAATGAGACCTCCGGCGAGACATGATCTACGCGTTTCCATTTTCGCCAGTCCTCCTCTCCCGTCGATATATTAAAGCCTTCCCGCCCGCGGTCAACTTCCCTAGCGGCTCATCACCAGAACCTCAATCAGGCCTTCGCCTTCTCGTAAGGGCTCCAAGGCCTTGCCGATCACCCCGATCACGCACAAAGACGGCTCAGAGCAACGCATAGCATAGCCCGGCTTCGAGGAGCTTACCAGCAAGTCTCCCACTTGGATCGGCCCATTCTCCACCGTCGCCTTCACTTTGACTCTACCCATGAGCGCCAGCAGCGGACGACCCCGAAGCTGCTCCAGGCGCTCGGCCAAGGCCGCCAGGCCTCGAGCCCCAGATCGCCCCATCTGCCTCCCATCCATCAGGGCGCTCAAATACGCTCGGCCTCGGACATGGCTGAGCGAGCTGAAAGCCCCCAGCCTCAGGCGGACACTCAAGAGCCCAAGCGGGTACATCTCAGCGCGAGACTCCTCGGGCTGGTTGGCCAGGGTGAAGCCCGGCCGGGCCGAGATGACTCCTGCAGCCCGAGGGCTGTAGGGCTCTTTGGCCTTGCGGTACTGCCTAGGATTCTGGGGATCCACTTCCACCACATCTCCAGGCTCCACCGGCTCCGACACCTCGATCCTCTCGGCGACGTCCGCGCTACCGGTCATATAGCAGTTGGAGGGCAATCCACAAAAATACTGCCCCGCATAGACGTTGCCGGTCTGCCGCTCCACGCGGAAGGTCAGCCCATCCGCCCCAATCGTGATGCCATACCACAGCGTGTTGTGGTTGCCGATGCTGAAAGTGTAATCATTCCCGCTCTTGGTCACCGGGATTTCAGAGCTCAGATCGCCCCGCTCGTCTAAGCGAAAGACCCGGACGACCTTGCCCTGCGCTTGAGGGAGATTGAGGGTGATCTGGGCGTTCACCGGCTCCATGGTCACGGGAGCCTCTCCCCAGGAATTGAGGGTGTGCTGACCTAAGCTGCGGGGGGAGGCGGGGTTCATGCTCGTATTCTGGATCCGGCCGACGGCAGTGAGCAGCATCTTTTGCGAGCTGGCCAGCGGCTGGCTGTCCAATGGGGCCAACGCGATCGCGCCGAAATTGCTGGTCGCGTTCACTTTAAGGCGATCGAGTTGAGGGTTCGCGTTCAGCGATCCGATCGCAGCGTTCACCCAGGAGCTGTTCACGGTGACCAGCCCATAGTTGCCCGTTTGCATGTTCCAGCGGAGTTCTCCGGTAGAACTGACGTAGGGATGGCTGGCTGAGGGGATCGTAGGCAGTGTGGCCGGCTTGTTGGTGAGGAGCTCCATCCGCACCTTCCTCGTTAGGGCGATCGCTGGGTTGATAGACTGAGTTACTGTTCCTTTGGCCGTGAAGGAGCCGCCGTCCGGCTTCTGCTTATCCCAGTAGCAGTAATAGGTAAGAGTGAGGCAATTCCACCAGTCGTCAAGGGAGCCGTCCTGGCCGTTGAACTGCCCGTCCTCCCAGAAGGGGACCAGAACGGTATCGCTCCCCTCGCTCACCCAGCCGTTGCGAAAGAGCCTGGCGGCGATGGGGATCTGGGCCAGGACGGCCGGATTGTCCGCGATCTCGAACCCCTGCTCGATCACGCCGGAACCGACCTGCCCTGCCGCCTGGGCTTGAACAGAATAGATATTCGCATATTCGTGGAGGATGATCACATCCCATCCCTGGAAGGCGGCATAGGCGCTGATGATCAGCGGCATCTCCGCTTGGAACTCATTGGGCAGTGCATGGTTGTATTCCGTCATAATATACGGCTTGCCCAGCACGGCGTTGGTCACCATGCCCTTCCAAATGGTGTTCTTCCACTCGATCCAGGGTTGAGGAGGCGTCCCGGAAGCAGGACCTTTGGTCATCGGCCAGTTGAGGAACGTAAAGGGCGGATCCATGAAGCCTCCCGAGAAGGGCCAAGGGTGCGCCCATTGCACGTTCTGCCCCATCGCGTTCGTGCGGGCCTGAGCCATCTTGTTAGGGATCCCATAGAAGTTGTTCATGACGGTGATGGGGACTTGCAACCCCAGCTCGAGGGTGAGGAAATTGTAGAAGTTCTCCACGAACTCCTTCTCAATTTGGAAGTAGAGGGTGACCTCGTCTAAGAGCCTCTTGAGGCAGTAGTTCGCCCAATCTGAGAATTTGATCCGTTTGACGGTGCCGTTGGTCGGGTCCTCGGTCGATTGCAGGCCGATCTTGCCCGAACACTGCCAGGCGGTTTGCAAGTTTGTGCGATTGGTGTAGTGAGCGAGCAGCTTCTGGTTCCAGATCTCGTCCAGCTTGGCCGCCTCTTCTTGGGAGAGCCCCCCTGTACATCCCGAACCAGGAGGATAGTGCAAGAAATTGCAAGGGTTCTGAAACGCGAGCCAGAGGGGGCTTTCGTTGTTGAAGTGCACATGTGCCAGCACGGGATCGTCTTTGAGGGCCAAGCCTGTGTAGGGATTCACGCGGTTGAGCAGGTCCCGGGCGGCGTTCTTCTGGGTCTCAATAAGGCCAGGCATAAAGATGCCGCTGGGACGATCCCAACTGAACCCTACTCCCACTAGACTGATCGAGACGTAGATCCCCCGGTCCTTGAGTTGCTTGATGAAGTAGAACATGAGATCGAGGTTGGTCTCGTTGAAAGTGACTGGGCTGAGGCTGGAGTAGATCCCGTCGATGGGGAAGAGCCGGACCAGGTTGAACCCGAGCTTGGCCAGCCGGGCCGCCGTCTGCTCCGCGCGCGCTTGGGTGGGATAGGCCAGCGTCCCGGACATGGTCACGCCAAAGAGCCGGATCCTCGGGCCGGAGGGGCTTCCCAACCGGAGCGTGCCGTCCGTGCTGTTCACGCGAATGGGCTGGGTGATGGGACCACTGGTGCCCACGCCTATGAAAGACGGAGAGGAATCGTTCCAGGGCATATTGAACGCAAACCAACCCGCTTGCTGCCCGCGCACCTTCTGGGAGTACAGTTCTTCAGATCCCAAAAGGAGCAGTCCGAGGCCCAACCCCAAAGAGAGGACGATCCGTAGGCCCCATCGAGAGCCTAATGCCATCGCAAGACTCACCTCAACAATTAATAATTATAAGCCCCTCTTCTAGGGGGATCAAGCGGACGCCGCTCTGAGTTGCAGATTCTTTCCGTAGCCCACTCCCAAGACGATCCCCAAAAGCGCGAACAGATGCCGCCAGTGGAGACTATCAATGAAGAAGCTCATCGCCAAAAGCGAGACGGGAATCGCCAGCCAGCTGAGCTGCCAAGCCAAGGGGCGGGCTGGGTAGAGTCCCCTGGCCACGGCGGCCAAGATCAGCCCCAATCCGATGATCCCGACGAGCCCTAGCTCATAGAGCACCCGCAAGTAGAGATTATGCATCGCGTACGCCAAGATCACCTCGGTCTGACCCGGCCCCCTCCCGAATAAGAGCTGAGCGCCGGTTGAGGAAAGCAAGTCAGAGAGTGCCTTCATCCAGGTGGCATAGCGGTCGCTATCATAGGGATGGAACCATTCCGCCCGCTGCTCCAGCAGAGGCGAGACCGCCGGGTGGGCAGACATCGCCAAGGCCAGAGCCATGCCCACGGCCACCATCCAGCCCCGACGAAAGAGCGTGCGCACGCCTCGCTCGCGCCAAGCCCACATCCCTAAGAAGAGTCCCAGGCCCAGCAGGAGCCCACCCCAAGCCGAACGCGACCCGGAAAGCAGAATTCCCAGCGTGAGCACGAATGCGATCCCAGCGTAGAATCCTGTTCTCTTCACCGGAGTTAGCGGAGTAGGCTCGGCGAGCGCTAAGCCCCACAAAAGCATTACAGCTGGCACGAGATAAGCCCCAAACACATTGGGGTCCTTGAAGAACGCCATCACTCGCATCTCCCCCTCCCCCCCGAAGAAGAGGAAGAGCTCCCGGTAAGGAATCCAGCCGAAATAGGCCAGCGCTCCTAATAGGGCGGCCAATGTGCTCCCACCTATATAACCCCAAGCCACTCTCCGGATGCCCGCTGCGGCACTGGCTGCCGCAAATAGCATCAGGAGCACGAACATCTCGGCGGTGGCCAGGGCATAGAACGCGCCCCGGCCCAGCTCCGGTGCCCAAAGTAGGCTCACATGGGAGGCGGCCAGCAAGATGACCCCGAGCCAGGCCAAGGGGGGCAAAACCTCCCCGAGCCGTGGCCGGACCCTCAAGAGGAGATAGGCACCAAGCAGCCAGCTGAGGAAATCGACCAGGGCAGGCTCGATGCGCACGAAGGGCATCAGCCACAGAATGATCAGCAAGCCGCGCGCTAGCAGGCCCACCGTGGAGCTAGGCACCGGCTCGCCAGCCTGCCAGCTTGCCGCGGAAGACCGCCCAGTAATAACGGGATTTGTCCGGCCGGCCCGAGAGCAGAGCCAAGCCCGAAGCCCCCAACGACCTTAGCCAGTGATAGCTCACAAACCAGAGGGGATACTGGTGCTTGCGCAACACCCTGCCGAGACCTGCCCCATAGAGAAATCCCCTCTGGACCCCCGTGAATCCCTTGCGCGGGTCCGGGTGATGCACGCACAACGCAGGATTGTAGCAGATCTTGAAGCCCGCTTTAAGACATCGCACGATGATGTCGATGTCATCCCCGCCGCCCCAGGGGGTGCCGGAACCCAGGCCCAGCGCCTCGTCAAAGCCTTGGACGGCCTCGACCGAACTGCGCTTCAAAAAGAGGGTGACCGAATGGGTCGAGGTGGTCACATTGTAAATGTTGGCCGATCTCAGCCGGCCCAGCCGGGCTTGGGCAGAGTCCTCCTCCCAGATCAAGCGGCCTAGAGCCCCGTCCCAACCGGGCTGCTCCCGCCAAAACGCTTCCACCCGCTCCAGTAGATCCGGAGGGTACCAGCAATCGTCATCGGGGAAAGTGACTGCCTCACCGCCCAGGTGCCGCAGCCCGACGTTGCGCGCGCGCGAGAGCCCAGGCTGACACCGCAGATGAATCATTGAGAATCGCTGGCCATACTCCTCAATTAAGGGGATCAGCCTGTCATCGCTGTTCTGGTCCACTATGATGAGCTCAAAATCGCGATGGGTCTGGGCCGCCAGTGACTTTAGGAAGCGCTCCAGTTCCTCGACCCGGCCTATCGTCCCCAGCACCAAAGAGAACCTCATCGCTCAAGTGACCCTCTGACTGTATAGGAGCCCAGCTGCTGCAGTCAAAAGCAGCTATACCTCATCGAACATGTACGGTCTGACCACCTCCAGGCGCGTGCGGTAGTCCTGCGGGTCGAGGAACCACAGCGCAGCCGCCAGACTCGAGAGCAGCGAGTTCCCATCTTGGGGCGTAAAGCAGAAGCCGGTCACCCGATGGCCTCCTTCTCCCACGGCGTTGTTGAGGATTCTCCCATAGTGGCCGTGATCTCGCCCAAAGGATAAGACCAGATTGGCACTCGTCTTGTGGGTGACGGCCACCTGGGAGTTCCCCATCAATCGGGCCTCTACCTCTTCGAGGGTCGTCGGCCGCGTGAGCTTCAAATCGAACCAGATCGTATGCATATATTGCGTATTGATCTTGAGAGCCGAAGAGAAGAGCTTCAGGTCCAGGCCAATGGTCTTAAATAACTCATGGGCATCGCGGGCATGGTGGGTGCCGAAGCGCTCGTCCTCGTGGGCACCCACGGTCGGGGAGCGGTTGATGGCCTCCGTCTTCTCGTAGCTGGGGCACATCCCCAGCTTTTCGAACTCCGCGGCGGCCCCTTCATTGACTGCCAGCTTTGCGCCCCGGCGCATGAGCGAGAGCACCTTGGAGCGATCAGCCAGAAGCAGCGTCTGCTTGTGGAAGATCACCTCGTCGATCCCGATCCGGTCCTTGAGGCTTGCCAGCAGCCCGATCAAAGGCTCACCGATCGTGCCGGTCCCGATCACCAATACCGACTTGAGCCCGCTCACGGGGACCCTCCCTTCTTATCGCTTTTTTATAAGCTCGATGGCTCTGAAGGTGTCCGTTCGATGGTCTCCGCGTCCAGCTGGAGGCCTTTGATCGCCGGGTGCTCGCTTATGAGGACGAGTCCCAGGGCGAGCATCAGTCCTACGAACCCGCCCAGGATGCCGTTTAAGAGCTTCTTGGGAGCGACGGGCTCGCTGGGGGCCAGCGCCGGCGCGGCAAAGCGCACCTCAGTCCCCGTGATCGAGGAGGCCACGTCCACTTCCGCGACCTTGGCCGCCAGCGCATTGTACTTCTCCCAGGCTAAGTCCCGGGCCCGCACGAGTTCCTTCTTGCGGGCCTGCTCCGCTTCCAGTTGGGCTTCCAAAGCGTCGATCTCATCTTCGAGCTTGACGATGGCTTGGGTGATGGGTGCGGCTGCCGCGGTGTAATTTGGAATCTCTTCTAGCCCTTGAAGCTGTAAGAGCTGCTTGGAGACTTCTTCGGTCACCCGGGCCAGCACTGCCTCCCCATCGGCCGCTTGGGCCGGATTTTGCGGCTGAGGTTGACTGGCAATATCGGCGTTGAGGAATTGATATCCCCGGTTCTCCATCAACTCCCGTGAGCGCTGGGCAATCGAGCTGCTGAGTCTCTCGCTCTGCTGTTCCAGGGCCGCGACCAGCGCGTCGAGATCCTTAATCTGCTCCTGGGGATTGGCAGGAGGATCCTGTAAGGTCACGTTGATTTCGATATCACCGGGCAACCGCCTCTGGCTGAGGGCGGTGATCAACTCCTTCATGATGTCTTGGGCACTCGGCGTTCCAGTTGAGCTTCGAAGCAACCTGTCGACCGTTTGATCGGTCTGTCCCGTTGTCCCAAGAGTTGCGGAAGATGTCCAACTCGGCAGTAGACCGGTCTGCAAGGTTGCCGCAAGAGTTGGGAGAGAGAGATTCATCCCTTCAGGCAGCCCCGTAGTCAGTGCGAACGCCTGCATCTTCATAAGGAGGATGGGAAGAGCGTTCGTGACCGCCGCCGTCTTGGAGTTGCTGGCGCTCAGTTGCGCGCGCAGCGCGCGGGCGCTCTCCAAGAGCTCCTCCAGTTGACGGCGCAGCGCATAGTCCTGCGCCAGCCTGGCAATCCGATCTTCCTGCTCTTTCTCGAAGGGGTGGATGAAGTTCTCAAGCTGCGTGCGAATATACGTGGAGACGATCTCCGAGCGCGCCTGGACCTGCGCGTTCACTACGGCTGCGATCGCGTCTTTCTTGCCCTGAAGCAGGCTTGTAACGATCGCGTTCTTCTCCTCGATCTGGCGGGTGATCTCGTTCACGCGGTTCTCGGCCAGGAAGGCCTCCAGGGCCCTCTGCATCTGCTCATATTCCCCCTTGGCCCGCTCCGCCTCCCGGACGACGTTCTCCATCCCTACGGCCGCCGTGTTCCCATAGACGCCGTTCACGTGCTTCTCGTACTCTGCGGCCCAGGCGTTGGCCATCTCCGCGGCCAGCCCAGGATCGCGACCCTTCACCCGGATCTGGATCGCATCCCCTTCGGCTCTGCCCTCGACCTGCTTGAGCAGCTCCCCGGGCTCCTGGAGCTCCTGCGGCAGGCGATCCCGCAGCTGCTGCAGCACCCTCTGAGCGATGGCCGCGTTCTGTACCAGAGCCACGAGGGCCTTGCGCCGAGCCTCCACATCCTGCCGCTGCCGCAGGAGGAACATCGCCTCTTCCTCCGGCGTCAGCTTGACCCTGGGATCAAAGTTCACAGTCACCGTCGTCCGGGCCATGGCCACCGTGGCCACCGCTTCATATGTGGGCGGAGTCAGAAACGAGATGCCCAGTGCCACTGCACCCGTGAGCACAGCGCCAAACACGATCAGCTTCCAGCGGCGCATGAGTACCAGCACCATCTCTTGAAGTGTCATATTAATCCCCCCTTTTGCGTGGGACTCTTGTTACTGTAGCACCTATAGGCAACCGGTGCCAGTGACCTTCACTACCTCCTTGCGGGCTGGGGGGTAGTTGGTCTTCGCAGGGCCCACCCCGTGACAAATAGCGCGATGAGCCACACAAAGAGTACCAGGATCCACCACTCGAGCGCATCGGGGATATGATCGGCGCCGGGCCACTCCAGCGCGATGTGTTCGGGTCGAGAGGGCTCCGGTCCGGTTCCCGGCGGCACCACGGGCTGGGGTAGGTCAATGCCCCAGCGGCTTGCGGTCAGCCCGTAAATCGCGAACAGACCCAATAACACGCCTAGCGCGCCGCTCAGGGCCACCGTGCGCCAGTGCCCCTGCCAGCTTCGCCCACGGCAGACAAACCATCCCAGCTGGAGCCCCATCCACAGCCCTAAACCGTATCCTAGGGCCCCACGCCAGAAGTCCTCGGCCGAGAACTGCTCCCGACCCTCCAGCTGGAACTCCAAAGCCACCTGAAGACAGGCGTGCAAGAGAGAACAGCTTAGCTGCTGCAGGATCAGCCCGCCTGCCAGGGCCCAAGCTGCTAACACAGCCAAGGTCAATACTGGGGCCTGCCGGCGAGCCATTAATAGACCCCTTCTTCTTCTGGTTCTAGCACCACCCTCACGGTGCGAATGGCAATGATTATATCCAGCCAGAACGACCAGTTCCGAACATACCAAGCCTCGAGCTGAACCCGCTCTCGGAAGGGTATCTGGTTCTTGCCGGAGACTTGCCAAAGGCCTGTGATGCCCGGCTTGGTTTGTACGATGATGTTGAGGTCCGGTCCGGCCAGCTCCCGCTCCTCTACCAGATAGGGCCGTGGCCCGATCAAGCTCATCTCGCCTTTTAACACATTGAAGAGCTGGGGCAGCTCATCCAAGCTCCAGCGCCGCAGGAACCGGCCCACCCGCGTCACCCGAGGGTCGTTGAGCCTGAGCTTGCGATAGACCTCCCACTCCCACAGGGCCGAGAGATCCTGAGCCAGAGCGCTCTTCAAGCGCTCTTCCCCATCCAGGTGCATCGTGCGAAATTTTAAGCAGCGAAACGGTCGCCCCCCCTGCCCGATGCGCTCATGAACATAGAGTATGGGCCCCGGCGTATCCCGCCGGATGAGCCAGGCGATCAGCCCCATAAACGGCAGCGCCAGCAGCGTAAGACCGCTTCCAGCCACAAGATCGAACAGCCGCTTGAGCCACCGATTCCACGGCTTGGCCAAGTTGTTCACCGTAGTGACCAGAAAGAGCTGCTTGGGCAGGAGCTGATCGATCCGGACCTCCATGAGAGAGAGGAACCCAAGATTAGGCATGATGCGCACGCTCTCCAGCCCCGGCTGCCCATAGAGCCGCTGGATCAAGGCGAGCAGCTCCGCTTGTGAAAGATCGGGCAGGGCGATGAGCACATCTTGGGCCTGCGTGGCCTCAAGGACCTGTGGCACTGCGCCTAGGGGGCCCAGGATAGGGATCGGGCCCCGGCGGCCCGAGATGGCCTCAGCCGAGGGATGATCGTCGAGGAAACCGATGACTTCGTAGCCCAAGAGGGGGTCGTCCTCCAGAGCTTCTAAGGCCAGCCTCCCGGCCGGGCCGGCTCCCAAAATTAACAACCGCTTGCGCCACAGCCCCAGGCGGATAAGCAAACTCTTGGTCCCCAGACGGAGCAACGGCAGGCCGATGAGCAGAAGCACCCAGCTGATGAAGAGGATAAGAGGCGGAAGCGCCAGAGGACTGTAGAGCGTGGCGGGTAGGGCCGCGAAGTGGGCTAGGGTGCAGCCGCGCCATAGGCCGCGCACCTCGTCCCAGTAGGCGCGCCGTTGGGTGTAGAGCCCTTCAAAAGCTAGAAACGCGCTTCCCAGCAGCGGGAACCACCCCAGGAGGGAGATGCTGCGGGAGAAGGCTCCCAAGGCGAGCCCCCCTGCGAGCACGAGTGCTCCGCTCCAGCCCAGCCAGTCAGCCAGGATCAGGGACGAAAATGTGAGAAACTTCCTTAGAACACTCCGCTTCGCCAGGACAGCAGTCTGTGGCAGGGCATAGCCTGCGACCGAGTGCTCCGGGTCTTCAATTTTCATAAAAAGCCTTAGACCAGCTTGCCGTAAGAGAAGACTAAGCGCAGTCCCGCTTCCCGCACCCGCTGGCGGACCTCCGGCCGCGCCCGATAGCAGAAACAGACCGCGAAGACCTCGCCCACCAGATGCCGCCTCGCCCGCTCCACCTGACGGATGAAGCGCTCCACCTCACTCAAAGTGAGATTGTGCTTGGCCTCCCCCACGATCCAGATGACCTCCCCAGGCCGCGCCGGATCATAAGCCCGCCCAAAGATGTTCACTTCCTCCGGCTCCCTATCCCAGCTCTGCCATGAGCGCTCCAGCTCGCCCACCTCCCAGCCGAACTCCCGCTTCAGCACATCGTGGAGCACAATATACATACGCAATGTCCTCAATGTCGCCTCCCACAGCCTCACTGAGGCCGCCCACCTGACGGGCCAGCTGTTGCATGGCAAGCTCCGTGCGCACCTGGGCCTCGGCCTCGGCCAGCTTGGCCACCGCCTCCTCCAGCCGGCCTACCCGCTCCTCGGTGCGGGCCTGAGCCTCCGCCAGCTGGGTGACCGCTTCTTCCAGCCGCCCGATCCTCAGGCACGGACTTCCCCCTCATGGCTCAAGCTTCTGCTCCTTCTCTTCTCCGGTTCGCTCCATCGGGATAAGGGGACTTGCATTATCCAATTCCTTTTCCCTGCCCGTATTATCCTGTCAGCTTGGCTCTTCGAGCTTTCAGTTGCGCTTTGGCCTCCTTCAGCAGGCTTCTCACCCCCTGAGGTGGCAGCCCTATCCCCTGTTCGGCCATGAGATCAAAATGGCGATCTGCATGGAGCAGGCTGCACCCATTCTCTACAGCGATGGCCATAATGAGGACATCGGCCGAGGGCACAGTTACCCCCTTCCTCTTCAGCTTATAGGCTAGGTGGGCAGCTCCCTCCCAGGTCTTGGCCGTGATTTCCAGTTGGATGAGGGCCTCTAGATCCTCTTTGAGCTCTCGGTACTCCCTCGCCATCCTCGTTCCAGAGAGAAGCTCCAGCGTGATGATCCCCGCCGTAGCCGCGAGATTCTCTACAATTAAGCGATCGACTTCATCCTTAGCCTGAGAGGAATCTCCTCTTCTTAGGGCTAAGATCCAAGCGGAGGTATCGATCAAAGTGGGTTGAGAAGAGCCTTTAGCCCTCATCCTGTCTGATCTCTTCCAGCTTCTCCACCGAGAGATCCAGATCCACCTTGCCCAGCTTCGCTCTCAGCCTCTCCCTCCTCCGCTGCTGGATCAAAGCCTCCAAGGAGCGCCGGACGGCCTCACGCTTCGTCTTGACCCCTAATAGCGCCACAACCTCTTTCACTAACTCTTCATCCAGGTCCAAGGTGGTCCGCACAAGCATCACCTCTTGGCATAATTATGCAAAAATTTTTGTGCTTTTCAAGTACGCCTCTATGGCCCGAGGACAGTCGGTCCCGACGCTTAAGTCCTTGATCTAAGCGGCTCAATGATTCCTGAGGTTGTTTTCGTGTGGGGGGCTCCCACGGTCGATTGGGCCCACATGGAGACGGAACCTCTCTAAGAAATTCACCCCAAATGGGGCAGATCTAACCCAATCTCCTCTGCAACCTTGTGGGAGAGCATTGTGATTGCTGCTCCAGCATCAACCAAGAACCAGTAGCGATAAGCATCATTGAGGAGACAAGGCACGAGCAGGACCCCGCCGTGAGCCCGGCGCCCCCGGATCCGCTCCCCGCGGCGATTCATAGCACCACAGTAAGGTCCTTAGGAATTTTGACCCCCGTGTAAAAGATACTAGGGTCAGTTCTCTCTCTTTGTCCATTACATCCCCCTTGCACCTGTCTCCACCATTGCTACTGTTCCTCATTATATCATACCTCTGACAAAAATCCCGGATTCTCGCGGTCTTCCGCCCAGCGCGCGGGGTTTTCTTCAATATATTCGCGAACCGCCCCTACCTGAAGCTCAAGCCTGCTTACCTCCTGTATGGATCGATACATTCTACCACATACTCGATCTGCCCTCTCGTCAGCTCCGGGTACATCGGCAGCGACAAGATCTTTTTCGCGTAGTCTTCCGCCACGGGGAAATCGCCCGCTGGATATCCCAGACAACGGATAGTGAATCCCCGTCTGAATCCCGTGCTCCTTCAGTCAGCCGGCCCCAGGATGAACGCCGTCTTCTCGGGTTACGCTCGTACTAACTTGCCATCTCTACCCCGACTAGTCGGGATGCCTGCTTGGGTGCCAATGCTTTGACCCGGATGCGCACCACTCTCTCTCCTTGGCCCTCCAAGCCTTCGGCCATCTTGAGATTGAATGCCTTCAGCTCTTCGTCGAAGTCGGGCAGGAAGACGATCACCGCATCTTGCGGTATTTGCTCCTCCATTTCTGGGTGTTCCAGAACGTATCGGCTGAATTCGAGGCTCAGCTCATGGTTCCTTTCGAAGAACTCCTCCATCTCATCTCTCCTGCGCTTCATCTCCATCCTCCTGAAGAAACTCTCTCTTATAGCTCTTCCAGTTCGACTTGATATCGTGCTCCGCAAACGTCAGCGCCTCATTATAATCTTGTGTGAAGAGCGGCGTCTTCCGCGCTCTTCCTCGCTTGTCCAGGAGATCTCGATGGGCAAAGCGATGGCGTGTATCATATCTTACCACAGGAAGCCACTTCCCAGCCACCCTGGTCTCATACTGCACGCGAAAGCTTGTGACAACTCCTTTCATCCTCACATGGTAGTGTCGGTAGCGATCAACTGGGGTTAGCATGACCAGGAACTTGACCTCTTTTTTCATAGTGTGGTTTCCTGTTGGGCCTGGCTACTCACAAAACCGAATCGCCTCATGATGTAGTAGAGTCGGCCCCAGTGCCGTCTTCTCGAAGACCTTCTGGAACTCCGCCTCCAGCTCCTTCTGAATCGCTTTGTACTGCACCTTCAGGTCAACGAACGGAACTTGCATCATCTATTCCTCTGTAGGGGCTCCCTACCCTAGAGGGCAAGGTGACCTCGCCCCTACACCAGCCTGCGCCAGCGGGCTTACGTCTTTCTAGGCGGATGCTTGAGCATGCCAAAGCCCAACTTCTGCGCGACCCTTTCCAGATCTCTGACCTTAGCGGCCATGCGAAACGGTTAGCTCGACATCACGCGTATGCCTCCCGAATCATCGCAAACACGTG
>JBBIOR010000011.1:0-60182 GCA_037443265.1 Candidatus Fraserbacteria bacterium | reverse complement strand
GCCAATCAGGCAGGCAGCCATTCCAAGGCCTTGGCGGCTACGGCGATGGCGTTCTCCTCTCCCAGCCTGAGCCCTTCCTCGGTGATCGCTCCTGCTCTTTCGTGCTTATCCACCACTCCCGTGATGCAGCCCGCTTGGCAGCCGAATAAGCCAGCCAAGGTCAGTACGGTGGCCGATTCCATCTCATAGTTGAGCACTCCCAATCTCTTCCATTCGGCTGTGGCTCCTTGCAGGGAGCGCGGGACATAGCCCAAGTACGAATCCGGCCGCTCCTGCCCTGGATGGAAGGTGGCCGTCGAGGCGGTGATGCCGACGTGGTAGCGCTTCTTCAGGCGGCGAGCCGCCTCCACCAGCGCGCGGACGATCTCGTAGTGGGCTACGGCAGGGTACTCGATCGGCGCATACTGTACAGAGGCTCCGTCGAGACGGACCGACCCGGCCGTGATGACCACATCCCCGACTTCGAGGTGAGGCGCAATGGCCCCCGATGTTCCTACTCGGATGAACGTTCTGACTCCCAGCTGTGCCAGCTCATCGACGGCAATCGCTGTGGATGAGCCTCCTATTCCGGTGGAGACGATCAAGACGGGCTTGTCCGTGCAGGTCCCCAAGTACGTGCGATATTCTCTGTGATAGGCCAGCTCTTGGGCCTGGGGATCGAAGGCGTGGGCCAACTTAGGCACGCGCGCCGGATCTCCAGGCAATAGGGCGATCCGCGCTCCCTGGGTCATCTGCTCATTCAGCGCCAGATGGTAGACTCTTTTCATGAGGATCTTTCTTTAGGTGCCGAGGGAGGGAGTCGAACCCTCATGGTGTTTGCACACCACGGGATTTTGAGTCCCGCGCGTCTGCCAGTTCCGCCACCTCGGCGCCTCCTGCCAGCTTGAGAGACACATTATACAAAGGCGCGCGCGTCCCAGACAAATCCCCATTGCTTTTGCCAGGCAAGCGCATTAAGATACCCGAGCAAGGACAGCCCCAGCAGAGGGAGCGGTTGCCCAAAATGCCCGAAGATGAGCTTGATCTTAGGAGCCGCATTGAGCTGGCGCGTCTCGCGTACGGCGAGCAGATCATTCAGTGCACGAACCGCGACCCCGAAGAGGTGGAGGGCCTGCTCATGCTGGATGGCGAGGTCGAAAAAGCCCGCTGGTGGCGGGCGTTCGCTGTGGCCAAGCGTGAAGGCCACTCCGACTACATCCGTGGCCTGCTGGCCTATATGATCAGCCATCACCTCGGCGAGCTGGATCGCCAGAAGCAACGAGATCTCATGAAGCGCATCGAGCGAGGTGAAGTCCACTTGAAGGATCTCACCCTGGAGCAGCTGGCTGGTACGCGCCTCCGCTGGAAGCACATCTTTCAGCTCGTGGGCAAGGAGCTCAATCCCACCCGCGAGAAGGAGTTCGTCAAGCAGATCTACGAGCGCCTCAAGCAAGAAGAGGAGTGCCCCTCCCCACCCTAGTGGGAGGACCCGTAACCAAAGCGCTCTTCCAGCGCCTGAGCCAAGCGATCGAGCTCTTCGAGGGTGAGCGTCTCTCCCCGGCGAGTCTCCTCAATGCCGGTCTGATGCAGTAAATCGAGGGCATGCTCACGAGAGAGGCTTAGCTGGGGGGAGAGGGTGAGCGCTTGCCGAAGAGTCTTGCGACGCATCCCCAAGGCCGCATGCACGATGGCCATGAAGCACTCTTCAGAGGCGAGAAATCTGGGCCTTTCTAAGAACGAGAGCCGCACGAGGGCGGAATCGACCTCTGGGCGAGGGTAGAAGCAGTTTCTCGAAACCCGCAGCAAAAGCTCCACATCGCAATAGACTTGAACAAAGATCCCTAAGGAGCTGGTCTCCCGTCTCCCCGGCCGGGCGATGAGCTTTTCGGCTACTTCCCGCTGGACCATGAGCAGCGCCTCCCCAAAGAGATCCCGATGCTCTATGAGTCTCGCCAGCAGCGGCGACGTGATTCCATAGGGGAGATTCCCCATGACCTTCAGGCGTGTACTGACAGGGAGAAGAGTGCGCCAGTCGAGTTTCAGCACGTCGGCTTGGATCAGGCGCACGTTGGGATGCTCAGCCAGCTGCTCGCGCAAGATGGGGATGAGCCGGGGATCGATCTCCACGGCGATCACTGCGCGCACCAGGGGCGCGATGGCTTGAGTGAGAGTCCCCAAGCCGGCTCCAATCTCAAAGACGCGCTCGCCTCTGTGGAGCTGGGCGGCCGCGATGATCTTATCGAGTATGTTCTCGTCGCAGAGGAAGTGCTGTCCCCAACGCTGGCGAAGGCGAATTTCATGCTCCTTAAGCAGCTGGCGCACGATGCGGGGCGAGCAAAGTTTCTCCGGGAAAGACATGACAACCCGCCTACATCTTCTCTATAATGGCCCCAGATGTCAACTCATCTAGGCTTTTCTTTACGGGAGGAATGAGCATGCCCTCAGAAGTACGCGATATGAAGCTGGCCCCCCTAGGCGAACAGAAGCTTCGCTGGGTCGAGCGCCACATGCAATTGCTGAAGAAAATCCAAGAACGCTTTTCCATAGAGAGACCCTTTGCGGGTCTACGGCTGGCCATGAGCATACATCTGGAGGCCAAGACGGCCTATCTGGCCCGGGTGCTCAGAAGCGGCGGGGCAGAGCTGGCCGTCACCGGCTCGAATCCCCTCTCCACCCAAGACGATGTGGCCGCGGCGCTCGCCCAAGATGAGCACATCAGCGTCTTCGCCCGCCATGGCGTCTCACCCCAAGACTACGAACGCCACCTCACGCAAGCGCTTAAGATCCGTCCTCAGGTGATCCTCGACGACGGCGGTGATCTTGTAGCCCTGCTCCACGGAAAACTCTCGAATTGGGCCGGGGAGATCTGGGGCGGCACCGAAGAGACGACCACTGGCGTAAGACGCCTGAAAGCGCTGGCGAAAGAGGGCAAGCTGCGCTTCCCCATGTTCGCCGTCAACGACGCCCAGATGAAATTTTTATTTGACAATCGCTACGGGACGGGGCAGTCCACTTGGGATGGGATCATGCGCACTACTAATCTCTCGATTGCGGGCAAGACGGTGGTAGTAGCCAGCTACGGCTGGTGCGGCCGAGGAATCGCCCAAAGAGCCCGCGGGCTGGGAGCCGCAGTGATCGTCACGGAAGTCGACCCGATCAAGGCCCTGGAAGCCCTCATGGACGGCTTTCGCGTGATGCCGATGGAAGAGGCCGCCCCCCTGGGAGATCTCTTCATCACGGCCACCGGATGCATAGACGTGATCCGAGAAGAGCACTTTGCGCTCATGAGAGACGGAGCGATCCTGGCCAACGCCGGCCACTTCGACGTCGAGATCTGCATTCCCGATCTGGTCAAGCTGGCCATCTCACGGGCGGAGATCCGGCCCAATATCGAGGAATTCACGCTCCCAGACGGCCGCAGGCTCTATCTACTCGGCCAGGGGAGGCTGGTCAATCTCGCCTGCGGGGATGGTCATCCCATGGAGATCATGGATCTCTCGTTTGCCGTCCAGGCACTCACGCTCGAATATCTCATCCAGCATCACAAGAAGCTCAAGCCGGGCCTCTACTCCGTCCCCAAGGAGATCGATGAGAAGATCGCGCGCCTCAAGCTCGAGGCCCTGGGGGTGCGGATCGATGAGCTGAGCCCGGCTCAGCAGGCCTATCTTGCAAAGGCCCTCTAATTGGAGTATAGTGAGGCTCGCGATTCGTAAGCTGGCTGCTTATTCAGTTTCAGTGAATATGGAGGTCTGCATGGCAGAGACTGTGGAGACGGTGGCAAAGTCTAGGCTACCCCAGAAGATCAACGGCTACCTTCATGCGGTAGGAAGGCGCAAGGAGTCTGTCGCTCGGGTCTATCTGGCCCAGGGCGAAGGCCGAGTGATCATCAACGGCCATCCGGCGGAAGAGTATTTTGCCGGCAAGTGGATAGGGGAACGCTTCAAGAAGATCGCGCTGCAGCCCTTTGAGGTGACGGACACGCTGGGCAAGTATGACGTGAAGGCCAACATCCGGGGCGGCGGCCCCTCCGGCCAGATGGAGGCACTCCGGCATGGGATCGCCCGCGCGCTCTTGGCCGTCAACGTCGAGTTCCGCAAGACGCTCAAGGCCGCGGGCTTGCTCACCCGCGATCCCCGCATGGTCGAGCGCAAGAAGTACGGGCTCCACAAAGCTCGGCGCGGCCAGCAGTTCAGCAAGCGCTAGCCCCAAGCGAGGTGACTTCCCATGAAACCCGGAATCCACCCGGAGATGAAGCGCGTGACCATCCGCTGTAACTGCGGAGCCGAGTTCGAGACGTTTTCGACGGGGGACAATCTACACGTGGACATCTGCTCCAAGTGCCATCCCTTCTTCACCGGGGAAGAGAAGTTTGTGGACACCGCCGGGCGCGTGGAGCTCTTCCAGCGCAAGTACGCTCAATTTATTAATAAATGAGTCCCCGCTTTGAGACCCAAGCCATCCACGTGGGCAGCGAGCCCGATCCCGCCACCGGAGCCGTCATCTTCCCCATCTATGCCACCTCCACCTACGAGCAAGAGGCCCCTGGCGTCCATAAGGGCTTCGACTACAGCCGAGCGGATAACCCCACCCGACAAAGACTCGAACAAGCTTTAGCCGCCCTCGAAGGCGCGCACTATGCCGTCGCGTTCGCCTCAGGCGTGGCCGCCACGGCAGCCGTCTTAACTCTGCTTAGTCCGGGCGATCACGTCCTCGCCTGTGAGGATCTCTATGGGGGCACCTACCGGCTCTTTGAAGAGATATATAGCAAATACGGGCTCGAGTTCAGCTATGTGGACACAAGCCAGCTAGAAAACGTCGTCCTGCGCAAGAACACGAAGCTCATCTGGATCGAGACGCCCAGCAATCCCCTCCTCAAAATCACAGATATCGCGGGGGTGGCTCGGCGCAAGCGGGGCGCTCTTCTCGTGGTGGACAACACCTTTGCCTCGCCCTATCTGCAACGGCCGCTCGAGTGGGGTGCGGATGTGGTGCTGCACAGCACGACCAAATATCTGGGCGGCCATAGCGACTTGATCGGCGGGGCCTTGATCACCCACGACAAGACGCTCTATCAGGAGCTCAAATTCATTCAAAAGGCCGTGGGAGCCGTCCCATCGCCCTTCGATTGTTTTTTGGTGCACCGTGGGATCAAGACGCTGGCCGTGCGCATGAGAGCTCACTCAGAGAACGCCCAGAGAATTGCCGAGTTCTTGAGCGAGCATCCCCACATCGAGCGGGTCTATTATCCCGGGCTGGCGTCGCACCCCGGCCATGAGATAGCCCGCCGCCAGATGAAGGCTTTTTCGGGGATGCTTTCCTTTGAACTCAAGGGAGAGGTGGAGCGCTTCTTGAAAAATCTGAAGGTGATCAAGCTGGCAGAAAGCTTGGGCGGAATTGAGTCTTTGATCAATCACCCCTCTAGCATGACCCATGCCTCGATGCCGCCTAAGGAGCGCGCCCGCCGCGGCATCAAAGACAACCTCTTGCGCCTCTCTATAGGCATCGAACACCCAGATGATCTCAGGGAAGATCTCCAGAACGCCCTCGCAGCCCTCTGAGCCATCATGCGCGTTGCGCAGAATATTCTCGAGCTGATCGGCCAGACTCCCATGGTGGAGCTCTCTCGGATCAATCCTACCCCCGTGCGCATCTTTGCGAAATTGGAGTATTTCAACCCCGGAGGCTCTGTCAAGGATCGCATCGGGATCAACATGATTGAGCGAGCCGAACGCGCGGGGATACTCAAACCGGGCATGACCATCGTCGAGCCCACATCGGGGAACACGGGCATCGGGCTGGCCTTGGCATGTCTGCTTAAGGGCTACAAGCTCGTCTGCACGATCCCGGATAAGCAGAGCCAGGAGAAGATCGATCTTCTTAGGGCCTATGGGGCGGAAGTGGTCGTCTGCCCTACGGCCGTCCCTCCCGATGACCCGAGGAGCTATTATTCCGTGGCCCGACGATTGGCGCAAGAGCGAGGCGGCTTTCTGCCGAATCAATACGAAAACCCAGGCAACCCGGAGGCTCATTATCAGACCACGGGGCCGGAGATCTGGCAGCAGACTAACGGAGAGATCGATGCGTTTGTCTGCGGAGTGGGCACGGGCGGCACCATCAGCGGCGTCGGAAGATTTCTCAAGGAGAAGAACCCCCGGGTCAAAATCATCGGCGTGGACCCTGAAGGCTCGCTGATCTACTCTGAGTTCTACGGCCTGCCCCACGACGTCCATCCCTATTTAATTGAGGGCATCGGAGAGGACATCATCCCTAAGACGCTTGATTTAAAGATCATCGACGAGATCATCCGGGTGACGGATCGGGAGTCCTTTCTCATGACGCGGGAGCTACTCAAGCGCGAAGGGCTTTTTGTGGGAATTTCTTCGGGTTCGGCGGTGCTGGGCGCACTCCGCTACGCCGAGAAGATGAAAGCAGGCACGCTAGTGGTGCTCCTGCCCGATTCGGGGCGCCATTATATCAAGAGAGTCTTCTCGGACGAGTGGATGCGGGAGAAGGGTTTCCTATAGAATGAGCACAGGAGGGGAAGGGGGAGGCTCATGAAGAAGTTCAAGGCGCCAATGGGCCGGCAGGTGGCTGTCGTGTTGTGCTTGTTGCTGCTTATGGTGGGAGCTGTGGGGCTGGCCCAGGAGGCGACGTCCTCGCCGTCAGCACAGCAACAGCAGACGCTGGGGCCGTGGGCGACGGCAGCCTTCGTGTGGGTCATCTTGGTGCTGGCGATGGCCTTCGTGATCGGGATGGGCTGGCTCAGCCGCTCGCGCCGTTAATCCTTGAGCCGAGCGATCGCCTGCTCCAGAGTTAAAAGCTCTTCCTGCCCGGAGCGCATGTCTCGTAGCTTCACTCTGTTCTGAGAAAGCTCCGAGGGGCCGACGATCAACGCATAGGGAATCCCATACGAGTTGGCATATCTCAAATTGTCGCTGATCCCCTTGCCCGCTAGATCGAGATCGGCTTTGATGCCCGCCCCTCTCAGCTTCTGGGCGATCTCCAAACCCTCCTGCTTTAGGCCAATCGAGATGACGTAGACTTGCGTGACGGTCTTCTGAGCAGCTCCTCCTCGGCGAATCTTAAGGAGCTCAAAGATGGGCTCGAGCCCAAACGAGATCCCCACAGCTGGATACCTCTCATCACCACCCAAGAAATTTCCGATCATGTCGTCCCAACGCCCGCCGCCGGCCACAGAGCCATCCAGCGGCGGATCGAGGCTCTTCACTTCAAAGATGACACCGGTATAATAGCTGAGACCTCGGGCGAGCGAGGGCACAAAACGGATCTCCCTCCGCTCGGGAAGATGCTCAAACAGCTCGATCAGCTCGCTTAGGCCCTGGCTCCAGGGGAGGGCTTTTCTCAGCTGCCGCAAGATCTCGTCGCTACAGCCAGATAGGCTGAGCATCTCGAGCCAGCGGTCGACCTGGTCGGCTTTGAGACCCTTCTTGTGCAACTCCTCTCTCACGGAAGAGCGCCCGATCTTCTCCAGCTTGTCGACGGTAAGAATCGCAGAATCGCGCAGCTCTTCCGGCACACCTGCGGCCACGGCCAGATCCTGGAGGAGCCCCCGGTGATTCACCCAGATCTCGATCTTGAACCCCAGGCGATCAAAGACTTCCAGGGCCATGAGGATAAATTCCGCATCGGCCATGGGGGAATGGACGCCGACGGTGTCCACATCACATTGATAGAACTCGCGAGCGCGCCCCTGCTTGATCGGCCCATCGCGATAGACGGGCCCAATCGCATAACGCTTGAACGGGCGCTTGATCGTGGGGTTCATCCCAATGAAGCGGGCCAGAGGGACCGTATGATCGTAGCGCAGTCCCAACGGGCGTCCACCCTGATCGCGCAGCCGGAACGTCTCTTTGAGGATCTCTTCACCGCCCGCGTATTTGGCCGCTAAGATCTCCCAACGCTCCACAATCGGCGTCTCTAGAGGACTAAATCCGTAGCGCTCAAAGACCTCCACAAGAAGCGCAATCACTTCGTCTCTCAAGAGTTTCTCCTCGGGCGGGAAATCCCGCATCCCCCGTGGCAGCTTAAGCTCCATGATGCCCTCTAGCTTAGATGGCAACGCCCCCTCCTGCAACCATCTTGACAGTACGGCTTCCTCCGCGTACGATGGGCACGAAACAGGGCGTTCAAATCAAAGAGGAAGACATGCGACGAATCTCTGGGCTCAAGCTCTCTAGTGTGCTGGGCGTAATAGTCTTGCTGCTTCTAAGCAGGCCCATCCTCTCCGCTCAGAACCCCACCCCTCCCCTGATCTTGAGCGTGGAGATCCCGGTGCAGAGGGCGGCCGTCGGAGGAGCCATCGAAGGGAAGGTCCGCTTTCAGGACATGGATGGCGACCTCAAGGAGGCTCGCTTCCGCGTCATCGACGGCAAACACGATCCCTTTGTCCTCCCGCTGGGCGAGCTCTTCGGGCATACGGTGGGAGCCTTCACGTTCTCCGTCTCTTGCACGATTGCGCAGCAGCTGACCTTAAAGCTGGTCCTCGTCGATCGAGCCGGCCAACCCAGCGAGCCCCGGGCGGTCTCCCTCACCTGCGGAGAGCCTCCGCTGGGGAACTACGATGAGGAGCTGGCTACTGTCCGTCCCACCCGATACACGCTGGGCGTCAATCTCTTCATCTTGGCCGATGGGGTCAGTGGGCTGGCGGAAGGAGCCGTCTTTGCGGATGACGATGATCCGCTGGGAAAGACGCGTCCTGAGGTGAGGAGGGCCATTGAGCGGCAGATCATCCCAGCCCTCACAGGCATCTGGGATCAGTGCCGCGTGGCCTTCGAGCTCGAGCAGCTTCTGGTCGTTCGACCGGAGAAGATCCAGCTCAGCCGCGGCAATCTCGACCCGCTCCTCTTTGTCAGAGAACGAGATCTCCCAGAGATTGCGATTGCCGAGGCCAGTCGGGCCCGCCCGCTGGACCTGCTCACGGAGGCGCTGGGCCCCATCGGATTCACGGCACAATCTGAGGGGAGGCCATTGGACTCCCGCGCCTTGAGCGTCTTTATCACAGGGGCCAGGATTGTCCTCCAGCCGGGGGATACGCGCCACTTCGGCGGCGTTACCTACATCAAGGGGCAAGTGTCTCTTGTCCGCTGGGATGATATTTTAATTATTGACAAGGAGACAGGAGAGATCTTCCCCCCCAAGAGGCCGATTACGGCCATGGCCCACGAGTTTGGGCACAACTTTGGGCTCTATCACACCGATCAGCAGGGCATTGCTGAAGTCGCTCAAGATCCCCTGAATCTGATGGGCTCAAACACCCAGCAGCCCACCGCCGTGCCCCCACAGCCGACGGTCAATCTCCTCCCCATCCAATGCCAGCTCAGTGAGCCAGTCCTCCAACAGCTTGCCCTGCGGGAAGAACCCTAGAGGGGTCAGTCCGCGACCTGGCCTTGTTTCTCTTCGACCTTGCGCTTGACGTACTCGATCGCCTCGCCGACTGTGAGCAGTTTCTCCGCATCCTCGTCGGGGATCTCAATGCCGAACTCGTCCTCGATCTCCATGATCATCTCCACGGTGTCGAGCGAGTCCGCGCCCAGGGTGTCGACGAACGAGGCGTCATCGGTGATCTCATCCTCCTCCACCATGAGCTGCTCGGCGATGATCTTCTTTACTCGGTCCTCAATGTCGGCCATCTAAAGACACCTCCCTCTTCCCGTGTGGACTGAAGAGTACTGGAGCGATGGCTCATCCCATCGCCAGACCTCCGTCCACGTTGAAAATCTGACCCGTTATATACGAAGCCCGATCCGAAAGCAAGAAGCAGACCAACTGAGCCACTTCCTCCGCGCGTCCGAAGCGGCCCAGCGGGATCTGTTGGAGATAACTCTGCTTGACGGCCTCGGGGAGCGCGGCTGTCATGCCCGCGTCGATGAAGCCGGGCGCGACCGCATTCACCCGGATTCCGCGCGAGGCCAGCTCCCGAGCCAGGCTCTTGGTGAAGCCAAAGAGACCCGCCTTGGCCGTCGAGTAATTCGCCTGGCCGGGGACGCCCACTTGCCCAGAGATGGAACTCACGTTGACAATCGCTCCCGCCCGACCCTTAAGCATGTAGCGCACGGCGCTTCGGGCACAATGAAATGCACCCTTCAAATTCGTGTTGATCACCAGGTCCCACTCGTCTTCTCTCATGCGCACGATGAGATTATCTTTGATCGCACCCGCGTTGTTGACCAGATAATCAATCCTGCCACGCTCCTCGTAGATCTCCTTGAAGAGCCGGTCGACCTCAAGGCCCTGGGTGACATCGGCCGGATAGAAGCGGACGTTTGGCCCCAGCGTGAGCTCGACAGCTCTTCCGCGCTCGCCGTCGCGCGCCACCAGGGCCACCCAAGCGCCTCCGGCTATGAGTTCTTGGGCGATCGCTCTTCCGATCGCCCCTGTGCCCCCCGTCACCACCGCGACTCGATCTGAAAACTCTCCCATGGCGGAGTCCTTTCTAACAGCTATGAGTCAAAGACAGCGGCGAAGCTGAGCGCTTCCAATTCGGGCTCGATGCGCCGATTCAAGCGAGTGAGCACCTCGCCCGACCCCACTTCAATGAGCCTTCTAGCCCCTAAAGCCTTCATCGTTTGCACATAGTCCACCCAGCGGACCCGGCTGGTGATCTGCTTCATCAAAAGCTGCTGAATGCGCTCCGGGTCCGTCTCGGGCTGGCCGCTCACCGTCGAGATGACGGGAAATGAAGGTGGACGAAACGTCACCCGCTCGAGATCTTTTCGCAAACGTTCTTCGGCCGGGGCCATGAGCGTCGAATGGAAGGGGGCCGAGACGTCCAACTCGATGCCTCGGCCTCCGGCCTCCTCGGCGAGCCTTTTGGCTTGGAGGACACTCTCTCGCCGGCCGGAGATGACGATCTGGCCGGGGGCGTTGAAGTTGGCAATCTCTGCGCCCGTCTTCCGGCAGATCTCTTCAATTCTCCCAAGATCGAGCTTAAGGAGGGCGACCATCGAGCCTTGGCCCACAGGGACGGCCTCTTGCATGTATTTGCCGCGCTTGTGGACGAGCTGGAGGGCCTCTTCTAGCAAGAGCACTCTGGCGCAGACCAGGGCAGAGTACTCACCCAAGCTGTGGCCGGCGGCCAAGGCAGGCGTATAGCGATCTTTGAGAAGCTCATACTTGATGACGCTGTCTAGTAAAATAGCCGGCTGGGCATTTTCTGTCAGGGTGAGTCTTTCATCGGGTCCCTCGAAGATTACATCTTTCAGATCGAAGCCGAGGGCGTCTTTCGCGCGCTCATAGAAGGGACGGACGCGCTTGGGAAAGCGCTCATAGAGATCTTTGCCCATGCCCACAGCTTGAGAGCCTTGGCCAGGATAGACAAAGGCGATCTTCATTATTCTTTATTCTTTAAGCTCACCACCGCAGCACGACGGCCCCATAGGTGACGCCCGCGCCGAAGGCGTTGAGCACCACAATTTGCCCCGGCTGGATGCGTCCATCGTCCACGGCTTCCGAGAGCGCAATCGGAATCGAGGCTGTCGAAGTGTTCCCGTAGCGCTCGATGTTGACGATGATCTTCGCCATCGGGATCTCATAGCGCTCGGCAAAGGCCTTGATGATTCTCAAATTGGCCTGATGCGGGACGACCCAATCCACGTCTTCTTTCGTGAGCCCAGCGTCTTCCAGGGCTTTTTGCGTGGTCATCCCCATCATGGTGACGGCGCTCTTGAATACTCCTCCACCCACCATGCGCAGATAATGCATACGCCGCTCGAGCGTTTTGGGACTGGCCGGGTACTTAATGCCCCCGCCCTCCATGTAGAGGAGATTCCACTTGGAGCTATCGGCTGATAGACACGAGGCGAGAATTCCACGACCATCGGACATCGGGCGCACCACGGCGGCTCCCGCCCCATCGCCGAAGAGCACACACGTTGCGCGGTCCGCCCAATCTGTAAAGCGCGAGAGCGCCTCCAGCCCCACGACCAGAACGTTCTCGTAATTCCCCGAGCGGACGAGATCCCCGGCCACCACGAGCGCATAGACAAACCCTGTACACCCCGCGATGAGATCGAAGAACGGCACATCTTTCCCCATCTTGAGGCCCTCACAGATGAACGGCGAACTGCCAGGGATGGGCAGCTCGGGCAGGTTCGTGGCCGTGATCACAAAATCGAGATCTTTGGGAGAGAGCCCGGCGGCTTGCAGAGCGCGCCGGGCGGCCAGAACTCCCAGCTCGGCCGGATCTTCGCTCTCTTTGAGAATCCTTCGCTCTTTGATGCCGGTGCGGCTGGTGATCCACTCATCGGAAGTATCTACGATCTTTTCGAGATCGGCATTAGTGAGGACGAGATCTGGAACGGCCGCTCCAATTCCGGCAATGCCGGGCAGATCGAGGTGCTGGCTCACGTGGTCACTCCCTTAGGAGCCGGGCGGGCGAACCTCTTTAGGCCGCGCTCAATCGCCCCCACCAGCTGGTGCCGGACGGACTCCACCGCCACCCGAATGGCGTTCTTGATCGCCTCGGCATCGGAGTTGCCATGCGCGATGATCACGACGCCTCGCACCCCCAGAAGCGGCGCTCCCCCATAGCGGGCCGCGCTGATGCTGCGCTTAAAGTTCCTAAGCGCCGGCAGCAAGATGAATGCGCCCAGCCGCGCGAAGAAGTCCTTCTCGATCGCTTTTCGCAGAAATTCCACGGTCGCGGAAGCCCCCCCTTCAAAGGCCTTGAGCAAGACGTTGCCGGCAAAGCCGTCGCAGACTACCACATCCACCTGGCCCTCGAGGATCTGATGGCCCTCGACGTTGCCCGCAAAGTTTCCCAATTGCTCCAGCAAAAAGAACGTCTTTAAAGCGAGTTCATTGCCCTTGCGCCGCTCGCTCCCAATATTGAGCAGCCCGACCTTGGGCTCCGCTATGCCCAAAATCTCCTGGGCATAGACGGTGCCCATGATGGCAAATTGCCTCAAATTCTCTGGATCGCAGTCGACGTTGGCCCCCACGTCAATGATGAGCACGTTCCGTCCAGAGACGGTGGGGATGACGGCGGCAATGCCGGGCCGATCGATGCCCTCCAGGCGCCCCAGATAAAGCAGCGAGGCGGCCATGACGGCCCCCGTGTTCGCCGGGCTCACGAAGGCATCTGCCAACCCTTCTCGGACAGACTCGATCCCTCGAACGAGCGAGCTGTTCTTCTTGCGACGCACGGCCTCCGTGGGGATGTCCTCCATCGTGATGATCTCGGGGGCATGGAGGATCGAAAAGCGTCTGCGGGCGCGGCGGCTCATCTCACCCTCGATCGTGCTCCGATCCCCGGCGAAGATCACTTCGGCATCACAAGCATCTGCCGCCTTGATCCCCCCATAGATGATCTCGGCTGGACCGCGGTCGCCTCCTTGGGTGTCCAGCACGATCTTTGCCATCAAAATACCTCCTATGGTGCCGAGGGGGGGACTCGAACCCCCACGGGTTACCCCACACGCCCCTCAAACGTGCGCGTCTGCCAGTTCCGCCACCTCGGCCCGGTGCAAAGAGAGCCGTTTGGGTGACCGGGATCATAACGTCTTCCGCAAGGGTTGTCAAGGCCGGAGATCCTATCCGCGCAGCTTCGCCTGCCCTCTTAGGCCTTCCAGATCTCGGAGGACGATCCGGCTGCGGCCCTTCTCGATCCAGCCCTTGGCCTCAAACTCGCCCAGAGCCGCCGAGGTCGTCTCCCGCGTGGCCCCGATTAACTCAGCCAGATCTTGATGGGTAATTCTCAAATCGATCTGAGTGCCCCTCTCGACCGGAACGCCGTGCTGACGGCCCAGCTTGAGCAGGAGGCGCGCCAGCCGCGTCGGAACATCTTTAAAGAGCAAATCCTCCAGGCGATTCTCAATGTCAATGAAGCGCAGCCCCACAAGCTTTGTGATGCGTAGCGCCAGGCTCGGGCTCTCCTGGGCGAATCTCAAAAGCTCATCTTTGGAGACGGCGCAAAGTTCAACATGGTCCAACGCCTCGGCGATGAGCTTGCGCTGCTCCTCGCCCGCCAGCGCCATCTCGCCGAAGGGCTCGCCCCGATGGCAGATCATCAGGGTAAGACGCCTCCCGCTCTCATCGAGCAGGGCCAGCTTGACCCGGCCCGCCCGCAAGAAATAGATCGTGTCGCCTGGATCCCCGGGCATGAAGATCGTCTCGCCCTTGCGATATTTGATCGTCCGCCCCAAGCGCCGAAGCTTCACCCGCTCCCGCGCGGGAAGACGCCGGAAGAGGTCAATATGCTCCAGGCACCAGAGTTCCCTATGCTCGCGATGGACTTCCACTCCTGGCTCCTCCTTCCCAGATTTACCATTGTAGTCATTTGTGGGCAAAAGGGAAGATCAGCGGGTCTGCGCGCGAAGCCCTTGCGGGCTGCCCGCCACCCCGGTATCATGCATTCCGATGAGATTTCCCAAGCTGGCGCAGTTGAGCGCGGAGATCGACGGCAAGAGTTTTCACGAGGCTTGTGAGTGGATTGTAAGAAGCCTGCGCCGATCTGTGCCTCACTACAACTGGGTCGGCATCTATCTGCTTCAGGGCGATGAGCTCGTGCTGGCTGCGTGGGACGGGAAAGAAGCCACCCAGCACACGCGCATCCCCATCGGAGCGGGGATCTGCGGCTTGGCCGCCCGAGAGAGCAAAACAGTCATCGTGGATGACGTCCACAAGGATCCGCGCTATCTGGCATGCTTTCCCCATACGCGCTCAGAGATCGTCGTGCCCATCATGAAAGATGAGAAAGTGCTAGGTGAGATCGACATCGACAGCGACACGCTCGCAGCTTTCGGCCCTCAAGACGAGAGATTCTTGACGGAAGTGGCCCAGCTTCTGGCAGCGATGGCACCATGAGCAAACGTAAAGAGAATGCGCAAGAGAAGAACAGCAAGACAGATCTTTATGTGCTGGATACGAGCGTGATTGTCGATGGGCGGATCACCCAAGAGGTCCGGGAGGGTCGCTTCCAGGGGGCACTGTTTCTCGTTCCCGAAGCGGTTCTGGCCGAGCTGGAAGCTCAAGCCGAACATGGACAAGAGACAGGCTTCGCCGGGCTCAATGAATTAAAACACTTGCAGAGCCTAAGCTGGGAAGGCTCGATCCAGCTCGAGTATAGGGGCGAGCGCCCCCACGGAGATATTTTGAGATTGCACGAATCCGGCGAGCTGGATTCGCTCATCCGGCGCCTGGCCGAGGAGGAGGGCGCAACGCTCCTCACCAGCGATCGTGTGCAGGCGCTCGTCTGCCAGGCCCGCGGCATGCCCGTGGTCTATTTTGAAAGCCCCGCAGCACATCGTCTGGAATCCCTCAAGATCATGCGCTACTTCGACGAGACGACCATGTCTGTCCATCTAAGAGCCCGCATGCGCCCCAAAGCGAAGAAGGGCTCGCCAGGCGAGATGAAGATCGTCTATCTGAGTGAGCAGCCTTTGACGGAAAAAGAGGTTGAAGCTATGGCGCGCGAGATCGTCGAGGCCGCGGAGCAGCATCCGGAAGGCTTTATCGAGATGGACTCCGGAGGCTCGACGGTCGTGCAGCTTAAGAATCTGCGCATTGCCATCGCCCGGCCGCCCTTCTCCGATGCGCTTGAAATTACCGTAGTGCGCCCCATCACTCGAACCAAGCTGGATGACTACGCCTATGCAGATCTGCTGAGGGAGCGGCTCAGCCAGCGCCATCGCGGCGTGCTCGTCTCGGGGCCTCCAGGGGCGGGCAAATCAACGTTCGTCCAGGCCATCGCCGACTATCTCGAAGAGGCCGGCTGGGTCATCAAGACCATGGAGAGACCCAGAGACCTCGAAGTGAGCGATGAGATCACGCAATATACGGCTCTGGAGGGCAACATGGCCAACACGGCCGATGTACTCCTACTGGTGCGCCCGGATTACACCATCTTCGATGAGATGCGCCGAACGGAAGATTTTCAAGTGTTTGCCGATATGCGCTTGGCTGGCGTGGGCATGGTGGGCGTGGTGCACGCCACCCGCGGCATCGACGCCTTGCAGCGCTTGATCGGGCGCGTCGAGCTGGGCATGATCCCCCAAGTCGTGGACACCGTGGTCTTCATCGAGGCCGCCGATGTGCGCCAACTCTACGAAGTCGAGTTCACCGTGAGAGTACCCACAGGCATGGGCGATGAGGATCTGGCGCGGCCCGTGATCGAAGTGCGCGATTATGAATCAAAGCAGCTGGCCTTTGAAATTTACAGCTTCGGCGAGCAGGTGGTGGTGATGCCCATCGGGGAAGTCATGGCCGCGCCTCCCGTCTGGAAGCTGGCCGAGCGCACACTCGAATACGAGCTGGGCCGCCTGCTCCGAGCGAGCGTCGTGGTGCAGGTCAAGTCCGACACCCGCGCGACGGTCTACGTCGATGAGGATCGCATCCCGCTCATCGTGGGCAAGGGAGGAAGTCGCATCCGCGCGCTGGAAGAGCAGTTGGGCATCGGGCTCGACATTCGCTCGTTTGGCGAGATGGATCTTACGGCCGGGCGACAGATCGAGGTCACCCTCACCGACGAGCATGTCATCATCGATCTCGATCCCAGTCTTAGAGGCAAGACGATCGAGCTGGTCGTCGACGGCGAGTCTGTGTTTATCGGCTCGGTATCGCGCTCGGGCAGCATCAAGCTTCGCCGGGGCAGCGAGCCGGCGGAGCGCGTCTACGAGGCTCACCAGCGAGGGCATTCCATCCGGGCCCGTCGCGCGGGTTGAACTGGCCTTCCCGCCACCCCCTTCGCTCCTTGCTGAAGCCCTAGATCTTCAGTATGCTGGACGCTGGTAAGCGCTCGCAGGGCAGATCTGACACCCCATGGAGAAAGCCGATGAGCCGGAGATGAATGATTTGGAGCCTCAGTGGGAAGAAGAAGATCTCTGGGAGGGGCTGGCGGGAGAAGAGGCCTCTCGGGAGGATCCGGTCCGGACGTACCTTCGGGAGATCGGGCAGATCCCGCTTTTGACTCCTGAAGAAGAGAAGGGACTGGCCAGGAGAGCTAAACAAGGTGATCCCGACGCCAAGGCTCGGTTGGCCTCGGCGAACTTGAGACTGGTCGTCTCCATCGCCAAGCGCTACACGGGGCTGGGCCTGCCCCTGCTGGATCTCATCCAAGAGGGCAATGTAGGACTCATGCGGGCTGTAGAGAAATTCGACCCGGAGAAGGGCTATAAATTCTCCACCTATGCGACGTGGTGGATTCGCCAGGCGATCACGCGGGCACTCACCCAGACCTCGCGCTCGATTCGCCTTCCGGAATCGCTCATTCAGCGGCTTCGGCGGATCCATGAGGCCGAGGCCGCCTGGGTCCAGGAGCACGGCGAGCCGCCCACCGACGAAGATCTCGCGGAGCTTCTTAAGATCCCGCTGGAACAGATCCAGGCCACCCGGCAGGCTCCTCAGTACACCCCCTCGCTGGATCAGCCGCGGGAGGAGGAGGAAGGCGATGAGCTAGAACAGCTCATCAGCAATGGGAGCCTGCCCTCCCCGCTGCGGGCTGCGCTAAGGGAATTGAGACGAGAAGAGCTCCGCAAAGCCCTAGAGACCCTAAGCGAGCGGGAGAGGAGAGTGCTCAGCCTGCGCTATGGCCTAGAAGACGATCAGCCCAAGACTCTGGAAGAGACGGGCAAGATTTTGGGCATCAGCCGGGAGCGCGTGCGCCAGATCCAGAACGAGGCCCTGGAGAAACTCAGAGCTCCCAAGATCCGGCAGCGCCTGGAGCGCTTCCTAGACCTCTTCTCCCCCTAGCGTAAGGATGAGATGACCCTGGGGAAATATCGCAAGAAGCGGGATTTCACGAGGACAAAAGAGCCTTCAGGCTCCGATTCACGAAGATCTTCTGAGGGAACCAAGTTGCTATACGTCATCCAGAAACATCAAGCCCGCCGCCTCCACTGGGATCTGCGACTGGAGAAAGACGGAGTGCTCAAAAGCTGGGCGGTCCCCAAAGAACCTCCTAGGAAGCAGGGCGAGCGCCGCTTGGCCGTGGAGGTGGAAGATCACCCGATCGAGTATGGGAGCTTCGAGGGCACCATCCCAGAAGGGGAGTACGGTGCGGGAAGAGTCGAGCTTTGGGACCGCGGATACTTTACGCCCATCCACTGGGACAAAAACGAGATTATCATCGATATTCAGGGCGAAAAGCTCCAAGGAAGATATTGTCTAATTCGCTTTCAGCCCGACGAAGACCCAAAGAACTGGCTCTTCTTCAAGAAGAAGGCATAAATCGTGTCCGAGGCGCGCGTCCTTTCCATCCAGCTTCCCAATCCCTACTTCGAACGCGATAACAACGCTTATCTCATCGATGCTGGGGAGCTTGCGCTCATCGACACCGGCATCGATACGCCGGAAGCCTTTTCAACTTTGGAGCGCGCCCTTACTCAACACGGCTATCGAGTCGAAGAGATCAAAAAGATCTTTCTCACGCACAAGCATCTAGATCATTTTGGGCTGGCCCACCGCCTCCAAGAGGTCTGCGGCGCGCGCGTCTACATTCACCAAGACGATCAGCAGGATGTGGCGCACTTCGATGAGCGCTACGATCTCATCCATCGCTTGTATTTAGAAAAGATGTGCCTCTGGGGCCTTCCGCGGAGGCTCATCGACGTCATCGCCCGGCGCTTCGCGCGGCTGGGGCGCTCTGTGAGCGCCGAAGCGCTCCGCGATGGGCAGAAGATCCCTCTTGGCCATTCAGAGCTGCTCGTGATTCACACCCCCGGCCACACCCAGGGCTCCGCCTGCTTCCTGCTGGAAGACGTGCTCTTCACCGGAGATCATCTCTTACCCGATTACACGCCCAACATCGGTGCAACAGACCTCAGTGCTTCTGGTATGCTCTTCAAATATCGCGCGTCGCTTAAGAGGCTTAGAAGATTCTCGGGGGCGCGCGTGCTGCCCGGACATGGGGACGAGATCATGGATTCCACAGGGCGCATCGAGGCGATTCTCACTCATCACCAAGAACGCGCAGAGCGCATTCGGGCGATCTTATCTGATAGGAAGCCGAGAACCGTCTATGAGATCGCCCTATTGCTCTTTGGGAAGATGAGAGAGCACCACGCGCTCCTGGGAGCCGGTGAAGTCCAAGCCCATCTGGAAGCCTTGGAGGAGCGCGGCTTAGTCGCAAGGCTCCCGGATCATCGCTACTGGAGTCCGCCACGCACAAGCAAGAACGCCACTTGAATCAAGCCGATCAGAAAACCCAAAAGAGCCCCAAACCACGTGATGGCCTTAAGCTGCCGGCTGGTGATGGCTAAAATTAAGCGCTCGACCTCGGCCAGGGGCATCTCGTTCACTTTCTCCCGTACCAGTCCCTGGACATCGATGGCCCGGATCAGCTTAGGCGTCTCGCGCTTTAGGATCTCAAGTACCTTCTCAGCCAGCCAGGCCTTACTCTTAAGGGCGTGTTCTTCAGAGAGATGATCGCGCAGCCTGCCCAGCGGACGGGCCAAGAATTCATCGACAGCACCACGGAGCGCGTCATACATTCTCATTTTGACTTCCTCGCGTTGGAGTAGAGTGGCTAGCCGCGGGCCGGCTTCATCGACAGAGCGCTCGATCTTCTCCTTGATCTCGTCTGTGCTGATGACAAATGCCTCCAGCAGCTTAAATTTCAACTGATCCCAGAGCGAATCCGCCTTGAATGTCTGGGTCAAGAGTCGATCGAGCGACTCGTAGATCTCGATCTTGATGATCCTTTTGAGCTTTTCGTCTGCCAACACGCAGGCCAATCTCTCGAGCAGAAGAGGCATCAGATCTTCGATCTTCCGGTAGGCCAGCTCTTTGAGAGGCGGTGGAACGTGAGCCGCAAGCGGGCCCAGATCTTTTGAGAACAATTCATCGAGATAACCGCAGGTGATCTCTTCGATCTTCGCACGGACTTCTGGAGTATCGAGTCTGGTGGCGATCGCCTCTTCTGTGACGAGGTGCTGGGCGACGGCCGCTCCCAGGCGCTCGGCCATCTCCAGGCGTCGTGCGGGGATGAGGCCGGGCGTAAAGGGAATTCTGAGCCCGAAGATGCGCTTTACCGTATGTGGCCGAAAGAGCATCCAGATGGCAACCCAGTTTGTGAAATACCCAATGGCTGCAGCCACCAGGGGGATCGCCATAAGAGCCAGCCAGTCGAGACTCATGTCCTTTCTTCTTGGACAAAGAGATACACGAAGTATAATCTTTGCGGGTTCATATGAGCAAAGTCACGCTCTACAGCAAGTCGGATTGCCCGTTGTGCGCCAAGGCCGAGAAGCTTCTGCGCAAGCTCCAGAGAGAGTTTCGCTATGAGATGGAAGTGATCGATATCACAAGCGATCAAGCTCTCTTTGAGCGTTATTGTTTTGATATTCCCGTAATTGCCATCGACGGCGTGGAGCGCGTGCGCGGACGACTGAGCGAGGAGGAGCTGCGAGCCGCTTGGATGCAGGCGAGCTTATCTTCCAAGCAGCCTGGCTAAGTCTTTCGCAAAATACGTGATCACAAGATTCGCCCCGGCCCGCACGATAGCCGTCATGATCTCAGGCACAATGCGCTCTTCATCCAGCCAGCCCTCTCTAACAGCCGCTTTGACCATGGCGTACTCGCCGCTCACGTTGTAGGCCGCCAAGGGGAGTTCAAAGCGCTCTCGCACCGCGCGGATCACGTCCAGATAAGCCAACGCGGGCTTCACCATCACCATGTCTGCTCCTTCGGCGATGTCCAGCTCGATCTCTCTCAAGGCCTCGCGCACGTTCGGGGGATCCATCTGATAGCCCCGACGATCGCCAAATTGAGGGGCTGAGTCTGCTGCTTCGCGGAAGGGGCCATAGAACGCCGACGCATATTTCGCGGAATAGCTCATAATGGGCGTATTCTGAAAGCCAGCCTCATCTAGAGCCTCGCGGATGGCTCTCACTTGACCGTCCATCATCGCGCTCGGAGCCACGAGATCCGCACCCGCGGCCGCTTGAGATACGGCCGTTCGCGCCAAGAGTTCAAGCGTCTCATCGTTCTCCACATCTCCATCTCGAACGGCACCACAGTGCCCGTGGCTGGTGTATTCGCACAAGCAGACGTCCGTGATGACCAGTATTTCTGGAACGGCTCTCTTGAGCGTGCGAGTCGCTTCTTGGACGATGCCACGATCATCATAGGCGCCGGTTCCCAGCTCATCTTTGTGCGCCGGCAGGCCGAAGAGGAGCACCGCGGGAATTCCCAATTTTGCGATCTCCTCGGCCTCTTTGGGAAGCTCATCCGGCGAGAGTCGATACTGGCCGGGCATCGAAGGGATCTCCTCACGTATACTGCGGCCAAAGCGCACAAACAACGGATAGATCAATTGATCGACAGAGAGTCGTGTCTCACGCACCAATCTGCGCAGTGAATCGCTCCCTCGCAACCTCCGTGGCCTGCGACTGAGCATTCCAAATTTGAGCTTACGCATGCGCTTTCACCTCCTCAATGGTGGCTTGGATCAAGCCCTCGATCGTGTGCTCCCGAGCCACGATGTTTACCTTAAGCCCTAACTCCTGGGCCGTCGCTGCCGTGATCGGCCCGATGCACACGATGATCGCCCCTTTGAGCAACGAAGGATCTTCCAAAAGCCCCAAAAAATGGCGCACCGTCGAGGAACTGGTGAACGCCACCACGTCGATCTGCGCTCCTTGTAGCATGGCTTTGATTCGAGCCATTTGAGCTTCTTCTATCTTGACTGGCTCCGTTCGATAGACAGCAATCTCATCCACCTGAGCCCCTCTTTGCAAAAGAAGCTGGGCGAACGCCTTTCTCGCGATGTCAGCCCGAGGGAGCAGGATCTTCTGATGAGTGACATCACCCAGGCCCGCAGCGATCTCCTCTGCCACATAGCGCGGCGGGACGTAATCGACACACACGCCGCGCTCTTTTAGAGCTTGCGCCGTAGCCGGCCCAATCGCCGCCAGCTTCACACCCGAGAAGAGCTGCGGATCATGCCCCCAAGCAGCCAGACGCTTCCAGAAGAATCGCACCCCAGTGGCGCTGGTAAAGATCACCCAATTATATTCCTTGTGCTTCAAGCACTGGATCGCGCGATCCAGCGGGCGGGGATCTGCCGGCGGCCTGAACTGGATCGTAGGAAGCACGATGGGGAAAGCGCCCAGAGTGCGCAATCGCTCCGCAAGCACCTCAGCGACCTCTTCAGGCCTCGTCACAAGAACTCGAAGGCCCCGCAGGGGCTTCTCATCCATGGCGCACTTCCTGAAGGATCTTTTCGGCTCCTTGCCTTAAGAGCCTTCTTGCTAGGCGTCTCGCCAGCTCTTCCCTCTGCCTGGGATCACCCGCCAGCCGATCGCGGAACAACTCTGTCCCGTCGGGACGGGCGACCAGCCCTTCGAGCAAAAGCTGCTTGTCTTTTACGCAGCCATACGCTGTGATGGGAGCGCGGCAGCCGCCTTCCAAGGCCCGCAAGAAGGCCCGCTCGGCCTCCACAGCCATCCGCGTCGGCTTATGATCCAGCGGCTGAACCAGTCCCTGCATCTCAGCATCATCTTCGCGCACTTCCAGAGCCAGTGCCCCTTGCCCCACAGCCGGCAGCATGATCGAACATGGAAGAGGCTCCGTGATGTGCGACGCCAACCCCAGACGCACCAGGCCCGCGGCGGCCAAGAGGATCGCGTCAAATCGACCCTCCTCGAGCTTGCGAAGCCGGGTCTCGACGTTGCCACGCACCTCCAGCACACGAAGATCCGGGCGAAACGCCAAAAGCTGTGCCATACGCCGCGGACTCCCCGTCCCCACCCGAGCGGCCTTGGGCAGTGCTCTTAAGGAAAGCCCCTCTCGGGAGATCAGCACATCTCGCGGGTCCTCTCGCTCAAGCACCGCTGCGATCAAAAGTCCCTCCGGCTGCTTTGTGGGCATGTCTTTTAGACTATGGACGGCCAGATCGATCTCGCCGTCCAGAAGAGCCTCTTCGAGCTCTTTGATGAAGACGCCCTGGCCTCCTAGGACGGGCAACGGCGCCCCTCTGAAACGATCTCCCTCGGTCTGAATCACTTCGATGTGCCATGCGATCTCTGGGTAGAGCCTACGAAGCTCTGCGGCGACCAACTCGGTTTGGGCGAGCGCCAACCGGCTCCCCCGTGTGCCGATCGTGACCTCTTTCACGGCTCCTCCTTAAGGCCGAAGAGCTCGCGGGCCAGTTGTTCCAGAGAGCCATTTCGGCTTCCCTCTTGCTTGAGGCGCACGGTCGGCTCGTGCAGAAGTTTTTTGACAATCCGAGAGCTCAGCTGCTCGATGATCTGCTTCTCCCGCTCGGAGATGGGGCCAAGGCGCTGAAGTGCCCGCTTAAGCTCCTGCGTGCGGATCTGCTCTGCGCGATCCCGCAGCGCCTTGAGCGTGGGGATGGCCCGGAGCGTCTGAAGCCACTCCATAAAATCATGCACCTCTTCTTCAATGATGGCTTGAACGGAGGGGATCTCACGCGCGCGCTGCTGCCCATTCTTCTCGACGACGGCCTGCAAGGCGTCGAGATTATAGAGGTAGACGTTGGCGATCTTTCCGGCCTCCGGTTCGATGTCGCGCGGCATGGCGATGTCGATCAGAATCAGCGGGCGTCTTCGCCGTCTCATAGCCTGACGGATCATCTCAGCGCTTATCACCGCATGGGGCGCGGCTGTAGAGCTGATGACCAGATCCGCCTGCTGGAGGGCCTCTGGTAAAGCTTCCCAAGGAACGGCTTCTCCCTGGAGAGAGCCTGCGAAAGACAGAGCTCGCTCATACCGGCGACTGGTCACTTTGAGCTTCTGGATACCGCGCTTGAAGAGCAGCCTTGCGGCCAACACGCTCATCTCGCCGGAGCCCACGATGAGCGCCTCCTTACCGCACAAACTCCCCAGGACTTGCTCGGCCAGAGAGACGGCCAATGAGCTGATGGAGAGTGGGGTGCGGGCGATGCCCGTCTCCGTGCGCGCGCGCTTTCCCACTCGTACCGCCGCTCGAAAGAGCCTCGAAAGAATCTTCCCGACTGTCCCGCAGCCCAAGGCCTCTCCCAAGGCGGCGCGCACTTGGCCCAGCACCTGAGGCTCGCCCAAGACCATCGACTCCAGGCCCGCTGCCACCGCAAAGAGATGCTGCGCGACTCCCCCATCTTCATAAAAGCACAGATGTGGCAGAAGCTCGGCCTCTCTCACGACATGAAACGAGCCCAAAAAGCGGGCCATCTGTTGCTGGGCTTCACGAGGATCTCCGGCTGTGACGCCATAGAGCTCCGTTCGATGGCAGGTGGACAGAATCACGGCTTCCGCCAGGGACGCCTGCGCCCGTAGCGCCCTCAGCCCATCCGGCAGGCGATCATGCGTGTAGGCAACTCTCTCGAGCAGTTCAAGAGGCGCCGTCTTGTAGCTGAGTCCTGCCGCAATCAGTCGCATGGTGCTCCTCTTAAGCGCGTACCAGGCACATTCTAGAATAGCTCAGAGACGAGGACGAATCAATGAGATCCATCAGCCGGCAGCTACCCTGCAAAGTTCACACGATGAGGCTCTGAGGGTCGACATCGATTTTGACCCCTGCGGAGAGCCCCGTCTCTGCCAGGGTCTGGCAGAGCAGGGCGTTCGTCCCCAGCACGTCTTTTGCCTTGAGCACGAGCTGCCAGCGGAAGTTCCCACGAACGCGATAGGGCAGCGCTTTGAAGGGGCCGAGCACCTCCAGGCCCTTCATGCGGGCGCGACTTAGCGCTGTGCCGAGCGTCTGGGCCTGCTGCTGTGCCCGTTCCTCTGTGCGATCCTCGCACGTGAGTTTGATCAAATGCGCGAAGGGCGGGTAGTTGAGCGTCCGGCGGAAGATCAGCTCCTCTTGATAGAACGCCTCATATTGCTGCTGTACAGCTTGGGCGACGGCATAGTGCTCAGGGTGATTCGTCTGGATGACGACTTCTCCGGGCTTTTCGCCCCGCCCGGCTCGGCCGACGGCTTGGCTGATGAGTTGAAACGTCCGCTCTCCGGCACGGAAATCCGGCAGATCCAAGAGCGTATCTGCCAAGAGCACGCCCACCAGGGTCACGTTGGGGAAATCGAGCCCTAGGCCGATCATTTGCGTGCCTAGAAGAATTTGAATCTCGCCTCGACGGAAGTGCTCTAAGATAATCCCGTGCTGGCCTCTTCTTAGGGCATCAGAGTCCATGCGGGCGATCGTGGCTCCGGGAAAGGTCTCGCGCAGTAAGAGCTCGGCCTGCTCCGTCCCCGCGCCCAGGAAGATCAACTCTTTCGAGCCACACGAGCGACACCGGCCCACGGGATACGTCTGGCCGCAATAATGACATCGGAGGCGCTGGCCCCTAAGATGATAGACGAGCGCGATCTGACAGCGCGGGCACTTCTGTGTCGTTCGGCACGCTCGGCAGAAGGCACCTCGGGCGAATCCCCTCAGATTGAGCAGCAGAAGCACCTGTTCGCCCGCCTTCAGGCGCCCGGCGATCTTCTGCTTCAAAACGGGGCTGAGCAAGCGATCTTCTCCGGCCAGATCCACGACCGTCGCCTCAGGTGGGTTCCCTCCGACCACGCGCTCTTTGAGTTCTAACAGACGCAAGCCGCCCTGCCTGGCCCGCCAGTAGCTCTCCACAGAAGGGGTGGCGCTGCCTAACACCACCACAGCGCCCGAAAGCTCCGCCCGTTTGAAGGCCACTTCCCTGGCGTGGTAGCGCGGCGCGGGGTCGTCCTGCTTGTAGGTGGGCTCGTGCTCTTCGTCAATCACAATGAGCCCTAGCCGATCCAGCGGCGCGAAGACGGCCGCACGAATCCCGATGGCCACCTGGGCTTCTCCAGCTCGTAGGCGCTGCCACTCGCGCGCCCTCTGAGCCTCCGTCAGCTGGCTGTGATACACGGCGACGTCCTCGCCAAAGCGCGCGCGGAAGCGGGCAATCAATTGAGGTGTCAGCGAGATCTCAGGGACAATCACGATGGCCCCTTTCCCCAGCTCCAAGGCTTGTTGGACGCTCTGGATATAAATTTCAGTCTTGCCGCTGGCGTTGACCCCGTGTAGCAAAAAGCGCCCGCCCCCTCGTTTGAGGCCGGAGCGGATCTCTTCCAAAGACGCCTGCTGAGCGGCAGAGAGCGAGATCTCCATCGCTTCTTCATGGAACGGCATGGTAACGCGCGGGAGGATGGGGCGCCGCTCCAGCGCGATCAAGCCGCGTTCTTCCAGGGCTTTCAGAGGAGCCGCAGAGCAACCCGCTCGCTTAAGGAGCTCAGGGGCGGAGAGAAGAGGGCCATGAGCCAGGAGCGCTCTTAACAGAGCCGCCTGCTGTGGCGCTGTGGAAGAAATCTGGTCGATCCAGCAGAGAGCGTCGGAGAGGCTCGCTTTCAGCTTCACCAAAGAGCGCGTCCGCGGTACCCGGGGCCGAAGGAGCGCCGGGACCATGGCCTGCAAGACCAGCCCCAACGGGCAGAGATAATACTCGCTGATCCAGCGGGCCAAGCGCAGCCTGGCTTCATCAATCACCGCGTAGGAATCTAGAATTTCTATCAGCTCGTGGAGCCGGCCCGCGAATGAACTCTCCGCCTTGAGGGCGACGACGAAGCCCACAAGCCTCTCACCGCGAAAGGGGACTCGCACGCGCACCCCCAGCGCCACCCGCTCCCTCAAGGCCTCCGGGATGAGATAATCGAATGTCCTGTCAATATCGCGGGGGACGGCCACTTCAGCGATGTGCTTCTCCTTCTCCACAGCTTCACCCTAGCAGATCTTTGAGCACTTGTGCCACTGGCGGCGCGGGTTCAAGGCATGAGCCGACCATCTCGCAGACGGATGATCCGTTGAGCGTACCCCGCCGCTTCCCAATTATGGGTCGCCAGCACGATCGTCGTGCCCTGCTGGTTCAAGGCTCGAAGCAGTTGCAGAATCGCACGACCCGTTTCGGAATCGAGGTTGCCGGTGGGCTCGTCGGCCAAGATCATCGCGGGATCGCTCACCAACGCCCGAGCCAATGCCACCCGCTGCTGCTCGCCGCCGGAGAGCTCTGTGGGCTTGTGATGTGCCCGCTCGGCTAGGCCGACTTGCTCAAGCAACGCGCTCGCCCGCTTGCGCCGCCTATGGGGAGAGACTCCTCGCAACAGCAGGGGCAGCTCGACGTTCTCTAGGGCCGTGAGTGCAGGGACCAGGTTGAACGTCTGGAAGACGAACCCAACATGTCTGCCGCGCCAGCGGGCCAATTCCGCCCCACCCAGGGTCGCGAGATCCCGCCCCTGCCAAAGCACCCGCCCACCGGAGGGCCAATCTAACCCGCCCAAAATGTGCAAGAGCGTGGATTTGCCCGAGCCCGAGGGCCCCATGAGCGCCAAAAACTCTCCCGCAGCGATCTCCAAATGGATATCTTTAAGGGCTGGCACTGTCAGGCGTCCTATGGCATAGATCTTTGAAATTCCTTCGAGCTTGAGCACGCACTCAGTCTACGCCACACGGAGCTTCCGGCGCAATCACGCCCAGCTCTTTAAGATAAGCTTTGTCATTGAAGGGAACCTGATAATCTTTGAAGATTTGCGTCCGCTCGTGACCCTTGCCTGCGATCAGCACACAATCGCCGGGTCGGGCCAGCTCCAGCGCCCGCCGGATGGCCCTCCCCCGATCCACGATTGCTTCATAGGGCACCCCAAGTGCCCTCAAGCCCTCCTCGATCTCATGGATGATCATTTCAGGATCTTCGCTCTTGGGGTTGTCACTCGTGATGATCGTATAGTCCGAAAGACAGCCACTGATTGTGCCCATCATCGGGCGCTTTCGGCGATCGGAATCTCCTCCGCAGCCGAAGACGGTGATCATCTGGCTATAGAATGGCCTAAGCGTTCGGATGGCCTTGGCGAGAGAGTCAGGCGAGTGAGCGAAATCAATCACAATCGTAACGCCCTCGGGAGTCACAAAGCGCTCCAGACGCCCTTCGAGGTGACGGACGGCCTCCAGGCGATCCCGGATGAGCGAGAGCGGCAGCTCCCTCAATAAGCCCACGCCTACGGCCGCTAGCGCATTTTGAATATAAAAACTCCCCGGAAAGTGTAGGCGCAGCGGGAAGGTTCCCTGAGGCGTGTGGACGAGCGCCTGTGAGCCATCCGGACCAAGCTCAAGCTCATCCGCCCAGATGTCAGCCGCTCGCATCAGGCCATAGGTCCAGACGCGCGCCCGCGTAGCAGCGATCACGCGATGGCTTATGGGATCGTCCAGATTCACGATCGCCGTCCCCGTGGGAGGAAGTTGGGTAAACAGCCTCAACTTGGCTTGGAGATAGTCCTCTGTACGGCCGTAATAATCCAAATGATCATGGCTGAGATTCGTGAAGATCGCCGCGTTGAAGTCCACGCCTCGCACCCGCTCCTGTGAGAGCGCGTGAGCGGAGACTTCAAGCACGAAGTGCGTCTTCTCGACTTGCACGGCTTCCCAAGCGATTCGCTGGATCTCCGGAGCCTCCGGCGTGGTCTGTTCCGTTCCTCTCTGGAGTGCGTTCGTGATGGTGCTGATGAGCTCTGTCTGTTCCAAGCCCAGCACGGCTGCGCTCAGGTGGGCCACAGAGCTCTTGCCCTTCGTGCCCGTCACCCCAACTGTAAAGAGCCTGCGAGTGGGATGATCGTAGAACGCACAGGCCAAGTCAGCCAGGGCCTTCCGGCTGTCTTTGACTGTGATGTACGTTACATTAAGAGATCTATGAGAGGAGATGCGCTCGCAGACGACGGCCACGGCTCCTCTTCGAAGCGCTTCCAAGACGTGCTCGTGCCCATCGTGCTTGCTCCCACGGATGGCCACAAAAAGATCGCCGGGCCGAGCCTGACGCGAGTCAGAGATAATTCGATGAACGAGTGGATCAAGAGGGCCACGGACGCTCTCGCACTCGAGGCCTAAGAGGAGCTCTCTGAGGCGCTTGATCATGATAGATTTGATCTGTTGCGGAATCCATGTCGTCGCAGCGCGGCAGCGATCAAGCGATCTAAGAGGTCTCCCAACTCCAGCCCGATGGCCTTGGCCGCTTGGGGATAGAGGCTCGTCTCCGTCATGCCGGGGATGGTGTTCGTCTCCAAAATGTAAAGGCTTTCACCCTGCACGATCATGTCCGTGCGCGACATGCCGTAGCAATCAAGAATCTTATGGGCCTTGACGGCCAGGGCCTGGATGCGCGCAATGAGGGCCTGGGGCAGGCGAGGCGGCGTGATCTCTTCTGTAGTCCCGGGCGTATATTTCGCATCATAATCAAAAAAAGCTTTCGATTTGGGGAGGATCTGAGTCGGAGGCAACGGCCACGGCTCGCACCGCGGGTCTTCATGCAAGACGGCGCAGGTCACCTCAACGCCGGAGATATGTTGCTGGACCATGACATGCTCTGAGTGCTCGAAGGCCTCCTCAATAGCAGAGCCCAGCCTCTCTTGGGTAGAGGCGATGCTTACTCCGACGCTCGATCCCCGATCCGCCGGCTTGACCACCCAGGGGAAGGGAAGAGCTTGCGTCAGAAACGCCAGGATGATCTCTGGGCGCTCTTCCCACTCCCAGCGCCAGAAATGCGTGTAGGGCGGGACCAGAAGCCCATGGGCTCGAAAGAGTTCAGCAGATTTGACCTTGTCCATAGCCAAGCTGGAAGCCAGCACGCCGGAGCCCGTGTAGGGAATCCCTAGAAGATCGAGCAGGCCCTGAAGCCGACCGTCTTCGCCGAATTCGCCGTGCAGGGCGATGAAGACGACGTCGATCTGGCCCTCTTTCGCTTGCTTGAGAGCCACACTGACGGGCAGAGCCTGCAGAGAGCGATCGCCACCCTCTTTGTCAGAAGCCAGAAGCGCTGGAGATCGGCCGATGGCCATCGGCTGAATCTCATACTTACTGGGATTGAGATGCTCGATGATCACTCTTCCACTGGCCAGAGAGACCTCATGCTCAGCCGAGGGGCCGCCCATCAAGACCACCACGTGGAGCTTTCGAGCAGACATGGCAGATCATGTCTACTCCATCGGCCATGTCGGCGGAAAGGACGGATGTCGAGTTAGAGCTTCTCTCTGATCACCTGCTGTGGCGCCTCTTTTGGGGCAGCTAGATATCGAGATTCGTGGTCATCCCGGCGTTCTCCATAATAAAATCACGCCGCGGGGCGACTTCCGCGCCCATCAGAATTGTGAACAGCTCCTCGGCCTCCAGCGCATCCTCGATCGTGACCTGCTTGAGCACGCGATTTTCTGGGTTGAGAGTCGTCTCCCAAAGCTCCTGCGGGTTCATCTCGCCCAGGCCCTTGAAGCGCTTAAGCTCAAACTTCCCATCGTGCTTGGCGCGGAACTTGGCCAGCTCCCCTTCGTCATAGAGATAATGGACTTTCTTGTCCTGCTTGACTTGATAGAGCGGCGGCTGGGCAATGTAGATGTGCCCCTGCTCGATCAGCTGCCGGAAGTTTCTAAAGAAGAACGTGAGCAAGAGCGTGCGGATGTGCGCACCGTCAATGTCCGCATCGGCCAATAGAATGATCTTGCTGTAGCGCAGCTTTGAGATGTCAAACTCCTCGCGGATGCCTGTGCCGATGGCCGTGATGATCGAGTTGAGCTCTTTATTATCTAAAAGCTTGTTGAGCGGAGCTTTTTCGACGTTGAGCACCTTCCCGCGCAGCGGCAGGATGGCTTGAAAACTGCGGGCACGCCCCTGCTTGGCGCTGCCTCCGGCGGAATCGCCCTCCACGATGAATAGCTCGCACTTGGCCGGATCTCTCTCGGAGCAGTCGGCGAGTTTCCCCGGCAGCGACGTCGAGCTGAGCCAGCCCTTCCGTCGCACCAGCTGACGGGCCTTCTTAGCTGCCAGCCGCGCGTGGGCCGCTTGCAAGACCTTCTCGAGGATGACGCGCGCGACGCTCGGGTTCTTGTTCAGATAGAGCAGAAGCTGCTCGCGCGCGAAGTTGAACATCTTCTCTTGAATATCCGGGTTGCCCAGCTTCGTCTTCGTCTGACCCTCAAATTGCGGGTCCAGCAGCTTCACAGAGATGATGGCCGTCAAGCCCTCGCGCACATCTTTGCCTTCGAGATTATCTTCGTCTTTGGTGATGATCTTCTTCTCGCGGCCATATTCATTCAGTGCCCGCGTAAGCGCCGTCTTGAAGCCCACCAGATGGGTGCCTCCCTCGCGGGTGTTGATGTTGTTGGCAAACGCAAAGATGTTCTCGTCATATTCTGTTGTGAATTGCATGGCCACTTCGAGTACGACATCCCCGTTGGCCCCTTCCTCACCCTTGAAGTAGATGGGCTCTGGGTGAAGGACCTCTTTGCCCTCGTTGAGAGCCTTCACGAATTCCACGATGCCGCCGTCAAATCTATATTCTTTCTGGAGGCCGGCAATGCGATTGTCCAGCTTGATGCGCAGGCCTGGGTTGAGATAGGCCAGCTCCCGCAGTCTCCGGGAGAGCCGCGCCAGATCGTATTTGATCTCCCCGAAGATCTCCCGGTCGGGCAGGAACGTGACCATGGTGCCGGTTCCCTCGGCCGGCCCAACGATCTCTAGATCCGTCACGCGCCGGCCCCGCTGAAACCTCTGGCGATAGAGCTGCCCAGCGCGCTTCACCTCCGCTATGAGCTCTTCCGAGAGGGCATTGACCACCGAGACGCCCACCCCGTGGAGACCTCCGCTCACTTTGTAGCTCTTGTGATCGAATTTCCCACCGGCATGGAGCTTGGTCATCACCAGCTCCAGGGTGTTCATCCCCTCCGGGTGCATCTCGACGGGAATCCCTCTTCCGTTGTCGATGACGGTGACGCGCCCTTCGGGATGGACGATGACTTCAATCTCCGTGCAGTAGCCCGCGAGGGCCTCATCGATGGAGTTGTCGACGACTTCATAGATGAGATGCATCAACCCATCGATGCCCGTGCCCCCGATGTACATGCCGGGGCGTTTTCTAACCGCCTCCAAATCCTTCAGGACTTGGATGTGCTGTGCGCCGTAATCCCCATCCCCCTTGCTCTTCCCATCCGTGGCCATAGTGGCCAGTTGTTCCTTCCCAGACATGCCTCCACCCCCACAAAAGTGCAGCTTTATTGTAACATAGGCCGCATCGCAACGCAAAAGACAGCCGTCCCTTCCCGCGACTTGCTCACCCGTTGGGCATCTTCTACCATGGAGGCATGCTCTTGGCGCTCAATGTGGGCAATACGACGATCGCTTCGGGAGTCTTCCAAGAGGAGAGACTCGTCACTCATTGGCATCTGGCCACGCGCTACGACCTCACCCCCGATGAGCTGGGCATGAACTTGAGACACTTCCTCAACGCCGCCCAGATCCAGGCCGAGCAGATCGAGGGGATCGTGATCAGCTCCGTTGTGCCCCCGCTCAACGGGACTCTTTCTGAGGCTTGCCGCAAGTATTTTCAAACAGAAGCTGCATTTTTCGATGCGCGTTGGGGTCTGATGCCCCTCGAGGTGAAGGAGCCGGAGCGCGTAGGAGCCGATCGCATTGCCGATGGCCTGGCAGGGTATCACCTCTACGGCGGCCCCTTGCTCGTGATCGACTTCGGCACGGCCACGACTTTCAACCTCGTCTCTTCCGATGGGAGATTTTTAGGAGGGGCGATCGCTCCCACCATGGAGCTGGCCGCCGAGACGCTGATTCAAAAGACGGCTCAGCTCTTCAAGATCGAGCTGGTGCCGCCCAAAAGCGTCATCGGCAAAGACACCACGGAGAACCTGCAAGCCGGGATCGTGCTGGGCTTTTTAGCTCTCGTCAGCGGGCTCATCGAGCGCTTCCGCCGCGAATTCTCGAGGGATCTTCGGGTGGTCGCCACCGGCGGCCGGGGGGAGTTTTTCAAAGAGCAAATCAGAGCCATTGAGATCTACGACCCGTTCTTGACGCTCAAGGGGCTTCACATGGCCTGGAAGATGAGAGCATCAGCAAAAGCCAAGGGCCTTTGACAGACCCAGGTCTTTATGGTAGAGTGAGGCCCTGGAGGGATGGGCATGCTAGCAGAAGCCAAGCTGGTCTATGCGTTCTTGCCAGGGATTGGAGCCGGGGAACTTCTGGTGATCTTCGCGATCGTGCTTTTGCTCTTTGGAGGCAAGAAGCTTCCCGAGGTGGCCCGCTCGATGGGCCAGGCCCTGCGCGCCTTTAAAGAGGAGGCCAATAAACTCAAGCGCGATGTGGAGCTCGAAGCTGAGAAAGAAGATGCGCAGGGCCAGACCCAGGGCTCATCTCCTACGGCCGCAGGGAAAGCAGAGCCGGACAAGTCCAAAGTGGAGCCGAAAGCCTGAACCACAAATGGAGCGCGGCCGACCTTGAAGCTGCTCGAATACCAAGGCAGAGAACTCTTTCGGCGCGTGGGCCTTCCTGTCCCTGTGGGGCAGCTGGCTTCTTCCCCTGAAGAAGCCAAGAAGATCGCGCGCGCTCTCTCTTTGCCGGTTGTGATCAAGGCCCAAGTGGCCGCTGGAGGCCGAGGCAAGGCCGGCGGCATCCAGATCGCCCAAACCCCCGAAGAGGCCGAAAGCCACACTAAGAGAATCTTGGGGATGAGCATCCAGGGCGAGCCCGTGCGGAGCGTGCTCGTCACTCAGGCCGTCGAGATCAAGCACGAATACTATCTGGGCCTTACCATCGATCGCGCCGCCCGACGCCCCGTGCTCATCTTCTCCACCCAAGGGGGCGTGGACATCGAAGAGATCGCCAGATCTTCCCCCCAGAGCATCCACAGGTGCCACATCTCTCCCCTCGAGGGCCTGCACGATTATCAGAGCCGCCACCTGCTCTTCCAAGCCCAAGTCCCCAAGGAAGAGATCGGGGCCCTCCTCGACATCACCCAGAAGCTCTATCGCGCTTTTACGGAATATCGAGCGCATCTGGTGGAGATCAACCCGTTGGCTGTGACTCCCAAGGGGCAGATCTGGGCGCTGGATGCGAAGTTCATCTTAGATGATGACGATCTGCCCGCCCAGATCCCCGGCGGGGAGCCGCAAGATCCACTCGAGCGCGCGGCCCAAAAGTACGATCTACAATATGTCAAACTCGACGGGGAGATTGGGATCATCGGCAACGGCGCCGGACTCGTGATGGCCACCCTGGACCTGGTGAGGCTGAAGGGTGGCCGGCCAGCCAACTTTCTAGATATCGGCGGCGGAGCCTCGGCCGAACAGATGAAGAGAGCCCTCGAGCTGGTGCTGAGCGACTCTAAAGTCCGTGGGGTCTTCATCAATATCTTTGGGGGGATCACCCGCTGCGATCTCGTGGCCCAAGGGATCATCGAGGCCAAGAAGACGCTCCATGTGCGCATCCCGATGGTAGTCCGCCTCGTGGGTACGAATGAGGCCGAAGGCCGCAAACTGCTAGGGCAAATCACCGGGATCACAGCCGTTTCCGGCATGGAGGAGGGAGCGGAGGAGATCGCCCGTCTTGTGGCCTGATCTTTTCGAACGAAATTGGAGGAGGTCATCGAGCATGAAGGTCGCCAAAATCTCGGTGTTGGGTCTGCTCCTATTGTTTGTGGGCTTGGCTGTCCTGCCGACGTCCGCCCAACTGAGCCCCTCGCCCTTTCTCTTCATGAAGGATCTGCGGGTCGGCATGGAAGGGATCGGCAAGACGACCATCGGCGGAGATGAAATTCGGATCTTTCAGACGCGCATCATCGGGCTCATCGACAACCCCGGCGAGCTGAACGATTATATTCTAGTCCGCTCCAGCGGCGATCTCATTCGCGAGGCCGGCGGATATGCCCAGGGGATGAGCGGCAGCCCCATCTACATCAACGATCGCCTCGTGGGGGCCTTCTTCGCGGCCTTCCTGTATGATGAGAGCCCCAATCCCATTGGACTGGTGCGCCCCATTGAGACGGTCCTCCAGTTGGTGGAGCCGATCCGAAAGGCCGTGGGTGCCCAAAGCCAAAATTCTCAAGAATCTCTCCAGCCGATCGAGCATGTTCTCCGACGGGTCAGGCTGGAGAATGGCCCTCCCAAGGACGTCCAGTTCGTCTCGTCTCCTCCCAGCTTCGCGGAGCGCCGGGCCAACCCCGATACCCTCTATGCGGTCCGGACAGGGGCTCCACTCTGGGCCAGTGGACTCAGCGGCCGTGCGCTCGACTGGCTCAAGAGGGGCATAGCCTCTCAAGCTCTGGCCCGATTCGCCAGCGGGCTGCTGCCTGGGGCCTCTTTCAGCCAGCAGTTCCTCGATGAATTGCAATGGGGCTTTGAAGAGCGCTATGGGGTGACGATCTACCCCACATCTTCCGCTGACACTCAAGTCGGGGAGTTTTCAGAAGAATTTGAGCCGGGTCGGCCCATGGCGGCTCTACTCACCACAGGGGATGTGCTCTTTGGAGGCGTCTGCACGACCACGTACATCGATCCTCAAACCCGCGTGCTCCTGGCCTGCGGACACCCCTTGTTCCTCACGGGGGATGCCCGCCTGTTTTTGGCTAAGGCGAGAGTGATCGACACCGTCAACAGCGCGCCCATCTCGTTTGTGCTCCCCCAGGTCGATCGGACTGAAGTGGTCGGAGCCGTGCTCCAAGATCGTACTCAGGCCATTGGAGCTGCGCTCTCTTATCAGCTGCCCGCGGTCAGACTCGTGGCCCACTTGAAGGATCTAAGCACCGGGAAGGATCGGGATTTCAGCGTCACTATCGCTCCAGCCAGCACGTTTGTGCCCTCCTTGGTCTTCGCGTCGCTCCTCGAGGCCGTGGACACCACCATGAATCGCATTGGCCCAGGAACGATGAGAATTGAGTACACCATCCGCGGCACGGAGCTACCCAAGAGGCTCGCGCGCTCCGATGTGTTTACACACTTTAGCGACATCGCCCTCTTCGGCCCCTTACAAATAGCCCAAGTCGTCTTCTTCCTCACCCAGAACGAGTTCACAGACCCCGGCCTGGAGCGCATCGATGTGGAGATCACCACCACCGATGCCATTCGGCTCCTCCAAGTGAAGGCCATCCAGACAGATAAAGAGGTCTATCAGGCGGGAGAGACGGTCCGCTACACGGTGCAGCTCAAGCCCTATCGCGGCTCCGAGCGGCTGGCTACCGGCAGCTTCACCCTCCCTAAGGACCTCAAAGTGAGGAGCTTGACGCTGTACGTCTTTGGCGGGCCGCGCCGCCAGCAGAACAACCAACAGCCGCTGCCCCAGGTAGACAGCCTCGATCAACTCATTCAAGCGCTTGAGCGCTCCACCACCAACGACCAGCTCACGGTGGAGCTTCTGGGCCTGCCCCAGGAGACCGGTGAGGATGAGGAATCTAAACCCTTCCAGGACATCCAGAAGCTCGGCGATTGGGTCGTGACAGGCGAAGGACGCACTACCATCAAGATCCAGATGCCGGAGAAGTCCAAAGAGGAGCAGAAGCAAGAGCCGCCGCAGGAGCCGGAGAAGAAGTGTCCTCAGCTCTTCTACTGCTAAAGTGCTGAGCCTCGACTGGATTGCCCAGGTGGTCGGTGGCCGGGTTCATCGGCCGGATCCGGCGCGCGAGATCTCGGGCGTCTCTATTGACAGCCGGCTTCTTCGAGCCGGAGAGTTCTTCGTCGCGTTGCCGGGCCAGCGGACAGATGGCCATCTCTTCTTGGAAGAGGCCTTCCGACGGGGGGCCAGCGGGGCCATTGTCTCCAAAATCCCCTCCGAAAGATTTTACAATTGCATTCAGGTACCCGATACGACCCGAGCGCTCCAGCAGCTGGCCGCAGCCCGTCGGAAGCAGCTGAGCATTCCCATCGTGGGGATCACGGGCAGCTCAGGGAAGACCACGACCAAAGAGCTGCTCTATGCCCTCTTGAGCAGAAGATATAGAGCGTATCGCTCGCCGGGCAACTACAACACGGAGATCGGATTGCCGCTGGCTCTTCTTAACATGCCGCCCGATGCCGAGGTGGGGATCTTCGAGCTGGGGCTGCAGCGGCCCGGGGATCTAAAGATTCTCAGTGAGCTGGCCCGGCCCACGATCGGCGTCCTCACCTCTGTGGGAGATGCCCATCTGGGCTTCTTCCCAAGCCGAGAGGCCTTAGCGCGCGCCAAGTGGGAACTGATAGAAAGCTTGTCGACGGAGGGCGTGGCCGCCCTCAACTTCGATGCGCCGCATCTGGCTTCGTGGGCCGAGCGGCTGCCCGTACGAGTCATCGGCTTCGGGATCGAAGACGAGCGAGCCAGCATAAGAGCAAAGAACATCCGCGACGACTCTCTCGAGGGGCTGGCGTTTGAGATCTCTGCCCGGGGAGAGCGCTTTGACGTGCGGATGCATCTTCTGGGCCGAATGAATGTCTATAATGCCCTGGCCGCTTCTTCCGTGGCCTTTGAGCTGGATGTGCCTGTCAGGGAGATTCAGCGCGCCCTTTCAGAATTCAAAGCCATTTCTCATCGTATGGAGCTTAAGCGCTCGCAGCGCTTTGGCCTCATCCTCGATGATAGCTACAACGCAAATCCGGCATCCACTAAGGAGGCCCTTTGGGCGCTCGCACGCCTGCGCGTGCCCCATCGAAAGATCTTCGTCTTAGGAGACATGCTCGAGTTGGGGAGTTTTGCGAAGGAACTCCATCGTGAACTGGCAGGGCTGATCGATGAGTTGGGCCTAGATCGAGTCTTCACCGTGGGCGAGCTGGCCAAGGAGGCAGCCTTAGCGCTCGCAAAAAGACCCGGCTGGGGAGCTTCTCGAGCGCTGAGCGCCCGCAGCTTAACCGAGCTCAAAGCGCTGCTGTGGAAGGAGCTTGTAGATGATCGGAATTTGATTCTCATCAAGGGCTCGCGGGGCATGGAGCTGGACCGGCTCGTTTCAGCTCTTTAAGGCTTCAAAACAGTGAGAAACGCAATGATCGTGTTGTTGTTTCTGTCGAGTTCCGCTTGCCCCAGGGAGTTTACCACGACCTTGACGGCGTAAAGGCCGGGCTCCAGGCCGGCCGTCTCCAGAATTCTTCTCGCTTCGATCGTCTTGCCCACCCTTAGGCCGGCGATGGTCTGCCGGCCAAAGAGCGTAAAGCTCTGCGGCTGCTCGACGTCCTCGCGGCGGATGAAGAACTCCACGAGAAATTCCCCTGCGTCTTGATTGCCACTGTTGGCAATTATTGCGCTTACGAGCACCTTTTGGCCCTGGACGATCGGCGAGCTGGGGACCAACGAGAGGCCAGTCGGATGTAGCTCAGGTCCGGTCTGCGGGACGACCTGGCCGGGCTCCACCAACGTGAAGGGGAGGAGCAATGTGTTGTCCCCTTCGTTGATCTCCGCGATCTTCCCACGGGGCGTCTCAGGACCCGGTGGATCGACGGTAATCTCAAGTTCATAGCGGCCCAAGGCTAAATTCGCCGCGGAGAACTGCGCTCTGATCTCCAGAGACCCGTTGGCCCCGATCGTCAAAGCGGCGCATTTGTCCTTGTTGGGCTCTAAAGCTCCGGCCGGGGCGCAGGCAAAACCCGGCAGATCTCGCATATTAAAGACTGTCCCCGTCTCCGGCTGCCTCAGCGAAAATTTCAGATCTACTCCGGTCGCGGCCGCCATGCTCTCATTGCGAATGGCAAAGGCCAGCGAGATCAAGCTCTCTGGAGAAGGCACAGACGGCGTCAGTCGACCCTCAGAGAGGGAGAGATTCCGCGGCGGCTCGCCCAGACGGAAATCAAACGTGAGCACGTTATCACTCTCGTTGGCTTCTTCCACGTCGTTGCCGGAGTCCACCGCGATCCGAAGCTGATACTCAGCCGGGGTGAGCAAGAGGGTAGTGAATCGGGCTTGGATCTTCTTGCGATTCTGTTGTTGATCTTTTGGCAATTGGGGGTTGAAGCCCGGCAGGCCCGCCACCGTGCAATCCGGACAGAAAAGAGCCGGCGGAACCAGCAGCGTAAACGCATCCTCGCCCAGGGGTCGGAAAGCCAAGCTGATATTGAACGGCACGGTCACATCTGCCCCGCGACGATCGTTCTCAATCACAAACTCCACCGTCAAAAGATCTCCCTGCTGGGGCTCTTCTGGAATGAGCACAAACTCAGCCAGTACCGTGAGATTGGGCAACCGAGGGCTGACGATCAGGCGCCCTTGGCCGGAGTTGTTTGTCTCATCGGTCTCAGCCACTCTGTTCTGCAGATCTGCGAGGACGAACAGCGTGTATTGATCTGGGCTGAGTGAGGCCGTATTGAGCTTAGCTTTGAGTTGCAATTGGTCGTTGGGCTCGCCCCGAGCTCCCAGCCCCGGCAGACGACATCGCGAAGAGTCATCGGGATCAGGGAGCGTCTGGCAAGTCACCTCAGTAGGGCCTAAGTCTCGAGGCTCTGCTTCCCCGTTCCTGAGGATTTGAAAGGCGATGTCAATGGCGGCCGCCACCGGCACGGTCTCCTGATTGGAGATCGTCGCCACCAGCGTCACAGACTCGCCTTGCTCGACGGTGATGGTGTCTCCGCGCCTGTTGGGCGCCTCGAGCGTGATCGGGGTCGTCACCTGAATGTCGGGCCGGCTCTGCTGAGCGGAGCCCAGGAGCAGCAAGATGAAAACAAAGCCCAGGGGGAGGAGTACGATCTTAAGCGGCATGCGCCATCGGCGTGTTTTTTGATTCATGGGAAGCTCCTATCAGGGGATCGAAGATAGCTGGAGGGTGAGCTTGAAGAGTCCCTGGCCGCCCCCATAGAGCGCCTGAATTCCCTCTACCCCGAAGAACCCGACCACGGGGTCGAGGATCATATGGGCGCGAATGGGTCCCAGCGTAGGGCGCGGATCGGTCGCCCGCGTGCAGCTTGAGCCCATCACATAGAGATTGCCGTCCTCGGAGCCGGCGAAGACGAGACCCGTGGCCGGTAGATCCCCCTGTCCGCCGTCGTCCACCGCCAAGACGTTGACGGCCTGCTGGGTGGGTACCACAAAGGGATTGGGGCAGCTGGGCAGCCGGCTGCTCAAATCCAGTGCATGGATGGAACCGGCGGCGGTTCCAGCGTAGACCACCCGAGTCTTCTTGTTGACAGCCAGGGCCGTGATCGCCGCCCCGGGCGCGAGCGCCACCGGAGAGCCACTGTAGTCCGAGCCAAAGATGTTGACCACGTGGAGCTTGCCGTCTTCCAGGCCCACTAGGATCTGAGGTGCAAATATCCGGCCAAAGACCAGCCGATGCGTGGCCAGCGCTCGGACGCCGCGACCCGCGGTGAAGAACAAACTAGCCTGGCTTTGCGCACAGGATCCTTCAGGCATCCGGAAGACCGTGCCGCTGCTCGTGCCAAAATACGTGTTGCCCTGAAAGAGGAGCAGGGCGTTTATGGGGCTTCCCAGGCGGGCACACATCTCCGAGGAGGTCACACTCAGACTGCCCGCCGCGTCTTTTGTGACCCGCACCCGATAAAGATTCCCATCCGCCGACCCGATGAAGACTTCTCCCATATTGGCTGCGGCTACGCGCGCCGCCATAGAGGACAAAGCCGCCGCGGCCACCGTGCGCGGAGAGGTCGCGACGAGCGTCTCTGGGCTATCCACGTTGACCCCCACCAGCTGACCGTTCGCCAGCCCAATGTAGAGCAGCTTCACCTTCTGGTCGAGCGCAAAGGACGTAATGTCTGCTGGAAGATTCATGGGCGAGTTTGTGATCTCCGGGCAGACGGAGCCCGGCTGGACTTGATCGACGTCGGTCTTCTTGAAGGCGTGCAGGCTCACTCTGCCGGCTGTATCTTTCACCCCGACATAGATGATCGGCACAAGGCGGTTCTCCACCGTGCCCACACCCCGCCCCAGCGTGATGACATTCCCGGAGAGTTGGCAGAGAGGTGTGTTGAGACCCCCCGCTCCAGGTGGGGCAACGGTCAGGCGGGTCGAGATCTCGTTGTTGGCCCGATCGAGTTCGTCCACTTCGCTGCCCGACGAAGAGAGCGCTCGGATCGAGACGCGGAAGGAGTATCGCCCGATCTGGAGGTCTGTGGTGTCAAGCACGTTGGAGACCTCGAGCGTCCTGCCCTGGCTGAGGGGCAGGGTCTGACTGGAAGTCAAGCGCTTGATGCCATCCGCAGGGAAGCCCCGACTGCTGAAGTCAATGCAAGCTGGGCTCTCCAAGCAGTATTCAAACTTGGCTTCAAGCTCGGGATTCGTAGGCCGGCCGGTGTTCTCAATCTGCACTTTGACGGTCAACTGAACTCCTTGAGGCACCGGCGAGGGCGGACTGAACGTCAAGGAGATGGGATGGAACTCTGGCAGAAGGATGCCGATGAGCAAGAGGCTCTCTTGCGAGTCGTCCTCCTGGTTCGACTGGGCAAGGCCCTTCAGATCGATGGATACACGGATGATGTAGCGCCCTACGCTCAAGTTGCTCGTGGCCAAAAACCCGATGGCCAGCTGAGATTCTCCAGCTCGCAGGCTCAAGCTCTTGCAGCTGCTGGAGGCCCCCATGAACTGACAGAGCTCTTCCGGGCGGAAAGTGGATTCGTCCTCGCGGCGGATGCGCATACTCACGTCAAAATTCTGCGCATCGGCTGTTCCGTCGTTGCGGACCGTGGCCCGGATTGTGACAGGCGGCCCCGGCGACTCCAGGAAGAACCCCAATGGCTGAAGCTCAATGCCTTCTACGAGTAGATTGGCTATGGCTTGCCCGTAGGTGATCGCATCCCGGCTGCCGGTAAGGGCGATCAGAAGCATGGCCAAGAGCCCCAGCAGGATGGGTCGCAGTCGCTGGCCTCTTCTGCCTGGCCTCATGGATGTCACCCCGTTTTTCTTCCGCTCTTCGTAAGAAATATCCTACACCATCCAGCGGGTGCTGTCAATCAGGAAACCTTTCCGAAAGCCGCGTGTATCTCTTATAGAGCGCTTGGCGGGAAATTGCCTTCGGAGCAGAATGGGTATATAATTCGCGCAAAGAAAGGAGAGACCATGTGGCGCAAGGTACTGACGGGCCTGCTGCTCCCGCTACTCATTGTCATGGTGGGCCTGGGTCAGTCGAGCGTCCTGGAACAGCTTCAAAGCCTGCTCCTCACCCAGGAAGAGCTGAACGCGCTGTCCAAGGAGCTGGGGCTCGGCGAGGATTGGGTGGTCCGCACCCTAGATCATCTCAACCCAGAGCCCCCCGGCGCGGAGAAGCGGACCATGGTGGCCACCTACGTAAACACGAACACGGAGATCGCCCTTATCATCGGCCTGCTCGACTTTGAGGCCCGGGAGCCAGCGGATCGCTTTCTAAGTGCACTGCTCGCTGCTAAGCCCGTCCAGAGCTCCCGGGATCTGCTGGCGGAAGTCCGGGAGAGGCCCAATCTTCTGCCGGAGACGCTCCAGAAAGAGACGGACAAGATCTTGCTGCTCCAGCTCGAAGACGGGCAGCAACAGATCGTCTTGCAGCGCCTAACCCTAGTGATCTTCCTCCGGACTGCTAAAGCGGCGCCGAATGCGCTCACGGAAGACCAGCTGATCCAAGTGGCGAACCGCCAGCTCAGCAAGATCCTCGAGTCTTGCAAGAACGCGCAGAACAAGCCGACCTACTGCGAGCGTCCGTAAGGAAGGAAGGAAGAGCGGGCTGAGGGGAAGGGTCCCCTACCTGCCCTATTTGGCTTGGGAACCTTGGTCTTTTATACTTACATTAGGGGCTCTTTGACGGACTGGAAAACAAAGGAGGTCTGCATGGCCAGGAGGCTACTCCGGGGGCTTGCCCTCTTAAGTGGCACGCTTCTGTTCGTCGGTGGAGTCTATTTCCTCTTCAGCCAGAGCCAGGAGGTCGCGGGAAGCCAGCCCGAGCTGCACCCGACGACCCTCCTTCTGGACCCGGCCTCACCCGTCGATCAAGGACGCATCGTCACCGTGGTCGCCAAGCTGGAAAACAGCGGAGAAAGCGCGGCAGCTGAGTTCAAAGTCGAGTTCTTCCTAAGACCGCGCCCCAAAGGGGGCACCGTGCCCAGCTGGATCAGCTTTTCAACCACCCAGCTGCGGGGACTGAGCCCACAAGAACAGGAGATCCAAGTCCAGGGGATCTTTGATACATCAAGTCCAAGCCTGATTCCGGCCCCGGACATCTATGAGATCCGGGTTGTGGTCGACTCCAACGATCAGATCCCGGAATCCGATGAGACGAACAACGAGTTGATCACGTCCCTGCTCGTGCAGCCGTCGCTCTTGGGAAAGCCGGATTTGCGACCGGTGGCTCTGGCGTTCACTCCCCCCTCACCCGTGTTCCTCACTAGCCCAGATCAGACGGTGCTTGTGACGGCTACGATTACAAACAGCGGCGATCGCGATGCCAGCCCCTTCCGGGTGAGCTTCTCCTACTGCCGGCTCCAGGAGGGACAGAGCTCTTGCCCCTCGGAGTTCGTGGAGTTCGATCGCGCGCGGCCCAACGCTTTCGCCGGCGGGCTGCCCAAAGGCGGCACCAAGGACGATGGGGCTAGACTCTTAATATCATCCTTGGACCCCGCCATATATTTGATCAAAGCCACGGTCGATCCGCCGGATCCCGACAATCCCGCAGGGCAAATCAAAGAACAAGATGAGGCCAACAACGAGCTGATCGCGGTGCTCTCCATCCAGGGTCCGGAGCTGCATCCGGTGGGACTCCTCTTCAATCCGCCCCTGCCCCGCGCTGGGGACACCGTGAAGGTGATGGCGACCATCGAGAACTCGGGTCAAGGCACCGCCCGCAATGTGGAAGTGGCCTTCTTGGTGAATGGAGCCCCATTCGATCGACAGACCCTCACTTTGGAAGAGAATCAATCCGCCACGGTTGAAGGCACCCTCAAGACAGCCGAGCTTTTGCTGGATGTGGGGATTCATCTCATCCGGATTGTAGTGGACCCCAACAATCAAATCTCCGAGCGGGATGAGACGAACAACGAGATCCGCACGGCTCTGACTCTGCAGACTCCTACCCCGCGGAGAGCGGAGCTGCACCCCAAAGGCCTGATCGTCAACCCGAGGTCGCCCATAGAGCTAGAGAGCAATCGTGAGTTGGGCGTCCTCTCCGAGATTGTGAACACAGGGGCGATCGCAGCCCGCACTTTTGAAATCACCTTCTTCTATCGCCTGATGGGCAGCGTGCGCTGGATTCCCATCGCCTGTACGACGAGCTGCACGGTGGCCGAGCTGGCACCGGGCACGGGCATCCAGGCGGCGGGGACGCTGCCCCTTGGGGATCTGGCTCCGGGCAACTACCAAGTGCGCGTCGTCGTCGATCCGGACGGCAGAGTGCCTGAGCTGGACGACTTCAACAACGAGTTGGTCAGCGCCTTTACACTGCTTAGGCCGCGCAAGCCGGACTTGATCATCGATCCCGCGAGCGTGCGGATTCAGCCCTCCCTGGAGGTCCGCCGCGGCGCGCTGGTGAGCATCTCGGCCTCGGTGGTCAACATCGGAGAGCGGGCAGCCGGTTCGTTCACGGTCGAGTACTCCTTGCGCCGACTCGATGAGGAGATCTTCACGGTCTTTGCCAGACGATCTGTGAGTGGCCTCTTGATCAGCGAGCAGGCCCTTCTCACCGTCGGACTGGACACGACGGCCCTGCGCCCCGGCTTCTACCAGATCCAGATCGTGGCCGACTCGGAGCAGATCGTCAATGAGCTCAGCGAAGGGAACAACGTCTTTACCACAGGGCTTGATCCGCAGGCCGCGCTCTTTGTGCGGGGGCCGGATCTTGTGCCCGCGGGCCTGCGCTTCGTCGACCCGGCCCTAGCTGCCTCGCCCAGAGTCACCCGAGGGGCAAAAGTCGAGCTCTTAGCGGAGATCACGAACATTGGCCTGGAAGCCGCAGGTGCCTTTGAAGTAGCCTTCTGCCGCCAGCGGGTCGGAGAGACCAGCTGCGTCCCCTTCGGAGAGCGCACGAGCTTCCCGGGCCTGGGCACAGGCGTGGTGCTGCAGGCGAAAGCCGTCCTAGACACCACGAATCTCGAGCCCGGATCTTATCTCGTTCAAGTCGTCATAGATCCCGTGGAGCAGGGCCGCCTGGCTGGCCGCGTGGAAGAGGAGAACGAGCTCAACAACACCGCAGCTCTGCCCTTGGAGATCACAGGAGAGGCCAGAACCACAGGCGTCGATCTCACCGTGGCTAGCCTCGTTCTTGCGCCCCCGCAGGCCATCGCGGGGGACATCGTCGAAGTGCGGGCGGAGGTGGCCAACATCGGCACTCAAGACGCGGGCCCCTTCCGCGTGGTCTTCTTCTGGAAGCGGGTCGGCACGGACAAGCCCGTCAACTTTGCCGGCTTCAACTTGCCTGGGCTGGCCAAGGGGGAGAGAAAGACGCTCACCGCTCAGCTGGATACGTCGTTCCTGTGGATTGGAGAATTCGAGATCATCGTCGTGGCCGACTTCAATGAGGACATCCCGGAGTCGAACGAGGAGAACAACAAGAGAAGCGTGCGACTCCGCGTGGATTAATTTAAAGCGCCAGAGGCACAAGACTCATGAAGGTGTCGAACTTGAGCCGGCCGGAAGCATCCACGACGGCGTAGCTCTCGAAGGTCTGCCCGTCCTGGCTCGTCCAGCGGAGCCGGAGGATCTGATCTCCCGGGGCCACCCGGGGCGAGATATAATCAATGAGCGAGGCGGCCTCCAGTCTGCTGAAGTCAAGACCGGCCTGCTCTTGCTCACTCATATCGCCATAGGCCCTGAGCGTGAGAGTTCCTTCCCCGCGCGAGACGATGAAGAGTGAGTTGTTGGCCAGCGTCCGCACCCAGCGCGCTCGGCTGAGTTCATCCACGCGCTCGACGAGTTGGGTGGCAGAGACTTCCTTTACGGGCAGACCGGAAGCTGCCAGGAAGCGCTCGACTTCTGCTCTCAAGGCCCCTGTCAGATCTACGCCTTCTTGCCCTGCGCCATCTGAAGGTGCACGCGCGAAGAACAACGCGCGCACGAGGAAGTAGATCGCAGCTCCTGTGAGCACCGCACCGATGGCGATCGCCACCTCCAGGGGGAGGCCGAGGATCGTAGGCTTCGGAGGGGCCGCGACGGCGATCACGGCCGAGCTGGCAGCGGAAGCTGCACCTTGGTCGTCAATCACAATGAGCGTGACTTGATAAGCGCCTTCTTTCTGATAGGTGTGGGTGACGATGATCTGATCTGGACCCTCCAGGATGGTTCCATCGCCCAGATTCCAGCGGTAGTTGACAATCACTCCATCGGGATCTGTGGAGCCGGACGCATCAAATGTGATGAGGTCTCCCGCTTTGGGATCGAGGGGAGAGAAAGTGAAGCTGGCCACGGGATTCTGATTCGGTGGCGGAGGCGGAGGCGGAGGAGGGGCCTCCTTAGTCACCTCAAGTGAAAGAGTCACACTCAGCCCCTGGCTGTCGGCGCCCACGGGCTTGCCGCGGGCGTTGGCTGAAAGTGTAAAACTCCCTTCTTGATTGGGAGCCCGCACCTCATAGATATTAATGAGAGTCTCGCCGGGCTTAAGACCTCCGACTTGAAACTGTCTCAGCTGCCCGCTGACGAGTTCAAAGCTGGCCGGAAGGGCGGAGACGATGGCCGCGAACTCCAGCTGCACTTTGGCTTCCAGCGTCTCTGTGACGGTGAAGACCTCGCCGGGTTGGACTTGCTGGGGAGCCTCGCGCCTGAAGATCATGATGCTGTTCTCATCGCTCTTTGTCAGAAGCAGCACGGCTTGAAACGCTCGCAGAGCCATCTGCTCTAGGGAAGGAGCGCCTTGCACAGCAGCAGAGCCCCGCTCTTTCTCGGATTCCTCAGGCCAGCTTGCTCTAGGGGAGGTGAGCCAGAGCAAGGCTGGAATTAGAATGGCAATGACAATGCGCTCGAACATGGCGTTGCAGTTCACCCTCTCGTGTGCTGCGGATACGCCTCGTTTATACACAGCCATTTGGGGCGGAGCAAATCCGGCTGCCCCGTCGCGATGGGAAATACGCCATTGATTTCCCTCGACAGATGGGTTATATACGAAGGCGCATGAATTTTTTGGCCGCTCTAGCTGGGATTGTCGTTCTGGTGGCTGTGGATCAGGCGAGCAAGCTGGCCGTGGCCGCGTACTTAGCGACGCAGAGATCCGTCTCTTTGTGGGGAGAGTATGTGAAGCTCACGCTGGCGCAGAACCCCGGCGGGGCATTTGGGATCTTGCCGGAGCATGGCTCGCTGCTCACCGTGCTCACGGTGGCCGTGGTCACAGGCATTTTGATCTTCTTGGGGCGTGGGGGGAGGAAGTCGCCTGGGATGAGCACGGGGCTGGTGGCCATCGCTGGCGGTGCCGTGGGAAATCTCATGGATCGCCTAAGGCTGGGCTATGTGGTAGACTTCGTGGACGTCGGGATCTCTGCGGCATGGCGCTGGCCTACATTCAACGTGGCTGATGCGGCCATTGTCATTGGCACAGGGCTTCTGCTCTGGCGTCTCTTGGCACAGGAGATCCGCTCGTGAGGGGATTCTTCATCGTGTTTGAGGGTCTGGACGGCAGCGGAAAGACCACCCAAGCCAAACTCTTGGCTCAGCATTTTAAGAAGCAGGGCCGCGAGGTGATCTCCGTGGAGGAACCGGGCGGAAGCCCCGTGGGCGAAGGCATCCGCGCGATTCTGCTAGAGGGAAGACGGTCTCTCGAGCCCTTGACCGAGCTCCTTCTATATGAAGCGTCGCGGCATCAGCTGACCCGCCGGGTGATTCGGCCGGCCTTGGAGCGAGGCGCGCTCGTCATCTGCCAGCGATACGGCTACTCCAGCCTGGCCTATCAGGGCTACGGCCGCGGTCTGCCGCTCGGGTGGATCGAAGAACTCAACGAACGGGCCACGGAGGGCCTGAGGCCGGACGTCTGCTTCTGGCTCGACGTTCCTGCCGAGGAGGGGCTAAGCAGGGTGCGCGGAGCCCGCGTGCTCGATCGCATCGAAAGAGAGGGCCTGGAGTTCCTCCGACAGGTCGAACAGGGGTATCAGGCGATGGCCCAGCGCTACCCGGAAGTGATTCGCGTGGATGGCCGGCAAAGCCCCGAACGGGTCTTCGAGGACGTGCTGGCAGTCCTTAAGCGAAGGGGGGGGGAGAGCCCAGATGGACTTCATTTGCCATAGAGCGGACATCACCTTTGGGGTGAAGACGGCCAGCCGGGCGCTGGGGATGGGCAGCACCCTGCCCATCCTAGCGGGCATCAAGCTGGAGGTAGAAAACCAGCAGCTTAGGCTGATGGCAACGGACCTGGTGCGAGCCATCGTCGTCACCGTCCCCATCGAAAATCATGGCACTCCTGGCGGGACATGTGTGCTGAACGGAGGGCTCTTTTCCAAGATCACGGGCATGCTCCCGGATGAAAAGCTCTCTCTGCGCCTTGATGACTCCGGCGACAGGGTCACCATCACCTCGGGAGAAGCTACTTTTGAGCTCTTGCTCATGCCGGTGGAGGACTATCCGCAGATCCCCTCCGTGCAAAGAGAGATCTGTGCCATCCGGCGAGAGAGGCTCATGCACGCTCTCTCTCTCACGACGTTTGCGGCCATGAGTGCCAAGGAGACATCCCGATTGAACCTCACCGGCGTGGATATTCTGATGTCGGGAAGAACGATCAAGATGGTGGCCACCAATGGGTATCGCCTCGCCTTGAAAGAAGAACAGCTTGAGTCCTCCGTGCCGGAGGGGGAATTCCTCATTGATGCGGACGCCCTCAGGGATCTTCAGGGAATTCTGGGCACGCTGGACGATGAACAAGTGAGGATCGCCCAGGGGGAAGGACATCTCTTCTTCTTGACCCATCAAGTGCTCTTCATCGCCCGGCTCATTCAAGAAGAATATCCAGATTTTGAGCGGGTCATCCCCAAGGACAACCCCGTTTCTCTGCACATCAAGCGCGAGGCTTTCTTAAGTGCCCTGCAGCGGGCTCAGATTACCACCGCGGAGGAGTCCGGGGCGGTCATTTTGGAATCGCGCGATGCTTCGCTCTGGATTAAATCGTCTTCGGCCGAGAAGGGCCACACGGAGGAGCGCGTTCCCCTCCTTAAGCCCGCGCCTGCCATCACGATCTCTTTCCGCGGGGAGTATTTGATTGACGCGCTTCGACGCATGAAAGGGGCAGAAGTGGTCCTGTGGCTCAAAGACGCCGAGAGCGCCGGGCTGTTGGAGCCCCTAGAGGGAGAAGAAGATCAGGGGTTCCTCTATGTGTGCATGCCCATTCGGATGGATTAGCGCTAGTCCTCTTCGTCGTGATCGTGCCCTCGGCGGCGGATGAAGGTGGGCACGTCCCAATCCCCCAATCGATGGCGATCACGGGGGCGCAGGCTGCGACTACTGACGGGAGGATGATAGACCGGCAGCTCCTCTTCCGTCTCCAGATCTTCGAGTTCCTGCTCCTCCACCTGCTTGAAGCCTGTGGCGATCACCGTCAGTTTGAGCTTATCGAAGCCCTCTTTGACGGTGGCCCCAAAGAAGATGTCGGCCGACTCTGAGACGGCCTCACGGATGAGCTGTGCGGCCTCCGTGACTTCCTCAAGGGTTAGGTCTAAGCCTCCGGTGATGTTGAGGATGACGCGCTGAGCCCCTTCGATGGACCCTTCGAGCAGGGGGCTGGTGATGGCCCCTCGGGCGGCCTCGCGGGTGCGGCCTTCGCCTTCGCCTTGGCCGATGCCCATCATGGCTGTGCCGGCTCCCCTCATGGTCGCCTCCACGTCGGCGAAGTCGCGATTGATCAGACCGGGCGTCGTGATTAGATCCGTGATCCCCTGCACTCCCTGGCGCAGAATATCATCGGCCAGTTCAAAGGCCTGCATGAGGGTGATGTCCGCCGGAGCGACTTTCAGCAGGCGATCATTGGGAATGGCGATCAGAGTATCGACATGCTGGCGCAATTCTTCTATGCCCTTCTTAGCACGCTCTTGCCTATGGTGCCCCTCGAACGAGAAGGGTTTAGTCACAATGCCCACAGTCAGAATGCCCGCTTCCCGCGCCAGACGCGCGATCACGGGAGAGGCTCCCGTGCCCGTGCCGCCCCCCATGCCGGTGGTGATGAAGACCATGTCCACGTCTTCCAAAAGGTCGCGGATCTCCGCCTCGGATTCTTCGGCGGCCTTGCGTCCGATCTCGGGGTTTCCCCCCGCTCCTAAGCCTCCAGTGAGCTTGGCGCCGATCTGCAAGGCTTTATGGGCTTCGATCACTTCCAGCACCTGAGCGTCAGTGTTGACGGCCACAAGCTCCACGTCCTTGATCTTGGCCTTCATCATGCGATTGACGGCATTGCAGCCTCCGCCGCCGACGCCGATGACCCGGATGCGTGCCAGTCCGTTACGGCGATGGCCCTCCATGTCCGCCCCTTTCCACGCTAGCGGGCTGCGCCACGAAAGATAGAGTTGAGCCAGCGCAGGACCCGCACCAGGATCGAATTCTCCCCTCGGCCGTTGTTCGTCGTCCACCAGCGCCGCTTGGCGTCCACCCGATGCCGAGCGCTGTCTCCGTAGCGCATGTGATACTCCCGGGACTCCAAGGCGTACTTGAGCAGGCCGATGACCGTGGCATAGATGGGGCTTTCGACGATATCGCGCAGTCCGTGGATGCCTTGGGGGGTCTTGCCCCGTCGCACGGCCACATTATAGCGCTCCTGAATGAACTCCGGCAGGCCCTTGAGCAGCGCTGTCCCTCCGGTGAGCACAAGGCCCGCCGGAATGAGATCCCTGTATCCGGCGTCCTCAATCTCGCCCATGGCCAAATCAAAGAGCTCTTCGAGCCTGGGCTCGATGATCTTGGCCAGCTTCCTCTTGCTGACGCTCTTCTTCTCGCCGCTGATGGTGGTAATCTCAAAGCGCTCTTCGCCGCTCACTTCGTCCACGCGCGGCAGGCCCTCGGTGCGCTTGATCCGTTCGGCCTCTTGATACTCGACCTTGAGGCCCACGGTGATGTCGTTGGTGATCTGCTCCCCGGCGATGGGAAGGACTTTCGAGAACCAGATGTCCCCCCGCCGGAAGATGGCAATATCCGTCGTTCCTCCACCGATGTCCATGAGCGCCACACCCAGCTCCTTCTCGGCCTCCGTGAGCACCGCGTAGCTGGAGGCCAAGGGCTGCAATACGATCTGCTCCACTTCAATGCCCAGATTGTTCACACAGCGATAGATGTTGTGGACGGCTGTAATAGAACCCGCCACGATGTGCACATCGACTTCGAGCCGGGTGCCAGTCATGCCCACAGGATCCGTGATGCCCTCCTGGCCGTCGACGATGTATTGGCGGGGGATGACGTGAATGAGCTCGGAATCGGGAGTGAGCTGGATCGCTTGGGCTGTCTCGATGACCCGGCGGACATCATCGACGGTGATGGTGCGATTTTCCCGCGAGATGCTGACGGTGCCGGAGTTGTTGATGGAACTGATGTGCTTGCCGGCGATGCCGGCGTAGACACGGTCGATGCGCACGTCGGCCATGTTTTCGGCCTCTTCGATGGCCCGCTTGATGGAGGCGGTCGTCTCGCCGATGTCCACCACCACCCCCTTCTCGAGCCCGTGCGAAGGGGCTTTCCCCATCCCGATGATCTCAATGACCCCATTCTCGACGCTGCCGACCAGCGCCACAACTTTAGTGGTGCCGATGTCGAGCCCGACGATTATACCCCCGGATCCTCTCACCATCGTCTCATCCCTCTCACCGCCCGCTAGTGGGTGATTTGCTTCATATTGGATCAGATGAGCGCGACTTGTCAAGTGGTGATCTCATCGCCCTAGGACCACTTCCCCCTCAAAACGGAGATCCACGGTGCGCCACTTTACCGCTTCTAACGTCGAAAGAATTACATCGAGCTTCGCCAGTTGAGGTCGAAGTCCTCCGGGCGCCAGAAGCGCCCGCCAGCCCTCTGTGGCTCGGAGCTCCACGTCGTACTCGCGCACGCGCAGTTCCGCCACACGGCTCAGCCAGTCACCCTCGAGCGCGAAAAATTCTTCAATGAGGCGGCGCGCTCGCTCGGAGGAGAGGCGCTCCCCCTCCGGCGTTGAGATCGTCGATACTCCGGTCACCACCGGCAGATAGGGCTTCCCTTCCAGTTTCCCCAGCACAAAGCCCTCGCGATCCACCCAGAAGAGGCCGCGGCCGGAGAGGGCAATGAGCCCGTAGGGCTCGCGTTCTCTTAGGACGATGTCCACCCCAACTTTCCCCCCGGGACGCCTCTTAAGCAGGATCTGCACATCTTGGACGCCGGGCAAGCGCTTAAGCGCAAGGGCCGCTTGCCACTTAAGGGAAGTCGTCCACGGCTGTCCTAGGGTGAGGCCACTGGCTGCTCGGATCTGCGAGGCGCCGATCCTCTCACCACCTTTGACCGTGATCTCCTCGATTATGAGAGGCCCCCCTCGCAGGAGAGCAGCCCCTACGAGAGCAAGCCCTCCGAGGCAGATCAAAAATCCCCTTCTCACCGGAGGTTTTGGGTGGAGGCCACCACCAGCTCCAGCCGTAACTCCACTCCGAATTCTTTATACACCTTCTCGCGCGCCATGTCAATAAGGCGGAGGATATCCGCCGAGGTCGCACCCCCACAGTTGACGATGAAATTCCCATGGAGTGGCGAGATCATCGCGCCACCTACTCTAAGACCCTTAAGCTGTGCCCGCTCGATGAGCTGCCCCGCCGTCATAGGGCCTCCGGGATTTTTGAAGACACAGCCGGCGCTCGGAAGGCGAAGCGGTTGGCGCTCGCGACGCCTGCGCATCAACTCCTCCGGATCAAAGCGAGGCTCGCTGCCCAGCTGAAACTCCCCCTCAAGAATCACCCAAGGACGCTCTCGAAAGACACTGGTGCGATAGCCGAACCCGCACTCTTCGCGGCTGAGAACCAGCAGATCCCCCTCATCCGTTAGGACGCTCAAAGAGAGGACGTACTCTGAAATCGTCGTCTCGGGGATGCCCGCGTTCATGGCGAGCGCCCCGCCGATCGTGCCGGGAATGCCCACCAGCCCATCAAAGTCGAAGAAGCCCTGGGCGCGCACATAGCCCATGGTCGCTCCCAGCCCCGCCCCCGCCTGCACATAGAGTCGATCCCCTTCGATGTGCTGGGCGCTGAAGGCTCGCCCGAGATGGATAATCAATCCGCGGTAGCCCTCATCCGGAAAGAGAACATTGGTCCCGTTGCCGAGCACCATCCAGGGCAGCTCTCTCTGGCGGGCAAACGCTATGAGTCTTTCGATCTCGCAGATCGTGCCTGGGCTGGCGAAGAAATCGGCCGGGCCGCCGATCCCCAAGGACGTATAGGGGCGTAGCAGCTCATCTCGACGAATGAGCCTTGGCTCACAGATTCTCGTCGGGGTGGGCCGCGTCTTCTCACGAACAGCTAAGACAGAGGCTGTCATCGCGGGATCACGCTTCTTGCTGGGCCAGTCGATGGAGGACCTGCCAGAGATCCCCGGCTCCGAAGCCGATGATGAAGTCACCCGGAGAGATTTGCTCGCTTAGGAAGGCATGAACTTCCTCTGGGGTGCGGGCATAGCTGCACCCTCTCCCCTCGCCTAGGATCTGCGCCACCCTGCGCGCGTCGACCCCGGCAATGGGGGACTCAAAGGCGGGATAGATCTCCGTCACGAGGACGAGATCGGCCCCTCTGAGCGCTTGGGCAAACTCCTGGCTCATATAGCTCAGACGCGTGTAGCGATGCGGCTGGAAGACGGCAATCAGGCGCTTGGGCTTCCAGCCGGCGCGCACGGCCTCAAGATTCGCCTGGATCTGCTCTGGAAGATGCGCATAATCGTCCACGATCACCACGCCGTTCTCTTCGAGGATCTGAAAGCGCCTCTCCGGCAGGCGAAATTCTTTCAAGATGGAAAGCATCTCTTTGAATTCCAAACCCAGTAGATGCCCGGCCAAAAGGGCGGCCAAAGCGTTGCTCACGTTGTGGCGGCCGGGCGCCTGCGCGAGCTCCAGTTCCCCTAAGCGCTCTCCTCGGAACAGGAGAGCCGCCCGCGTGCTCATGCGATGCTGCTCGATCTTAGAAGCCACAAGATCCGCTGGACAGTCGATCCCAAATGTGAAGACTTCCCGCGCGTAGGCTTTGAGCCTCTGTGTGTGCACATCGTTGGCTGAGAGGATGACCCGCCGGCTATGGGAGATGAACCGGGCGAAGCCTAAGAGCAGCGCCTGCTGGCTTCCGTAGTGGCTGAGATGATCACAGCCCACGTTGGTCACCACGGCCAGCTCCGCGCTAAGCTGCGCGAAATACCCGTCACTCTCGTCTACTTCCGTGACCAGCCAAGAGCTCTGGCCGAGGCGGGCATGTCTTCCACCGAGGCTGGCCGATGGGGCTCCCACAAGAAACGTCGGGTCGAGCCCGCTGGACGAGAGCAGGGCAGCGATCATGGCGCTCGTGGTGGTCTTGCCGTGGGTGCCCGCCACGCCGATGGAGCGATGGGCCTGGATGAGCTGGGCTAGCACCTCTTGGCGGTGGAGGATCGGGCATTGGGCACTCCTGGCCGCTTGGATCTCGACGTTAAAAGGCCCCACTGCCGAGGAATAGACGACGGCTTCGGGCGCGCGCAGGTGGCTGGGATCGTGGCCACAATGCACGGGGATGCCTGCCTCTCTAAGCTGCCGAGTTCGAGGAGTATCCCTAAGATCCGAGCCGCTTATGGGATGGCCTTGCTCGTGGAGCACCCAGGCCAAGGCGCTCATGCCATCCCCGCCGATGCCGATGAAATGATAAGACTCGTGACGATGTTCCATGGTGAAGATAAGGCTCAACCTCCCTGATCACATGATCGAGTGCGTCGATTCGGCCGAGCCGAGCGCTGGCTTGGGCCATAGCGAAAAGCTGCGACGGATCTCGAAGCAGTCTGAGAATCTCATCTACGAGCTCTTTCTGTTGGAGCTGGTCTTCCAGGAGGAGGAGACAAGCGCCGCGCTCAGCCAGCCAGCGGGCGTTCTTCTCTTGATGTCCGCCGACCGCTCCAGGCCAGGGGACGACGATGGCCGGCTTCCCCAAAGCCGTCAGTTCCGCCAGCGTCGCGCCGCCGGCCCGCGAGATCACCAGATCGGCCGCTTTCAGCAAGACACCGATCTCAGGTGTGTGCTCGAGCACGATGACGCCCTCCTTTGAAAGCTGCGCGCGGAGGCGTGTGGCGTCCCCCCCCGCAAGGAGGACGAGTTGAATCCCTTCTCGCTGCAGACGAGCGATTCCGGGCAGAAGCGGCTCGTGAAGGGCTCGCGCGCCATGAGAGCCCCCCATCACCAGCACCAGAGGCCGAACGGGATCTAGATGGAATAGACGTTTCGCGCCCTGCGGATCAAGCTGCGTTCGGGCCTCAAGGATCGAGGGGCGGAGGGGCACTCCGGTGACGACCCAGCGCTTGGCGCGCACATAGCGGGCCGTATCAGGATACGACAACAGAACGCAATCTACCCGAGGAGCCATGAGTCGATTGACCAGACCGGGCAGGACGTTCTGCTCATGGATCACCGTGGGGATGCGCAGCAGTGAGCCCCAAAAGAGCGGTGCAAAGCAGCCATATCCCCCCGTCCCGAAGATCAGCTGGGGGCGGAATCTCTTGAGGATGTGCAGCGTCTGGGCCAAGCCGAGCCCGTTCTGTCCCAGAGCCACAGCGGCTCGGCCCGTAAGGTGCCGTTCGAGGCCTCGGGCTTGGATCGTAAAGAACTGCACGCCCGCTCCCTGATCGAGCACGCGCGCTTCCAAGCCTCGCCGGGTGCCGACGTAAGCGATCTGGACCTCATCGCCATACCGGCGACGGAGCCCCTCGATGAAGGCCAAGGCGGGGTAGAGATGGCCTCCGGTGCCCCCGCCCGCGACCAACACCTTCAAGTGCGCCTCCTTCCCGCCGTAGCGCAGCGACGGATGTGGACGCATGTCGTGAGATGTTCAGCAAGATTCCCATCATCGCCAAAGAGATCATCAAAGAAGAGCCGCCATAGCTGACAAAGGGCAGCGTGAGCCCGGTGACGGGGAGCGCTCCGACCACCACGCCGAAGTGAATCGCCGCTTGGAACGTGATGAGAAACGTAATCCCGGAGGCGAGCAGAAACCCGAAGCGATCGGGCGCACCGAGGGCAATCTGAAACCCCCGCCAGGCCACAAAGAGGAAGAGTCCAAGCACAAAGAGCACGCCCACCAGCCCCAGCTCTTCGCCCACCACAGAGAGAATGAAATCGTTATAAGCTGAAGGCAGATAGAGCCACTTCTCGCGTCCAGCCCCAAGCCCGCGCCCCAATAGCCCTCCTGACCCCAGCGCCGTAAGCGACTGCAGCAAGTGATAGCCGGACCCGCTGGGATCGGCGAAGGGGTCGAGAAACGCGAACAGCCGCGCCCGACGATACGGCGCAAGCCACAGCAGCCCGGCCAGCAGCGGGAGCGCGGCCAGCATCGGAAGAGCGACATGGATGAGCCTTGCACCTGCCATGAGCAGCAGGAATGCCCCCAGCGCTCCCAAGAGCACGACCAGCGCAAAGTCCGGTTGCGCCAGCGCCATGAGGGCCAAAAGTCCCAAGAGCGCCCAGAAGGGCAGGACACCCCTCGCAAAGTCTTCCAGGTCGCTGGCCTCTGCTTTGCGAATCACCGCCGCAGCCATATAGACGATAACAGCCAGCTTCATAAGCTCTGTGGGCTGGAACGAGATCGGCCCCAAGCGCAGCCAGAGGCCATCCGGCGCCAGGGCAGGCACAAACGTGAGCAGAGTTAACCCCATGGCGGCAAGCAGGAGAATCCCATCGCACTCAAAGAGTCTTCGATAGTCGAGCTTCATCAGCAAAAAGAGCAGAATGAATCCAATCGCAGCTGAGATGAGTTGCTTGAGGAAGAGATATTCTGGGCGCTGGTAGCTCTCGTAGGAGAGGGGAGCGCTGGCCGAGGCGACCATCACCAGCCCGAAGAGCGTAAGGGCCGTCACGGCAAGCAGCAGCGGGAAATCCGGGCTCTTCGGCGGGCGGATGCGTCTTTCGTGCTCGAGCCAAGGCTGCAGCCCCCTCAAGATAACACCTCCCATGTGGTCGGCGGCTTCGCAGAGCATGAAGGCAGTGCGTGCGGAAGTTTTATACTGCGCGGAAGCTTCGATCCGAAGGACCCCTGCTAAGGCGCCTGTGCCAGTTGATCACTTGAGGGGGTGATGGCTGTCTTGGGAAGATAGGAACGCACGACATGTTTGAAATATTGGCCGCGCTCCTCGTAGTCTTTGAAGCGATCGAAGCTGGGCGCAGCCGGCGAGAACAGACAGATCTTTGGTCTAAGCCGCAGAGCCTTTTCAATGGCCTCGTGCACGCTTTGTACGATCTGGAAGCGCGGGTAGCCTAGGGCCCTGAACACTTTAGAGAAGCGCTCCTGGGTCTGGCCCCAGAGGAAGACGGCCCGGACATCGCTGTGTCCAATGGCCTGCGCCAGCCTCGAGAGATCTTCCCCATCATCGTAGCCGCCCAGAATGAGCACGAGTGGCTCCTTAAAGGAGGAGATAGCAGCCAGTGTCGCAGCCGTGCTGGTGGCCTTTGAGTCGTTGTAGAAGCGCACCCCATCCATCTCAGCTACGAACTCCAGGCGATGGGGAAGCTGGAGCGCTCTTTTCAAATCCAGATGCTTTAGGGTGATTTGAGCATCGATCCAGCAAGCGGCTCGCAGGGCGGCGGCCAGATTCTCTCGCTGATGAGTGGGCAACTCCAACTCTTGCAACTCGTCAGCGGAGAACCGGAAGACCCGGGCTTGCACCCAGCGGGGAAGCTCAATGTCACGATGTACCACGGCGAAATCACTTTCGCTTTGCTGGGCGAACAGCCGGCACTTGGTTGAGAAATATCTCTCAAGGCTGCCATGACGATCTAAGTGATGCGGCGCAAAACGCGTGAAGACTCCGATATGGGGCCGAAAGAGCTCGACCTGCTCTAGTTGATAGCTGCTCACTTCCAAGACGACGATGGTTTTAGTGCGGATCTTTGGCAGTTGAGAGATGAAGGGCTCTCCGATGTTGCCTGCGACTACCACGGGATAACCGCGCGCTTTGAGGAGCTCTGCTATGAGATGGGTGGTGGTCGTCTTGCCGACAGTGCCTGTGACGGCGATGATCTTCTCGCTGGGACAGAGGCGATAGGCCAGCTCCAGCTCGCCCCAAATGGGAATGCCTCGCCTGTGGGCCTCAACAAGCGCGGGAGAAGAGGCCGGGACACCCGGAGAGGGGATGATCAGATCTGCTTGAAGAGCGCGCTCACTGTGGCCACCTTGCTCGTACTCGATGCCCAGCTTGGAAAACTCCTCTTTCAGCAGAGGGGGAAGCTCTGCCCGATCACTCACAAAGACATGGGCCTTCTGCGGGGCGAGGAAGCGCGCGACGGCTCGGCCGGTCTTGCCGGCCCCTAAGACGGTGACGCGCCTTCCCGCAAATGGGTGAAAGCTATTCAAGGCGGAGGGAGGCTATCGCCAGCGATGGGCAGAGCCAAGGACAGTCGTCTTTGCGCCGTGAGAAATGCGAAAGGCCACCGTCTATCCGTGGTGGCCTTTCGCAACACCAGCTGGCTGCGGCAGAGCTACTTCTTCCCCTTCTTCGAGCTCTTCTTGGCGGCCTTCTTCGGGCTTTTCTTCTTGGCCTTCCCTTTCACCTACTTCACCCCCTCTGCCGAGACTTGATCTCAACATAGTGAATTCTGGCCGCTGTGACTAGGATGCAGATCACACTTGCTGAAGACGTTCGCGGCAGCTAGACTCTGCCAGGCTCTAAACATGCCTCCATCAAGATCGGCCCTGTTGGCCCTGCTGCTTGGGGCTGTTGGCATCGCCTTCGCGCCCATCTTCGTGAGCATACGCTTCATTACGGGATTGGTGCTGGCGCTTGGGGGAGCCACGTTGGTCATCAGTGCCAGCTTTCGGCTGAGTCCGCAGCACGTGCTGGGGGATGGCTTGGGATTGCTGACTGCTGGGTTCTATGCCGGGTACATCCTGTGCATCAAGAGACTGAGGGCTTCTTTGACCACGGCCCGCGTCATGGCCGGCAGCGGACTCGTCACGTGCATCGCTCTGTTTTTCATGGCGCTCCTCTTCCGGGAGAGTCTCATCGCAGAGACCCTGGACGGCTGGGCAGTGCTGGTAGGGCTGGCCTGGATCTCGCACACTGGCGGGCAGGGGCTCATCGCGTATGCCCTGGCGTATCTTCCGGCCTCGTTTACGTCTGTGGCTTTACTGTTGCAGCCCGTGATGGCCGCTCTTCTGGCCTGGGTTCTGCTCCGCGAGCCTCTGGGGGGATGCAAGCGGCGGGAGGGGCTCTGGTGCTGCTTGGGATTCTGCTGGCGCGTCAAACGCTGGCTCAGGCTTTTCCGGAGCGCGCTTTAGAATAATCTATCGATCTTGGCAGCGAGGATGAAGTCGCTCTCGGTGAGGCCATCGATCTTGTGGGTCCAGATGGTGATCTTAACTTTTCCCCAGCTCAAATAAATATCGGGATGGTGGCCCTGCTCTTCGGCCAGCTCTCCCACTTTGACCACAAAATCCAGCGCCTGTCGAAAATTTTTGAATTTGAATGCCTTCTCCAGATGATGCTCCTCGATGACCTGCCAGCTGCTATCGAGCTTTGCCCAGAGCGCTTTCAGCTCTTCGCCCTTAAGAGGAGGCACTCCTCCCTTGCAGGGGACACATGCTTTCTCTGCCAAGTCGCTCGTCATGCTCTCGCCCCCAGACGCTTCCGCTGGCTTTCTTCAGTATATTGTCTGAATCAGAGAATCGTCAAGGCTCTTGCTGGAGGAAGCCGGCGGGCCAAGGATAGTCTGCGGGGCAGAGATCCTGATGATTCTGCTGGAACTGGTTTTCTGAGCCATGAACGGTTCCTTCGAACTGGAACTGGGGCTGCGTGTCAAAGCACGGGCGCTGCCAGAGGGCCAGACCCCACAGTAGGCTGCCAGAGACAAAGTTGCGCTTTATCTCGACTTGAGGCCCCTGCATTAGAAGAAGACCCGTTCCGCGATTTGAGAGGAGGCGGTTCTCTTCAATCAGGACGTGGCCGCCGAGGCCGCTAATGGAGATCCCGGTGCCGCTGAGATGGATCGTGTTCTGGCGAAGCTCTGCCTTCATGCCTACGAAGCCTCCGACGCTGATTCCTACGGCCTTGCGGACGATCCGGTTGTTTGAGATCAAGACGGGAATGGCGCCTCCACCTACGCGAATTCCTGCGTGGCTGAGGAGGCCACTTGGGGCTCCCTCGATCTCGTTTTCCAGGATCGTGATGGGGAGATCCGAGAGGAACACGAAGGCCCAGATGCCATCTCCCTCTCCTACGATGCGATTATCCTCAAGAGTTGCCCCGGCGTTCCCGATGAGCACGGCCACTTTGCCGGGCTGGATGGTGAATCCGCGGATGACCACTCCTTGAACGAGCACCTCGAACTTTCCTTGTTTTGTGGCTAGAGATTCGATGCTCAGAGTGGGGCTTTCGGGGTCACTAGGCTCGATGCGGACGCGATCAGCACCTTCCCCTTGAAGCGTGATCTTCTTGCTGATGCGGAGATTCTCTTTGTAGAGGCCCTCACGTACTTTAACGGTATCTCCCGGCTGAGCGGC
>JBBIOR010000010.1:30178-64761 GCA_037443265.1 Candidatus Fraserbacteria bacterium | reverse complement strand
CCCTAAGCGAGGTTGTCCTCCTCTCTTACCAGCGGATCTTCTCCTCGCGCGGCTCCTCCTCCAAAGGAGCACGCGAGTAGCTCTTTATGACCGTCGTTGGGCTCTGATCCGTGATGAACGTGAAGCGAAGGATGAAATCCTGCGGCTCTTGCGTCAAGCCCTCGATGGCCAGAAAGTACTTCCCCGGCTGAAGCAGAGCTCCGCTCAGCAGGACTGCCTTGGCGTTTGAGAGCCCCAACGCCGATAGATCGGCCACCACCCGCCCTCCGGAGATCTCCACGGCCTGCTCGAAGCGAAGATGGAGATTCAAAGGTCCAGAGCCCTCGATCTCAATCTTGAGAGCCTTCACCCTCCGGCTTACCTCGAGCACATACTGGGTGAGCGCCAGCCGTCCCGAGCTGGTCGCCAGCAGCTGAGCAAGAAAGGCCAGAAGGCCTTCATCGGGAGATTCAACCCGCCCATCCTCCCCTCCATCGTTGGAAAACGGTCCGCTCAGCACCGGCATCGTCATGGCGGCAATACTGAAAGCCTGATCGGTATTCTCGCGGTTCTCTACAGCCAGATAATATCTGCCCGGCTTGAGCTGAGCGCGGCTCAAGACGATGAACTCCGCTCCCAAGGGCGACACCAGCGAGAAGTCCGGCGGCGAGGCGGAAAGATCCACCGCACAGCCCCCTTGAACGTGCAAGTTCAAATCTCCTCCGCTTAGGCTGCGCAGCCCAATGGCCAACGCCTGAGTCTCCTGGGTGACCTCGATGATATATTGGGGCTCGGCCAGCGTAGGAGAGAGGGAAGCGGCTTGCACGGAGCCCGTCTGCTCAAGGTTGGGTGGCAGGCGTACGGCGCTCTGTGCCAGGCGCTGCTGGTTCTCAGAGCACGTCACACACGGGTCGACCGTGACCGTGAGCTCAAACGGCTGGGGCGCAACTTCCGGGTTGCCAATGGCAATGTAGTAGGTCCCCGGCCGCAGCTTGGCCCCAGAGAGCGCGATCGTATCCGGCCCGACCTCCACGGCCGAGGCAATCACCGTCTCCTCCAGACGATTCTGGTCCACCGGCTCGCCAAAGTTGACAAAGAGGTCCAAGTCCCACCCACCCTGGAAAGATGCCGGAGGACGTATCTCCACGGTGAGTTTCGTGGCCCCCTCTGGGACCTCGATCACGTACTGGCGCTCACAGATGATGAACGGCCCGGAACACGACGCGACCTCCTCAATCGTCTCGTCACAGCGAATGGACACCAGCTCCGGTTGCCCTAAGGCCCTAGAGCCAAGGCCCAAGCTGATCAGCAGTCCAACCACAACCAGCGAAAGCATTTTTGGGATCATAGGGTCCCCTTTCTGCACAAATTATATGTGCGGAGCTGAGATCTCTGACAGCTCTACGCGCCCGCTTTCAGACGATACTTCTGGATCTTGCCCGAGGCGGTCTTGGGCAATTCTTTTACAAACTCGATCTCGCGTGGGTGTTTATAAGCTGCGATCTCGTTGAGACAATGTTGCTTAAGCTCCTGGGCCAGAGCCTCCGAGGGCTTATAGCAGGACTTGAGCACGATGAAGGCTTTGACGGTTTCGCCCTTGCGCGGGTCGCTTATTCCCACCACGGCACACTCCGCCACGGCGGGATGCTCATAGAGAACATGCTCCACTTCTTTGGGATAGACCTTCAGGCCGGCCACGTTGATCATGTCTTTCACGCGATCGACGATGTAGTAGTAGCCTTGCTCATCGACATAGGCCAGATCGCCCGTGCGGAAGAAGCCCTCGGGATCGAAGGACTCTTGGGTGGCTTGAGGGTTGTTGTGATAGCCCTTCATCACCTGTGGGCCGCGGATGAGCAGCTCTCCGACCTCTCCCGCAGGCAGCTTCTGGCCGTTCTCATTTACAATCTTGCACTCTGTGTTCTCTATGGGCCAGCCGATGGAGCCGGCCACGCGCTTGGGCGCAGCCAAGTTCGTGTGCGTCACCGGGGACGTCTCCGTGAGCCCATAGCCCTCGTAGACGGGAATTTTCAATCTCTTTTCGAAGGCTTCCATCACGGGCACGGGCATGCGCGCTCCCCCGGAGCTGCACAGCTTCAAGGAAGAGAGATCATAATCGTCCAATCTGGGATGATGCAAAAGATCGATATAGATCGTAGGGACGGCCAGAAAGTCCGTGATGCGATGCTTGTGGATGAGCTTGAGGGCTTCTTCGGCCTGCCAGCGCAGCATGGGATAGATCGTCGCCCCGCGGCTAAGGGGCGAGAGCATCATCACCGTCATGCCCGTGATGTGGAACATGGGGATCGGGATCAAGACTCGATCCTCCTCCGCAGGCAGCGTGAAGAGCTTGGTGATGGCCCGGACGTTGGAGATGAGATTTTTATGGGTGAGCAGCACGCCCTTGGGCTGACCGGTCGTCCCGCTGGTGTAGGGCAAAAGCGCGATATCATCGTCCTGGCGGTCCACAAAGTAGGGTTCGCTGGCGAGGACCTCTCGGAATCGCGTGTGAGGGCTTTCGCCTCCCACGGTCACGATCCCCACCCCGGGGACTTGCTCCCGGGCCGCCTCGATCTCTGAGAGCAGCGGCAGAAGCCCGATGATGAGCTTCGCTCCGGAATCTCTCAGTTGATAAGCGATCTCACGCGGCTTGAGCTGAGGGTTCATCGGCGTGGGCACCGCCCCGGCCTTTAAGATCCCCCAGATGGCGATCACAAATTGAGGCAGATTGGGGAGATAGACGGCCACTCGATCCGAGGGCTCGATGCCCAGCTTCTTGAGTCCCCCGGCAAAGCGGCTTGTGGCGTCCGCCAGCTCCGCATAGCTGATCTCCTGATCTTCAAAGAGGATCGCCGGATGCTCGCTGTATTTCTCAGCTGCCTCATCCAGAAGCCTGGCGAGATTCATCGATGATCTCTCCCTTCGCTTGGGAAATGCCTGGCTCAGTTTACACTACAGAGTCTGCCCTCCGTCAATGGCATAGATCTGCCCGGTGACGAAAGCCGACTCCTCAGAAGCGAGATAGACAGCCAAGGGCGCGATCTCCTCCGGCCGGGCAAAGCGCTTGAGCGGGATATCTGCGAGTAGGCTCTTTGAGATCTCCGGATGCTCTAGGACAGGCCGGCTCAGCTCCGTCCAGACCCAGCCGGGAGCGATCGCATTGACGCGAATGCCGTACTTGGCCCACTCGTAGGCGAGCACCCGCACCAGGCCGATCAGGCCCGCCTTGCTCACAGAATAGGGGCCAATATGCGAACTCCCCCGAAGCCCGGCGATCGACGCGATATGAATGATCGATCCTCCCCCCTGCTCTATCATGAGGCGTCCCACCTCTCGGCTGAGCAGAAAGGCTCCCTTAAGATTCACATCCAGAATCGCGTCCCATTCTTCTTCCGTCACGTCTTCGATGCGCCTCCAGATAGGGCTTATGGCAGCAGCGTTGATGAGCACATCGATGCGTCTGAACTGGGCGTGCACCTCGGCCACGAGGGCTTGGATCTGTTCCAGTCGACTCACATCGCACGTCTTAAGCATCGATCGCCGGCCCCTCTGTTCGATCTTTCGGGCCGTCTGCTGGAGTTGGCTTAAGGTGCGACCGGTGGGGATCACATCCGCTCCGGCCTCGGCGAGAGCCAGCGCGATCGCCCGGCCGATCCCCCGCCCGCCGCCGGCCACCAGAGCGACTCGCCCCGCTAGCTTGGCCTCTTTCACTCTCATAACCGGAAAGGTTTGGGCTCGGCTCGGGCGATGACGACGTGCACGCCGCGCTCGCCCAGACGCCGACTCAATAGCTCTTTAAGCGCGCCGGGCTGAATATTCTTCAGGTCGATCTCATCGATGGCCGTCGGCCCACAGGCCTCGACGAGCTTCCTCAATTTTGAAAGACCCTTGATCCCTTGACGGCCCGGGGTCATGGCCGCGATTTGATTATTGAGAACAATCACGAGCACATTGTGGCCGTGCTCCACAGCGTTGAGGAGGCTCGTGAGGCCCGAGTGCAGAAAGCCGACATCGCCGATTATGGCAATCCCCTTGCGACCGGAAAGGCTCATCCCCGAGGCCGTGGCGATGGGCGTCCCCAACGCATAGGCCGTGTCGATCACCTGAGGAGGGAAATAGCCGTGGAGGATGGAACAGCCCACATCCCCGGCCACGAGGTGATCCTCGGGAAGGAGCGAATCGAGCGCTTGATAGAGCATCTCGAACCCGCCGCAGGGCAGCTTTTCGAGCGAGCCGCTCAGCTTAAGTTCAATGTCGAAGTTCAAGCCCGAAGGCTGCGCTGAGATGGCCATCTCGATGTGGCGCTTCTCCAGCTGACCCACCCGCGGCAGATGGCCCGAAAGTCTCCCCAGCACTTGCACACGGAGTCCATGAGCCGCCACCAGCGCCCGCACGCCCTCCTCGACCAGGGGCGCGATCTCCTCGACCACCAGCACGCGCTTGAGCCCTTCGAGAAATTTTACGATCTGGCGTTCGGGCAGGGGATGAGCATATCCCAAGCTAAGATGGTTCTCGTGCTCGACCAACGAGGCCACATAGCCACAGGAGATCACGCCGTCTTTCCCACGCCCGCGCCGCAGGCGATTCAACGCCGAGCTCTCAACTTGCTCCATCAAGCGGGGCCAGACGTGCTCAAAATGATATTTGTGCCTCTCCAAAATGAAGCGGCCCCAGGGCCGGCTCCTCTCCAGTCGGGGAGGAGGAGCCAGCTTCTGGATCTGCTCCACTCTTCCTTCCATGGCCGTAAGGCGTCCTGTGATCTGGAGCAACACGGGAATGCCCAGCTCTTCAGAGATTGAGAATCCTTCGGAGACCGCCTGGGCCAAGCTGGCGGGATCATGGGGTGTCAGCACAGGGATCTCCGCTAATTTGGCGTACCAGCGGGAGTCCTGCTCGTTGGTCGATTTGGCGGCCCCCGGATCGTCTCCGCAGAGGACCAGAAGTCCGGCTCCGATCCCATGGGTCGCCGCGTTCACCAGCGGATCGGATGCCACATTGAGTCCGACTTGTTTCAGGCAGACGACAGCCCGCCTCCCTGCCGCCGAAGCTCCTAAGGCCTGGGCCAGCGCCGTCTTCTCCTCCACGGAGATCTCCACAGGCAATCCCATCTCTGCCAGCCGATCCAGCAGCGAGGTGACAGGGTCGCCGTAGACGCCGCTGATCAGAGCGACGCTGCTCTCCCGCAGGACTTGCGCCAAGATGAGTTCGCCGGCCGCCTCGATCACTCTTATCCCTCCTCCTGGGGGCGCTCTTCGATTTGCCTGCCCCAGGATTTGGCAGTAGTATAGTCAAAACAGGCCCTGCTGCACAACGAGCAGGTGCCCCCAAGGGAAGAGATGGGGAGGTGAGAGATGGGAATTACGAGCGGGTCCTAAGATAAGATAAGAAAGAGAGGAAGAGCTAAACATCGCCAAATCCGGCATACTCAAAAAGGAGGGTAAAAGCATGCAAGCCATGAGGAGGTCAAGGGGAGCTCTCGTGATGGGCTGGGTATTTATTGCTGTGCTTGTGGCCGGCCTGGGATGGTCCGCTCAAGCCGGACAGCTCCTGCGCGTCTGCGCCCAAGGCTGCGACTTTGCTGATCTACGAGAAGCCGTGGGCAAAGCCTCTGACAACAGCACGATCTTCGTCGAGCCTGGCGAATATGCGGGTCCTGTGATCATCGCCAAGAACCTGGCCATCATCGGATCGGATCGCAACCGGGTTGTCATCACGGGAGGTGTGGTCGTCGTGGGCCCCTTCCAGATCACGCTCAGATATCTGACGATCACCAAGGGGCTCCATGGGGTGCAAGCCCAGGCCGCACCGGGGCTGCCCAGTCAGTTTGCGCCTCGGCTCAGCCTAGTGGCCGTCACCATCGCCGGGAACGCGGCGAATGGGGTGGCCCTCTTTGATGCCGCCCGCGCCTCCCTGTGCGATGTGCTGATCACCAAAAACGGCCTCACCGTTCTGGGATTGCCTATCGGAAGTGGCATCGCCCTGCGGGGCAGCTCCCAGATCGCGGTGAGCTTGAGCCTGAGCGGGCAATCCTGTGGGGCCACGTCCATTCGGGAGAATGGCGCCAACGGGCTCTCCGCTCTGGATCAAGCTACCGTCAGAATTGGGGCCAACACCCTGATCGCCAAGCATAGTCTGAGCGGGGTCCAGCTGGGTGGCGGCTCGCAAGGGGTGATCGAGGGCTTGATTGCCCGTGAGAACGGCTGCTATGGCCTGGCTGTGGAGGACAATGCTCAGGCAATCGTTACCGGAGGGCGCTTGGAACAGAATGGCAAGGCCGGCTTGCACATCGGCGGGCCCTCGTCCACACTGCCGGGCTGCGCCACCCAAGCGGATTCCCAGGTCCATGCGAGCGCAACGGTCTCAGGGACGGTCATCTCCCAGAATCCCATCGGGATTCTGGTGGGTGATCTCAGCAAGAACTTCGAGTCCGCAAGCGCCACGCTCATCGCGCTGACTCTGCTGCAAAACGGGCGCCATCTCCTGATTGACCCTGTGGCCGCAAAGGACGTGACGGTGATCGGGACGATCATTAAATAAAATAAAGATAAAAGAAAAGAAAAGAGGAGGAGAAGAGCATGACTGAGTTTAGCTGCAAGCGGCACAGCCGCAGGACGTTTCTCAAATATGTCGGGGCGACGGCCATGGCTCTTTCGCTCAGTCCGCTGAGGGAAGGACCCGGGGTTCTGGGGCAGCAGCCCTTCCGGATTGGGATGGCCAACCCGTTGGCCACTTTCTTTGGGGAGGCGGCGGAGAAGGCCCTCAGACTGGGGATCTCCGAGATCAACGCGGCCGGGGGGATTTTGGGACGGCCGCTGGAGTTGATCGTCTCCGACAGCGCCGGCCGGGCGGACCAGGCCCCCCTAGCCCTGCAAGATCTGGTCGGACGCGGGGCCCAAGTGCTCACCGGCTTCTTCTTCAGTGAGGAGCTCATCGGCTCCTTGGCTGTCATCCCCATCGTGCGCAAGCTCTTCCTGGGCACCGGAGCCTCCACGCCGGCGGCCACCATTCGGGTCTCCCAGGACTACGATAACTTCAAGTTCTTCTTCCGCGTGGGGCCGATCAACTCCTTCCTCATCCTCCAGGCGGCCATCACCTTTGCCGTAGGCTTCTTGGAGCGGGGGCTCGGTTGGAACGCGATCGTAGTCTTCGCCGAGGACGCGGCCTGGACCCAGCCGATCACCGCGGGATTCCCGCTGCTCTTGCAGGCGGCCGGCTCCAAGCTGCAAGTGGCCGATACCATCCGCTACGCCGAGGACACCACGGACTTCACGGCCCTCTTCAACCGCGCGGTAGCGGCCATGCAGGGCAAGAAGGGCGGCATCTTCACGGTGATGGCCCACACGGGCACGCGACCGACGGCCCAATGGGCCGCCCAGCAGGTCCCACTGCCGCTGGTCGGGATCAACGTCCACGCTCAGGACGGTCGCTTCGACCAGAACACCCAGGGTGCGGCTGAGTCTGTAGTCACGCTCACCGCTGGGGCGCGCGCACCCATCACCGAAAGAACCATCCCCTTCACGGATGCCTTTGAGAGCTTCACCGCCTTCAAGCCCGAGGTGACCATCCCCAGCTACAACGCCTTCATCAGCTACGACGCGATCTACTTGCTCAAGGCCGCCGCGGAGAAGGCGGGCGTGCTCCCCACCGACGAGGCGAGTACCACGGCCGTCATAGGGGAGCTGGAGAAGTTCGGCGCGCTGGGCCCAGACGGCAAACCCACAAACCTCTTTACGGGCACAAGCGGCCACCTCGGCTTCTATCAGAGAGGGGAGGCGGGCGCCGTGCCGGCGCCGCTGCTGGTTGCCAACAACTTGCCTCCGACTCAAGACTTCCCACACGATGTGCGCTTCGGGCCAGGCTTAGCGGAAGGCATTTGGATCCAGTGGCAGAGCGGGCAGCCTGAGGTCATCTTCCCGCCGAATCTGGCCACGAAGCCCTTCGTCCTGCCCCCCTGGCTGCGGTAGGCTCGTGCGACGTGAACGGGCACGGAGGAGCAGAGCCGCCATGGGCCTGCCTCCTCCGTTGCTTGCGATTAAGAGCCGACCGCTATAAGGGGAATCGTCTTGGGCGGCATCGTAGAAGTCCTCATTCTGGGGTTTCTCATCAGCTCCCTCTATGCGCTGACGGCGTTGGGCTTTACGATGATCTTCGGCGTGGCCGGCGTGCTCAACCTGGCCCATGGGGCCTTTGCCATGGTTGGGGCCTATCTGGCCATCTGGGCTATGAGCGCCTGGGGCTGGGGCCTACCCGCCGCGGCCGCTTTCGCCGTCCTGGGGATGGGGGTTCTTGCGCCGCTCTTCTATCTCGTCTTCGTCCGCCCGGTGGAAGATCGACCCATTATAGTATTTTTAGCCACGCTGCTTCTGGCCGTGATTTTAGAGCAGAGCATCGCGCTCACCTTCAGCTTCAACTCGCGCATCCTCCCGCCTCTTTGGGAGGGGAGCTTCACGCTGCTTGGCACGCGCATCTCGTACAATCGTGTCGCGGCCAGTGCCATTGTGCTCCTGATTCTTCTGGGCCTCTGGCTCTTTGTGAGGCGGGCCCGCCTGGGCAAGGCCATCCTCGCTCTATCCATGGAGCGCCGCGGGGCCGCCCTGGTGGGTATCCCAGCCAGGCAGATCATCTTGGGGGTCTGGGGGATCTCGGGAGCTCTGGCCGCGATTGCCGGGCTCTTCATCGGCTCCTTCTTTGGGATCAGCCCTCTGGAGGAGAGACTCTTACTGGTGATTGCCTTCTCCACCGTCGTGCTCGGAGGGCTGGGCAGCATTCCCGGCTCGCTGTGGGCGGCCTTCATCATCGGCTATTCTGAGACGATCATCCAGCAGTTTGCGCCCGAGGCCCGTGGGCTCGCCTCTTTGGCCATCTTGATGGTGGTGCTGATGCTAAGGCCCCAGGGGCTTTTAGGGAGGGCTGCGGCATGAGCCGCCCCCGCCAGCTCCGTCTCCCCTCGTGCTTGTGGTGGATCGGGCTCGGGCTCACGCTCGGGCTGCTTCTTGCGATTCCGTATCTATTGCCCCTGCTCTTCCCCGATATGAAAGTCAATCCCATTCTGCTGCGCCGCTGGCTGGATACGCTGACGGTCGCTTGCCTTTGGGCCATTCTCGCTATGAGTTGGGATCTTTTGGGAGGATATGCGGGCCAGATCAGCTTCGGGCATTCTCTCTTCTTCGGGCTCGGAGGCTATACGAGCGCGGTGATGTCCGTGCTCTTTGGGTGGAGTCCAGTGCTCATCATCGCTCTGGGGGGCCTGGTGGCGGCCGTCGGGGGGCTGGTCGTGGCCGCACCCGCGCTCAGACTGCACGGGCCGTATCTGTCGCTCATGACGCTGGTGGCCGCGCTGGCCTTCGAAAGACTCATGCGCTGGGCCAAACCCCAGATTGGGATCCCCGGCGCCGAAGGGGCCATCCTCTGCATCCCCCAGTGCTTTCTCACCTTCGATGCCACGGCGAAATATTATTATGCGCTCGGGCTCATGGTGGGGATGGCCCTGTTGCTCTACGCTCTTACCCGCTCGCGGTTCGGCCTGGCCCTGGAAGCGATCCGCGACGATGAGGAAGCCGCTCAAGCGGCCGGCCTCAACACGGCCAAGTACAAGACGTTGGCCTTTGGGATGAGCGCCTTCATTGCGGGCCTGAGCGGGGCGTTCTACGTGTATCACATCGGCTCGGCCTCGCCTAAGGCGGTGCTCGATCTAGAGATCTCTGTGCAGGCGATTGTGGCCTCCGTGTTGGGCGGGTTGGGGACGATCTTCGGCCCCATCTTCGGGGCCTTCTTCTTCAAGATCACGGAGGAGTATCTACGGCTCTTGGGCGCGTTGCGGTTTGTGGTGCTCTTTTCGCTAGCTCTGGGGGTCTTGCTGTTGGTGCCGGGGGGCCTATTGGCCAAGCTGCGGGTGCAGCTGCGACGAGGCTGGCAGGCGTTGTATACTCCGGCGGGCGCCGTGCGCAACGCTCAAGAGACGGGCGAGCTTGGCGTAGGGAGACGGAGATGAAGGCGATTCTCGAGTTAGCTCGCATCTCGAAGGCGTTCGGAGGTCTTCAAGCCGTTCGCGAGCTCAGCTTTGAGGTGCGGCCGGGGGAGATCTTGGGGTTCATCGGTCCGAATGGCGCAGGCAAGACGACGGTCTTCAATCTCATCATGGGGGTCTATCGCCCAGACCGGGGGCAGATCCTTTTCAACGGGCAAGACATCAGCGGCTGGCCGCCGTACCGGATCGTCAATGCCGGCATCGCGCGTACGTTTCAGATTCCCAGGCCGTTTCGCCACAAGACGATCGCTCAGAACGTGGAGATCGCGCTCATCCCCAATGAGATCTTCCGCAGGAACCCCGGGCACAAGCGGCGGGCGCGGGTGAGGGAATGCTGTGCGCGCACGGGCCTATGCCGGCTCTGGGGGCACGAGGAGGGCAGCTGTGCCACAGCAGGAGACTCATGCGCCTGCTGGCAGCAGTCTCCCGGCTCCTTGCCTCAGGCCGGCCTGCGGCGCCTGGAGATCGCCAAGGCTCTGGCTACCGATCCGGCATTGCTCCTGCTCGATGAGCCGTTCGCCGGGCTGACCCAAGCGGAGGTGGATGAACTGAGCCTGCTCTTGCGGGACTTGCGCGAGGAGGGGCGGACGCTCGTGATCGTCGATCACAACATGCGCGGGCTGATGAAGCTTGTGGATCGCGTAGTCGTCATTCACTTTGGGCAGAAGCTGGCTGAGGGGACACCCGAAGAGGTGGCGGAGAACCCACGGGTACAAGAGGCGTATTTGGCCGGCTCGGCACCATGACGAAGCTTATGGAAGTGACAGGCTTAGAGGTCTTCTATGGCAAGGCCCAAGCGCTCCACGCGATCTCGTTCTCTGTCGAAGAGGGCGAGTTCGTCGCGGTGATCGGGCCCAACGGGGCGGGCAAGACGACGCTCTTTAACGCGATCTCGGCGCTGGTTCCCTATCGCGGCATCATCCGCCTAGCCGGACAGGAACTACCGCGCACGCCTCATGAAGTCGTGCAGGCGGGTGTGATCCACTGCCCGGAGGGGCGTAGCCTGTTTCCCTACCTGAGCGTGCTGGATAATTTGAAATTGGGTGCGTACCGCCGCCGAGATCCCAACATCGCGCGCGATCTTGAGGCCGTCTTCGAGCTCTTCCCGCGCCTGGCGGAGCGCCCGCATCAGATGGTACACACGCTCTCTGGCGGAGAGCAGCAGATGGTCGCCATCGGCCGGGCGCTCATGGGCCGCCCGCGCCTGCTCTTGCTCGATGAGCCCACCTTGGGACTTGCTCCGATCGTGAGAACACACATCTCGCAAGCACTCTTAGAGATCCAGAGGCAATACCGCATGACGATCCTGCTGGCGGAGCAGAACGCGGACTTTGCCTTCAAGCACTCGGAGCGAATCTATCTCTTGGAGACAGGCCAAATCGTGCGTCAAGGATCTGTGGAAGAACTCAAACGGGATGAGTACATCCGCAAGGCCTACTTGGGCAGCTAACGGGAGGTGCCTCTTCCACGCATGAAGACAAGACAGATCGTGCCGTGGGTATGGCTAGGGATTCTTCTCGTCTATCTTTGGAGCTATGCTCAGCTGACTCCCAGTCTGGTCGGGAAGTGGGGGAGCCTGGGGGAGGGGCCAGGGGAGTTCAACGCACCCGAGGGGATCGCCCTCGGCCCCGAGGGGCGCATCTATGTGGCTGACACGAACAACCATCGCGTGCAAGTCTTCGACGCTCAAGGGCAATTCCTCTTCCAGTGGGGCTCGCTGTGCGTTCTAGAGACGAAAGAGGGGTGCTCAAGCCTTGCAGGGCAATTCAATACGCCCGAGGGCCTCGTCTACAACCCGCTGAGTGGGATCGTCTACGTAGCGGACTCTGGCAATCATCGCATTCAGGCCTTCAGCCCCGAGGGGGAGTTCCTCTTCCAATGGGGCAGCGAAGGGAATGCGGAAGGCCAATTCAACAACCCTGTGGGCCTGGCCACGGATGAGGAGGGACGTGTCTACGTGGCAGATGTTGTGAATCATCGCGTGCAAGTCTTCGATCACGCCGGCAAGTTCCTCAAAGCCTGGGGCAGGGAGGGCACGGAAGCCGGTCAATTCCGCTTTCCCAGCGGTATTGCCATCTATAAAGACTCCGTCTATGTGACGGACAACGGCAATCATCGCGTGCAGCGCTTTGATCTTGACGGGAGATTCTTGAACTCGTGGGGCAGCCTCTGCTCGCTCAGCACACAAGAAGGCTGCGTCGACCCAGACGGAGACGGCCCGCTTAGGGCGGGTGATGGGCAATTTCGAAGGCCCTTCGGGATTGCCGCCGATCAGGCGGGCAGGATCTACGTGCTCGATCAGGGGAATAATCGCGCGGAGGTCTTTGATGCCGAGGGCCTCTTCTTAGGTGCGTGGGGCAGCCTCTGCGCCTTAGTGGGCACAGAAGACGTTCCGGCGGGCACCGGCTGCCTCGATCCCGATGGGGCCGGCCCCTCGGATCTGGGCGATGGGCAGTTCTTCTTCCCTAAGGGCATCGCCGTCTCGACTCAAGGGCTGATCTACATCGCGGATTCAGACAATCATCGGGTGCAGGTCTTCCGACTGGCGGGCCTGGGCTATTGAGTCTGGCAGCACGGGCAGAAATAGCTGCTCCGACCGCCTTGACTAATAGACTCAATGAGTTCTCCACAGCGATAGCAAGGCTTGCCTGCCCTTTCATAGACAGAGAATTCTTCTTGGAAGCGCCCCAGCTCGCCCTGAGGCGTGCGATAGGAGTCGATGGAAGTTCCGCCGGCCTCAATGGCCCGCGTGAGCACGGCGGCAATGGCCTCGAAAAGCCTTCTGGCTTCACGCGAGGAAAGAGAACAGGCGGGCCGTTGGGGATGGATGCCCGCCGCAAAGAGCGCCTCGTTGGCGTAGATATTCCCCAGGCCGCAGAGCTTGCGCTGATCCAAGAGCAGGCGCTTGATCTCTTGCTTTGATTGGAGCAGGGCACGGAAGCCTCCGAAGGTGTAAGCGGGCGTGAGCGGCTCTATTCCAAGCTCGCTGAGCGGTGGAAGGGATTCTCGCAGGGCGGACTCGAAAAGATAAAGCATCCCAAAGCGCCGCGCGTCGTCGAAGTAGAGCGTCTTGTCAGAAAATTTCAAGATGAGCCGGGTATGCTGGGCAGGCACGAGCAGGAGCCGCCCACTCATACGAAGATGGAGCACGATCGAGTGCTGTCCCAAGGAGCTGTGCTGTTTCTCGCTTCGCTCGAAATCGAAGATGAGAAATTTGCCGCGACGGCCTACGGCTTTCAAGCGCCGTCCGATGAGCGCGCGCCTCAGCTGTGCGGGCGAACAGTTCTTCAGTAGATGCACTCTCTCTTTGACGTGGAGATCGAGGAGCGTTCGCCCCAAAAGCTCTTGCTCCAGGCCCCGGCGGATCGTCTCGACCTCAGGGAGCTCGGGCATGTTTGCGCGCAGCCGCAGCGGCTTTTACGATCTCCGCGAAGGCGATAGGGTCTAGCGATGCCCCGCCGACCAGAAGGCCATCTACGTTCGGCTGCGCCATGAGTTCCAAAGCGTTATCTGGCCTCACGCTGCCGCCGTACTGTATTCTCACAGACTCAGCCGCCTGCGTGCCCCAGAGCTCCTGCATGATCTTTCGCAGGAAGTGGGCAGCGCGCTCGGCATCTTCTGGGGAGGCCGTCTGGCCCGTCCCGATGGCCCAGACAGGCTCATAGGCAATCACGAGCCGAGCGGCTTGCTCTGGGGTGACTCCATTGAGCGCGGCCAAGAGCTGGCGCTCGAGAATGCGCTCGGTAGCTCCCATGCGGCGCTCATCCTGCGTCTCGCCCACGCACAAGATGGGAATCAGCTCGTGCGTGAAGACGGCCCTCAGCTTCTTGTGGATGAACTCATCGCTCTCTCCCAAGAGCCGCCGGCGCTCCGAGTGTCCCACAATCACGTAGGTGCAGCCCAGGTCTTGAAGCATGCGGGGCGAGATTTCGCCCGTGTAGGCTCCTTCTTCGGCAAAGTGCGTGTCTTGCGCAGCGAGTTTCACACGGGAGCCCTGCAAGGCCGCTCCTACCGCTGCGAGGGCTGTAAACGGCGGAGCCAGAGCCACTTCAATCCCTGGCCAATCACACCCTGGAGCGAGGAATGCCTTTACGAAAGCCTCCGCTTCTGCGAGGGTCTTGTGCATCTTCCAATTGGCGGCGATCAACGCTCTTCTCGTCATAGTTTGCGGTCAATGGGGCCATTCTAATCCCAAAGCACGTAGAAGACAACGTTCAATTTTGCTTTCTTGGGGCTGATGGTCAATAATAGGGTCACCAAAGAGGCCAGGGCGGAGGGGCATGATATGAACGGCCGAACCGACGGGGAGCAAGGCATCTCAGCCCTTGTGGGAGTTCTCCTGGCCGTTGTGGTCTTTTTGCTGCAACTGGAGCCGTTTCGAAAGGCACTATTGGAATTCTTCCAAGGAGGTGCGGCTGTGAATACGTTTACCATTGCGCTGATCCTCGTGCTGGTGATCATGCTGCTCTCGAGCGCGATTCGGATCGTGCGCGAATACGAGCGGGGAGTCATCTTCCGGTTGGGACGACTCATCGGAGCCAAGGGTCCGGGGCTCTTCTTCCTGATCCCCATCGTCGATAAGATGGTCAAGGTGAGCCTGCGAGTCATCACGCTGGACATCCCGCCCCAAGAGGTCATCACCCGGGACAACGTCACGGTGCAAGTGAACGCGGTGGTCTTCTTCCGCGTGATGGACCCCAACAAGGCCATTGTGGAAGTGGAGGATTTCCTCCAGGCCACCAATCAGATCTCTCAGACGACGCTGCGGAGCGTCTTAGGCCAAGTAGAGCTGGATGAGCTGCTGGCCGAGCGGGAGAAGCTCAACAAACGCCTGCAGGAGATCATCGACGAGCACACGGACCCATGGGGTATCAAAGTCAAGACCGTCGAGATCAAGGATGTAAGAATTCCGCAGGAGATGCAGCGGGCCATCGCCAGACAGGCCGAGGCCGAGCGGGAGCGGCGCGCCAAGATCATCAACGCCGAGGGAGAATATCAAGCGGCCGAGAGGCTGGCTCAGGCGGCGCAGGTCCTCCAGCAGCAGCCGGCCTCCATCCAGCTGCGCTTCCTGCAGACGCTTCTCGATATCACCTCCGAGCGGACCACCACCGTGGTCTTCCCGGTGCCCATAGATATTTTGAAGCCGTTCATGAGCGAAGATCGTGGGGCGCGTGCCCAGGAGTAACCGCAGAATGAGCTCTCCTTCTGCGTGGTACAAGCCGTACAAGATCAAAGTCGTCGAACCCATACGGCTCCTGCCGCGGCAGGAGCGCGCCAGAAAGCTGGAAGAAGCTGGCTATAACGTCTTCCATCTGGCCTCCGAAGACGTCTATATTGATCTCTTGACGGACTCTGGCACGGGTGCCATGAGCCAGGAGCAGTGGGCCGCGCTCATGGTGGGCGATGAGGCGTACGCGGGCAGCCGGAGCTTTCAAAGATTTTCAGAGACCGTCCGCGAGATCACAGGCTTTAAGTACGTGTTGCCGACCCATCAGGGCCGCGGCGCCGAGAACGTGCTCTTCTCCTCTCTTGTGCAGCCTGGAGACTTCGTGCCCAACAATATGCACTTTGATACCACCCGGGCTCATGTGCTCGAGGGCGGCGCCGAGCCTGTTGATCTGGCCATCGAGGCAGCCTACGATCCTACAAGGCTGCATCCCTTCAAAGGCAACCTGGACGTGGAAAGACTCAAGGCCCTCATCGAGGAGAAGGGAGTCGAGCGGGTCCCGCTCGTCATGCTGACCATCACGAACAATAGCGGCGGCGGCCAACCGGTCTCATTAGAAAATATTCGCCAGGTGAGCCGTCTTGCCCGCTCCTACGGAATCCCCTTCTTTTTGGATGCAGCCCGCTTCGCTGAAAACGCCTATTTCATCAAAGAGCGCGAGCCGGGCTATGACAAGAAATCCATCGTCGAGATCGTCCGCGAGGTCTTCTCATGGGCCGATGGGTGCACGATGAGTGCCAAGAAGGACGCCATCGTTAACATCGGCGGATTTCTCGCTTTGAACGACGCGGAGCTCTATGAGCGAGCCTGCGAGCGCCTGATCCTGATGGAAGGCTTTCCGACCTATGGGGGGCTGGCCGGACGGGATCTGGAAGCGATCGCTCAAGGACTGCGCGAGGCGCTGGATGAACAATATCTGCACGATCGTATCACTCAAGTGCGCTATCTGGGAGAACGCCTGAGGGCCGAGGGCATCCCGATCCTTGAGCCCATCGGAGGCCATGCCGTCTACATCGATGCCAAGCGCTTTCTGCCCCACATCCCGCAGAGCGCCTTTCCCGCTCAGGCCCTGGTCGTCGAGCTCTATCTTGAGGCGGGCATCCGGGCTGTGGAAATCGGCAGTGTCATGTTTGCTCGCCCGGACGAGCGCACCGGCGAAGTGATCTACCCACGCTTAGAACTGGTAAGACTCGCAATCCCCCGTCGGGTCTACACCCAGGAGCATTTGGATGTGGTAGTAGATGCGCTCAAAGCGATTGCCCAGCGCCGAGGGAGGATTCAGGGCTTGAAGCTCGTGTATGGCAAGGGACCGCTGCGCCACTTCCGTGCCCGCTTCGCGCACCTTGGGAAGTGATCAAGCTCTTCTCTCAAAAGGGCATCGGTCATTCACAAATCCCCGGCGTTGTCTTCAATTTTATCCCATATCAATGAATACGAAGAGCTTGGCCTTACGGGCAGGGTTTTTGGGGTGAGGCATAGGCTACCAGGGTTTTGCTGCCCCTAGGGGCAGATTCTTCCCCAGTCCGAGGACGCGGTTCGAAGCCGCAGGCCAAGCTCCTCGACTTCCTAGGGAGAGCCCTAGGAAGGAGAATTGACAATACAACACTCTTTGCTAATTTGTCAAGTTTGAGGGGGCCTCAAGACCCTCTACAGGCTCGCTTCAGATAGGATCCTAAAAACTCGAAATTGAAAGGACCTTCTCTTCTTTCAATGAGCTCAATCAACGCCATGAGTCCGTCCCGGCGCTCTATTTGGGCAGGGGAGTCCTCCGAGTCCGGGTACTCCAGCAGGTCGTACTCGTAATCTGGCTTGATCTGGAGATCTAGGCCGAGCATGACAAACGAGAGCCTCTTGAAGCTTTTATCATATTGGGGAGGGAGGGTCACACGCGCGTAGTATTCCTTGAGTTGCCACGCGCGATCGAAGAGCGCGGAGATCACATAGGGCTGATCGAGCCAGTAGAACTCGAGCGAGCGGTTTGTGATGGGCACGCTGGCACCGTGAGGATATTGCAGCGGGCGCTCCCAGTCGCCGCAGAGGACGATTAGCCCCTCCTCCTCGGCGAGCAGCACAGCCGGCCAGCAATATTTCAATCGGCCCTCCACATCCAGGGCCCGGACAGTGATGGCCTCAGTAGGTCTCATGACGAGGCCAAGCGACGCTTTTTAAAATAAAGCAGCACGCCTTGGACGTTCATACCTACTTCCTGGCGCAGCATGGCCGGCTCGTAGAACTTCCCCAGCGTCTGCGCTTCTCTGGCCACGAAGTGCTCTTTGACGGCCTGCTCGTCGCCCAGCTCTTGCCATGCCTCTTCGATCTCCTTCACCCAGCGGCCGAGAAGCATCTCGAATTCATCGATCAGCTCACGGGGTCGATCCTCCACCCCGTAATGAGTAAAGTAGAGCCAGCGAAGAGAAAGCGCTCTTAGGCGCCTGAGCGTCTTAAGCCAGTCCTCATAATGGAAGGCGGGGGGAGGAGTTGTCATCACAAGGCCCGTCGCTTCCCGGCGATAGATGCCTACGGCGTCTCCTGTGAAGATTCCCTTCGTCCTGTGCTCATAGAAACAGGCGTGATGCGGCGCGTGACCCGGTGAGTCGATGACTTCGAGAGAGTAGCCACCGCCCAGATCGAAGCGTTCTCCTCCCCGAACAGCCATGATTCGCTCGGAGGGGACGGGCTTCATCGTCCCGTAATAGGGGAAGAGCACGCCTACGGCCCGCTGCACGCTCTGGATGAGCTTCGCTGGATCTATGAGATGCGGTGCTCCCAGATGATGGCAGACGAGCTTCGCGTTAGGGCAAGCTTCTGCCAGAAACCCCGTCCCGCCGGCATGGTCCAGGTGCACGTGTGTGGGGAGAATATACGCCACGTCCTCAGGGCGGATCTTAAGCTCTTCCAAGGCCGCGAGCGTCTTCTCCAGCGTGTGCGAAAAACCCGTCTCGATGATCACCGGCTTTGGGGCTCTCAAAATATAAAGAGAGCCGTAGCGGCTCATACCCAGCATTTGGGTATCGAGGATGAAGAGATTACGATCGGCCTGGGCGGGCTCTATGTAGCGCATTATAAATTTCTCACGATGGCCTCGGCGAACTGGCGGGTGGAGAGCTTCTTGGCCCCTTCCATCTGGCGAGCTAGATCGTACGTGACTGTCTTATTCTGAATCGTCTCGGCGAGCGCATCGCGAATCAGGCCGGCGGCCTCCCGCCAGCCAAGATACTCGAACATGAGCACGCCTGAAAGAATGAGAGCTGTGGGGTTGGCCTCGTCCTTGTCCGCATGGGAGGGGGCGGTCCCGTGGGTGGCCTCGAAGAGTCCGATCTCGTCTCCGATATTGGCTCCCGGCGCGATGCCCACGCCTCCCACTTGTGCCGCACAGGCATCGCTTAAATAATCCCCGTTGAGATTGGGGGTGGCAATCACTTCGAACTCATCGGGCCGGGTGAGCACATGCTGGAACATGATGTCTGCCATGCGATCATTGATGAGAATCTTCCCGTCGGGCAGTTTGCCCCCATATTGCTCCCAGAGGGCCTCTTCGGTGATGATCACATCAGAAAACTCTTGGGTAGCCAGCTCGTAGCCCCACTTTCTAAAGGCGCCCTCGGTGTACTTCATGATGTTGCCCTTGTGCACCAACGTGACGCGACGGCGCTTGTTCTGGAGGGCGTACTCAATGGCCTTGCGCACGAGGCGCTGGCTGCCGAACTCGCTGATGGGCTTGATCCCGACGCCGGAATCCTCACGCAAGCGGACGTTAAATTCGCGCCGGAGGAGCGTGATCAGCTTCTTGGCTTCTGAGGAGCCCGCTTCCCACTCGATGCCGGCATAGACGTCTTCTGTGTTTTCGCGGAAGATCACAAAATTGACCCTCTCGGGGTGTTTGAGAGGGCTTGGCACGCCAGGGATGTATTGAATGGGGCGCACGCAGGCGTAGAGATCGAGCACTTGGCGGAGCGTGACGTTGAGGCTGCGAAATCCGGAGCCCACGGGGGTCTCCAGCGGGCCTTTGAGGGCGACCTTGAATGTGCGAATGGCCTCAAGCGTCTCCTGGGGCAGAAGCTCACCGCAGATGCGAAGAGCCTTCTGGCCGGCGTAGATCTCCAGCCATTCGATCTTCTTCTTGTTGTTATAGGCCTTCTCGACGGCGGCATCGAGCACGAGCCGGGTGGCGCGCCAGATGTCGCGCCCGATGCCATCGCCCTCGATGAAGGGGATGATGGGACGATCCGGCACCACGAGTCTCCCGCTCTTAGCCTCGATCTTCTGGGACGTCTTCGGGACTTGGATCAACTGGGACTTGGCCATAGGATGCGTTGGTCTTCCCACCCTTCTCTCTTGTACCCTGCATGGGGATGCAGGGTAGATCATACTGAGTTGGGGCGGGAAGGGGCAAGCTGGAGAGCTATGGAGAAAGTCTTCCGCGATCCGATTCATAATCTCTTGGGCTTTGACCGCGGGCGAGATCAACTGGTGCTCAATCTCGTCGAGACCCGCGAAGTCCAGCGCCTGCGTTCGATAAAGCTGATGGGCGTAAGCTATGTCGTCTATCCCGGTGCGGATCACAATCGCTTCTCGCACTCGCTGGGAGCGGCGTTTTTGATGAAGCGGATCATCGAGCGAATGGAGGGGCTTAAGAGCGATTCCCGCTTCCGGGCGCTCATCAAGCATCTTCGGGTGCACCGCGAGCTTCTTTTGAGCGCGGCTCTCCTGCATGATATTGGGCACTTCCCGCTCTCGCATCTGTTAGAGAATTTCACGGGCACATCTCACGAGGCCTGGACGGCGCGGCTGCTTACTCATCCCAAGGGGGAAGCCCATCAGGCCCTCAAAGCGTTTGACAAGACCTACCCGCGCCAGCTCCGTCAGATCATCGAGCGGGTCTTCAAGCCCTCGTTTGCCGTCAAGCTGATTGCCAGCCAGCTCGATGTGGATCGTATGGATTATCTCTTAAGAGACAGTTATCACACGGGCGTGGGCTACGGGAGATTCGATCTGGAGTGGCTCATTCACAGCTTGAGGATCGTGGAGCATGAGGGCGATTGGGAGATTGCCGTGGATCTCGACAAGGGCCTTCGAGCGGTGGAGAGCTACGTGCTTGCCCGTTATTACATGTATCAGCAGGTCTATCATCACAAGACGAGTCGCGCGGCCGGGGTGATGATCCTTCAGATCCTAAAGAGAGCGGCAGAGCTTCTGGTCAACGACGAAAGAATATTTGTGACCGGGCCGCTGCGCACGTTGCTCGTTCAGCCTGAAAGGCTCACGCCCGAAGAATTTCTTACTCTCGATGATATTGTCTTGGCGTATGCCCTGCGTGAGTGGGCTGAAAGCCCCGATGAGATCTTGTCGGATCTCTGCCGGAGATTTCTCGAGCGCAGGATCTTCAAGACGGTGGAGATTGAGCCCAAGCGCTATGAGCGCCTTAAGGAGAGACTTGAGAAGCTGTCTCGATCTTTTGGCTTTGATCCGCGCTATTATCTCGTGCTGGACACGGCCATTGCCGATCCCTATGTGGACGGGCTCTTTCGGCGTTCTGACTCTAAGCGGGAGGTAGGTGAGAACATCTATCTGGTGGATCGCGCTCTGAGGCTCTATGAGCTTTCGGAGCATTCGGAGCTGATTCGGGCGATCATGAATCGTTGGGTGAGGCGGGCGCGCCTCTGCTTTCCGGAGGAGCTGCGCGAGGGGGTAGCGCGCGTCTTGGGGTCCTAGAAATTTTTTGGGCTACCGGCAGCTAGAACGCTTGATTGCCAGGCAGCTCCACTTGATCGCAAAGCTACAGCTCGGCTAAGATGGAAGGGGAGATGAAACCGTACCATGCCGGCCCTGACACTCGTGCAAGCCATCAACGACGCCTTACGCACCGCCATGAGAGCCGATGAGCGGATTGTCATCCTGGGCGAAGATGTGGGGAAGATTGGCGGGGTCTTCCGCGCCACCGAAGGGCTCCTCGACGAATTCGGCCCCGAACGCGTCATCGACACCCCCCTGGCCGAAGCAGGCATCGTCGGCACAGCCATCGGGATGGCCCTCTACGGGCTCAAGCCCATCCCCGAGATTCAATTCCTCGATTTCATCTACCCGGCCTTCGATCAGATCGTAAATGAGCTGGCAAAATTCCGCTATCGCTCCGGCGGCCAATACGCCTGCCCGCTCGTCATCCGCTCGCCCTACGGCGGCGGCATCAAGGGCGGGCTCTATCACTCCCAGAGCTCCGAGGCCTACTTTGTGCACACCCCGGGCCTAAAAGTAGTCGTCCCCTCTAGCCCCTATGACGCGAAGGGCCTATTGCTCTCTGCTATCTGGGATGAAGATCCGGTGCTCTTCTTGGAGCCCAAGCGCATCTATCGCGCCGTACGAGCAGAAGTGCCCGAGGGTGAGTACACTGTGCCACTAGGGGAGGCACGTCTTGCGCGTCCCGGCGAAGATGTCTCGCTCCTAGCCTATGGCGCGATGTTTCACGAGGCGCTCTCGGCGGCAGAGGCCGCCCAGCCGAAGGGCATCTCCGTGGAAGTCATAGATTTAAGAACGCTCTTGCCCTTCGACAAGGAGGCCGTGCTAGAATCTGTGAGGAAGACGGGGCGGGCCGTGATCGTGCATGAAGCCCCTAAGCTCTGCGGCTTCGGAGCAGAGCTTGCGGCCACCATCGCTGAAGAGGCGATCGAGTATCTGAAAGCGCCCATTGTGAGAGTGGCCGGCTTTGACACGCCGTTTCCCTACGCGCTCGAGTCTCAATATCTGCCGACGGTGGAAAGGATTCTTGATGCCATCGAAAGGGTCGTCCATTTCTAAAGGGGAGTGATGCTATGGAATTCAAGTTGCCCGATATTGGAGAAGGCGTTCACGAAGGGGAGATCGTCAAGTGGCTGGTGAAAGAAGGCGACATCGTGAAGGAGGATCAGCCGCTGGTGGAAGTGATGACGGACAAGGCCACCGTGGAGATTCCATCACCCGCCGCGGGCAAGATTCTGCAGATTCGGGCCAAAGAGGGCGAAGTCGTGCCAGTGGGCTCTGTGCTCGTCGTGATCGGCAAAGAAGGCGAAGTGCCTACCACGGACGGAAGAGGAGCCACAACGGTCGCCAAAGCCAAAGCGGAGAAAGTCATTCAGGCTGCCAAAGGCGAGACGGTTGTGGCCACTCCGCCCGCGCCCGCCCGCCGAGTGCTCGCCACCCCGGCCACGCGCAAATTGGCGCGTGAACTGGGCGTGGATATCTCTCAAGTGCAGGGCACCGGACCCGGCGGAAGAGTCACAGACGAAGACGTCCGCCGCTTTGCGGATGCGCGAGCCGCGGCTCCCACGACAGCTCCCAAATTAGAAGCTCCTCCGCTGCGAAGGATCGCTCCCGAGCAGCGGGAAGAACGCATTCCACTGCGCGGCATCCGCAAGCGCATCTCCGATCACATGCACCACTCAAAGACGACCGCCGCGCATTTTACGTATGTAGACGAAGTCGACGTCACGGAGCTGGTGAAAGTCCGCGAGCAGCTGAAGGCCGTGGCCGAAAAACAGGGCGTCAAACTGACGTATCTCCCCTTCATCGTCAAAGCCTGCGTCGGGGGACTGAAAAAACATCCCTATCTGAACGCTTCCATCGATCACGAGAAGGGCGAGATCGTCCTCAAATATTATTATAATATCGGGATCGCCACGGCCACGGATCAAGGGCTCATCGTGCCGGTGCTCAAAGGCGCCGATCGCATGAGCATTGTGGAGATGGCCGCGGAGATCGAGCGACTCGCTACCAAGGCCCGCGAGGGCAAGATCGCCCTGGAAGAACTCCAAGGCGGGACGTTTACCATCACGAGTCTGGGAGCCATGGGCGGGCTCTTCGCCACCCCCATCATCAACACGCCGGAATCGGCCATTTTGGGAGTCCATGAGATCAAGAAGCGCCCTGTAGTGATAGAGGGCGAGATCGCCATTCGCGATATCATGCTCCTTTCGCTCTCCTTCGACCATCGCTTGATCGATGGCCATGTGGGGGCCGCCTTCGCCAAAGACGTGAAGGCTTTCCTGGAAGACCCGAAGTGGCTCTTGATCGGAGCGTAAATCCAAGCGATGGCCCAGGAGGCCTGGCTTCTAGATCTGGGGACGCGCGACTACGCCGAGGTGTGGGCCTGGCAGAAAGAGCTCGTCCAGAGGCGTGCTCGCGATGAGATCCCGGATGTGCTCATGCTCGTCGAGCACCCGCACGTGATCACCCTGGGGCGCAGGCGACGGGAGAGGGGCCTGTTTCGCGTCCCGACGCCGCCCATTCCCGTCTATGAGGTCGAGCGCGGCGGGGAGGCGACCTATCACGGCCCCGGCCAGCTCGTGGGCTATCCCATCGTCAAACTCGAGGGCGCAAGACGCAATCTGCACCGCTATCTGCGCGATCTGGAAGAGCTTCTCATTCAGACGCTCCGCGACTTTGGCCTCCCCGCTCAAAGACGAGCCGGGGCCACCGGGGTCTGGACCCGAGATAAAAAGATCGCCTCTATCGGGATCGCCGTGCAGCGCTGGGTGACATATCACGGCTTCGCTCTTAATGTCTCCCCAGATCTGAGGTTCTTTCAATTCATCTCCCCCTGCGGCTTCGACGGCTCCATCATGACCTCCCTGGAGCGCGAGCTCTCACGCTCCATCACCATGGCCGAGGTCAAAGAGCACCTGCGGATGCACTGGGAGAACTGCTTCCAGTGTCAGCTTCGCCCGGTGGAGCTTCTCCGAGAGGTGCCCGATGTCAAGATGGCATCGGTCAGCCGCGGTTGACCTTGCCCTCTTCGCTCGACTAGAATGGCCAAGAACGGCTCTTTAGCGGGCTTAAGGGGTGATGGCCTGTGCGCAATTCTTTGAGTCTTCATGGGGCGCTCATAGGGTTCCTGCTCGTTGGACTCATCGTAGCGACCAGCGGCACAGCCCAGCAGACCGGCGATACGAAGATTGAATTGACTGTCAATCCCACGCAGATCGTCGTCAAGGGGACTGGCACTCCCGATGTGACGACCGTCACGCTCAAGCTGACGGGGCCGGCCATCACAGGAGGCCCTATCGATCTCATGCTCGTACTCGATCGCTCGGCCAGCGTGGAGCTCGAGCCAGTGAAGAAGATCGCCCGCGCGTTCATAGAGAGCCTGAGCAGCGATGATCGCGTGGGCATCGCTTCGTTTGCGGATACGGCTCAGCTGGATCTGGCCCTGAGCACAGACAGAGCCCGAGCCCTGCAGATCATTGATGGGTTGCGCCCAGGCGTGCAGACGGCTTTGGGAGATGGGCTGATGCTGGGCCTCTTTGAGATCACCAAGAACAGCCGAGCCAACGCGGCTAAGCTCATTGTCCTTCCCACAGATGGAGCGAGCAACGTGGGAGGGGATCCCCTCGTACAAGCTCAAAGGGCCGCCGAGGCGAAGATCCCCATCTTTCCCATCGCGATGAGTCCGGCTGCCCGCCGCCAGGTGCTCAGCGAGATCGCCCGCATCTCCCAGGGCCTATTCTTCACGAGCTTCAGCGACGACGCTCTGGAGAGCGTGCTGAGGCGCGCCAATCGGGCCGTCTCCGCGCGCTTCTTGACGATCACCCAGATCCTCTCAGAAGCGCTCCATTATGAGGGAGGCCTCGAGAAAGCCCCCCTGGTGGCCAGCGTCGGCCGAGGCGTTCTCCAATTGACCTGGCAGATTCCGCTCCTCTTCCAAGGAGGCAGTTGGCAGACGCAATATCGCCTGAGCGCCCTGCGCGAAGGCTCATGGGCCATCCACCAGCCGCCCTCAAAGCTCGTCTACACTGATGCCCAGGGTCGCTCTGTCAGCCTGGAACTGCCTTCGGCCACCCTCCAAGTGGGTCGAGGCCCAGGTCAACCGCAGCCACCCCAACAGCCTGAGCCGCCCTCGCAGCCTGCGACACCCAATCAGCCTCCGGTGGCCCGAGTCACCTTCGCTCCGGAAGCACCCATCACCGGAGATGCCGTCAAATTCGATGCGTCTTCTTCCACAGATCCCGACGGGAAGATCACGAAATACGAGTGGGACTGGACGAACGACGGCACCTTCGACCAAACCACTACAGAGGCCGCGGCTCGCCACCCCTTCGGCAACGCGGGAGAGTTCACCGTGAAACTCCGCATCACGGATGATCAGGACGCGACGGCCGAGACGACGATCACCGTCCGAGTCACCGAGGGTCTGCGAGCGCGCGCCGCCTTCACCGCCGATTTTAAGAGTGATCCTACGGTTCCTACCTGGATGAGCTATTACATCGACGATGGCGTCGTCACCGATGAGGAAGTCCGCGATGCCAACGCGCGCTTTGCCGCCGACGTGTTCATCCCAGGCACGCAGTATCGTCTGACAGCCGAGGATGTCCAGGCCATCATTCAGATCAACCAGCTGGGCAAACTCGTCGACAAATACCGCGATGTGAAGACCGCCGAAACCGACGGCTACGTCAAGATCGGGACATTTATCGCCGAGGTCGGCCAGCTCTACGTGAAAGAGGCGTTCTTGCGTGGGCCGGTCGCGTTTGAGCGCCCGCCGGTGTTGCTGTACGCCGTAGATTCGGAGGGGAACCTCAAGCTGGCAGGCGTGCGGTTCATCGCTACAGACGCGAATGCCACGCTCTTTCAAGTCACGAAGTGGGCCAGCCATGCGGCGGCCGCCCACTTCGAAGACGGCACAGAGCAGGCCGCTGCTGCCATCGCCAACGCACCCCTTAGAAACGCTCAGGGCTCGCCTCTGGCCTTCTGGCATCCCACCCTCTACGGCCTCACGGTCTGGGTGAAGTCCATCAACCCGCGAGGACTATTCGCCTCGCTCAACCCAGACGTAAAGCAACCCTGAGAAGCTCTGGCCGGAGCTGACCAACGAATACGTTTCTTGCCCAAGCCCTAGCGCCCCTCGCGCCGTCGAGTGCCGATCCGGCCTTAGGGACAGCCATCGCCATCCAGTTCTAGGGAGTCGTTATCGGTCCAGGGCGTCGAGAGACTCCAGATGGCATCTGTCATTGAGATATTTGACGCGCGGATGTCCATCGTCTCGGGATTCGATGAGGGTGATGCCGCAGTTGTCGCAGAGGAAACCACGACTGTAGAAGATGCCTTTGTTCTGCTCGGAATCTCTTTGGAGCACGTAATTGACGAGACACCGGATCACGCCGCCGTGGGTCACAAGCACTACAGTCTGCCCGCGATGCTTCGCCCAGATCTCTTCAAAGGCGCGTACGGAGCGTTGGTAGAGCTGGTAGCGGCTCTCACCGCCTTCGGGCTGAAACTCGATGCTCTCTTCAGGAGGACCGATGCGGAAGGCCTGCGGGAAGAGCCTTTCGATCTCCTCGTGGCTATGGCCCTGCCAGCGGCCGTAATGCAGCTCGCGCAGCTCCTTCAAAGCCACAGGGGTGAGCCCGTGGCGGGCGGCGATGGGACGCGCGGTCTCTAAGGCCCGCACAAGGTCGCTCGAATATACGGCGTCAATGCCCAGCGAAGCCAAGCGCTCGGCGGTCAGTTCGGCTTGACGATGGCCCAGCTCATTAAGGGGGATGTCCATCTGGCCCATGCAGAGGCCAGCGCGATTCCAGTCCGTCTCCCCATGGCGGATGAGATAGGTACGGGTCATGAGGCTCCATTATACTCGACCGCGCGCCCAAGAAAAGCGGAGTTGGAGTTTTGACTTGCCCGCGGCCAGCTCCTACACTCAGTTGCCATGAAGGAGATCGCAAAAGCGCTGCTGGAGACGCAGTCTGTGCTCATCCGTCTGGAGGAGCCCTTTCGGCTGGCCTCAGGGCGGCTCTCGCCCGTCTACGTCGATTGCCGCCGGCTCATCTCCTTTCCCAGAGAGCGCGGGCTGATCACGCAGGCCTTCGCCCAAATCGTCCACGAGCAGATCGGACTGGAGGCCGTGGATGTGATTGCCGGAGGAGAGACAGCGGGCATCCCGTTCGCGGCCTTTCTGGCCGTGGAACTCAAAAAACCCATGATCTACGTGCGCAAAGCTCCCAAAGGCCACGGCAAGGGATCTCAGATTGAGGGCGTGCTCGGGGCGGGTGCTCGGGTGCTGCTCGTGGAAGATCTCGTCACGGATGGGAGGAGCAAGCTCCTCTTTCAGCAGGGCATTGAGGCTGCTTCTGGAATCGTGCAGAACTGTCTTTGCGTGTTTGAGTATTACAGCAAGCAGGCCGGGCTGAGTGAGGCTCGCACGCGCCTTCTCGCGCACGGGATCACGCTCTACAGCTTGAGCCATTGGGATGAGTTGCTGGAGCTGATGATCGAAGAAGGAACGCTCAGCGCAAAAGAGCACTGGCAGATTGTCGACTTCTTGCGTGCTCTTCCACAAAGCTAAAGCGGGTCAGCCACCAGCCCAGCAGCACGAACGCTGCCGCCAACATGAAAGCCAGTGGGTAACTGACCCGGGCGATCTGCCCGCCGAGGATGGACCCGATCACCGAGCCTAGACCCGAGAGCGCATTGTACGTGCCCAGCGCTTGGCCGCGGAGCCCCTCTCTGACCTGCCAGGAGATGAGCGCGATCGCCGTGATGTTCACCACGGCCCAGCTGATCCCTGTGAGCACAAAGAAGAAGGCGATCAGCACCCTGGCTGGCCCTGGATGCCCCGCCAGCTGAGGGAGGAACAATCCCGCCCCTAGGAAGACCGAGGCCCGCAGCAAGAGGGCAGTCCGCTGCAAGTGACGATTTTCCCAGCGCTCGACGAGCTTTCCTACCCTCAAGTTGAAGTACGCGCTCATGCCGGAGTGGACCACCCAGAGCGCGAAGATCTCCGCGCTCCCCAACCCGAGCTGATCTTTGAGAAAGATCGGGTACGGGATGAAGAACATCGAAAAGCCGATGAAGAAGACGATGACGGCATAAAAATACCGCGTCAGAGCCAGGCCGAACTCGTTCCCTCCACGGAGCGTCATCCAGAGCCTCCGGGGGCTGACGATGTGATACAGCCGGAAAGGGGCGAACTTGAAGCGCTCGATGAGCTGCCCGGCGGCCAGGGCCAGCCCCTGGAAGCGCCGCTCTTCCACGGGCTGGGGCAGCGGCTGCTCCCTGATCCAGCGGGTGGCGAAGAGAGCACCGGCGGCCGACAACGTCGCCAGAACAAAGAAGAGCGAGCGTAGGCTGATCTCTTGGCCCCCGAGCATAAGACCCAGAGATCCGGTCCAGAGGGATCCCAACATCAGGCCGAGTACCCAGCCGACGCCCATCTGACGATGGAGAACCCCAATGCGTGACTCCCAGTGCCACTGATCCGTGTCCGCGATGGCCAAGAGCGTCACTACAGCAGCGCTGGCCAGCCACGTGAGATTGAGCAGCGCGTTCAGGACAATCAACTGGCCCACAGAGCGGCTAAGACCCATAAGTCCAAGAGAAGCCGTCAGGCCCAGGAAGCCAATGAGCACAAAGGGCTTGCGGCGACCCAGGCGATCGGACAGACGGCCCCACAGCAGGCTGGCCAAGACACCCACCCAACTGGCTATGCCGGTGATCCAGCCCACGTCGCCCACGGTCGCATCCAAGACGATGGTTGCGTAGAGCGGGATGAGCAACGACGATCCGCCCTGAGCTACGTTAGCTAATAAGGCCCCGTAGAACCAGCGATCGGAGTTCAATGCCTTCACCCAAGCCGGAAGACGGCTTGAAGTATAGGGCTGAGAGATCTACTCTGCAAGCCTTGCGAAGAGATCTCATCGCGTTTAAAATGAGCCAAGCTATGGATCTTCAAACCCTTGCTGAGCAGCCAGAGGGCGAGCGCGCCGGCATTCCTGAGCGATTGCCGCAAGAGTTGCCAATCCTGCCGCTCAGAGACAGCGTAGTCTTCCCCCAGTCGCTCGTGCCCCTCTCCGTCGGACGGGATGGGTCACTCCGGGCCATTGAAGAAGCGATGACGACCGGCAAATGGCTGGGAGTGATCATGCAGAAGGAGCCGACCACAGAGCAGCCCGGACCGGATGATCTCCACTCGGCGGGAACGGTCTGCCGCATCGTCCGTGTGATGAAATATCCCAATCAGACAGTGATGGTGCTCGTTCAGGGGCTGGCGCGCTTCCGCGTCGTGGAGTTCATTCAGCAGGCTCCCTTCTTGATCGCCCGCGTCGAGGTCGTACAGCCCAAAGTCGAGCGCGATGTGGAGCTGGAGGCGCTGATCAAGAACATGACGCTGCGCTTCCAGAAGATGGCCTCCATCTCGCCTACGCTGTCTACGGAGATCCTGCCCGCCATTCGTAAGATCGAGGATCCCGAGCAGCTGGTAGACGCCGTGGCCGCGCATCTGGATCTCGATTCTCGCGAGAAACAACAGTTGCTCGAGCTCTTCGATGTCAAGGAGCGCCTGCTTCTGCTCACGCGACTGCTGGAGAGAGAGCTGGAATTTCTCGAACTGGGCTCGAAAATCGAGACGGAAGTAAAGGGGGAGCTGGAGCGCGGCATCAAAGAACGCTATCTGCGCGAGAAACTGGCGGCCATCCGCCGCGAGCTGGGAGAAGAAGAGAATCCAGAGATCCATGAGCTACGCGAGCGTATCCAGAAAGCGAAGATGCCCCCCGAGGTGGAGAAGGAAGCCCTACGCGAGCTGGAACGCCTAGTGGAGATCCACCCCAGTTCCCCGGAGTACACCGTCGCCCGCACCTATTTGGGCTGGCTGGTGGATCTGCCCTGGTCGAAGACGACGCGCGATCGACTCGACCTCGAGCGGGCTCGGACCATCCTCGACGAAGATCACTACGATCTGGAGAGAGTCAAAGAGCGCATTCTGGAATATTTGGCCGTGTTGCAGCTTCGGGCCTCAGAGAAGAACCGCAAGACGGGGATGCGCGGGCCGATCTTCTGTTTTGTGGGACCTCCGGGGGTGGGCAAGACCTCGCTGGGTCAATCCATCGCCCGGGCTCTGGGCCGCAAATTTGTGCGCATCTCACTGGGAGGCGTCCGTGACGAGGCCGAGATCCGCGGCCACCGGCGCACCTATATCGGAGCCCTACCCGGAAGGATCATTCAGGGCCTAAGACGCGCTGGGACCAAAAACCCGGTCTTCATGCTAGACGAGATCGACAAACTCGGCCTCGATTTCCGCGGCGATCCGGCCGCCGCGCTCCTGGAAGTCCTCGATCCCGAGCAGAACTCCAAGTTTCAAGATCACTATCTCGATGTGCCCTTCGATCTCTCCCAAGTGCTCTTCATCACGACGGCTAATATTTTGGAGCCCATCCCGCCAGCGCTTCTGGATCGCATGGAAGTTTTGGAGCTTCCCGGCTACAGCGAGGAAGAGAAGCTTCACATTGCGCAACGCTATCTCATCCCACGCCAGCTCAAAGGCCATGGCTTCAAAGCGACGCTGGTGCGCTTTGAAGATACCGCAGTAACGAAGGTCATCCGCGAGTACACGCACGAGGCCGGAGTGCGCCATCTGGAGCGCGAGATCGCCCGCGTGCTTCGGAAGCTGGCCGTCCACGCTCTGCGCCAGGGTCTATCGAACGCATGGGTCGTGACCCCGGAAGATATTTCAGAGTTTCTCGGGCCGCCCAGGCATTTCCCAGAGCTGGCGGAGCGGACAGAGAGAAGCGGCGTCGCCGTGGGCCTGGTGGTCACGCGTGTCGGAGGGGACATCCTCTTCATCGAAGCCACCAAGATGCGCGGGAAGGGCAAGCTCATCCTCACGGGCCACTTGGGCGAAGTCATGAAAGAGTCTGCCCGCGCGGCTCTGTCGTTCATTCGCTCGCAGGCTCATCTGCTGGGCATCGATCCGGAGATCTTTGAAAGATATGACATCCACGTGCACGTGCCCAAAGGAGCCATTCCCAAAGACGGCCCGTCAGCCGGCGTGACGATCGCTTCGGCCTTGGCGTCGCTGCTCACGGAGACGCCTCTTAAGCCCGATCTGGCTATGACGGGAGAGATCACCCTACGTGGGAAAGTCCTCCCCGTAGGCGGGATTCGTGAGAAGGTCCTAGCGGCGCACCGAGCAGGGGTCAAGACGGTGATCTTGCCCAAGCGCAACCAGGCCGACTTAGCCGAAGTTCCCGCCAACGTGCGCGCAGCTCTCCACTTCGTGTTCGTGGACACCATCGATGAGGTCTTCGAGCAGGCGCTGCCGCCCGAGCGTGCCTCCGTGGCAGGCGCGCGGGTGGGCGACGTACGCGACGGGTGGCCAGCCCAGCCTCCCGCCGGCTAGAGCCCCAGCTCTCTTAGCTGACCTTCGTCCATGCCGAAATAGTGGCCGATCTCGTGCATGACCGTCTCACGGACCTGCTGAATGATCTCGTCTTCCGTAGAACAGACCGCTTCGATGTTGCGCTGATAGATGGAGATCACATCTGGGTAGACATGGAGCGACCAGACGCTGCGAGAGGGCCGGGGAACGCCTTGATAGAGCCCCAACAGCAGCTGACCGGGGTATTGTTCTTCCACTTCGGGCGGCGGCGTATCTTCAATGACAATGGCGATGTTTTCCAGTTTCTCTCGAAAGAACTCTGGAAGATCCGCCACGGCCTGCTCCACGAGCTCTGCAAAGCGCCCTCGGTCCATAGAGATTACTAGCGTAAGGCAGCGGATGGCGGCCGTCAACTAGTTCGGGCCTCGCGAGCAACAGCGCAGCCATTTGCCTTCCGCTCTCCGCAGCGGTTAAAATGGGGCGATGATCTTCCCCCGAGCGATGTCGATTGCGATTGTTCTGGGACTCTGGCTGGGCGGATTCCCATTGGACAGCTGGGCACAGGCGCCCGACCAGCCACGAAGCAGCCAGAAGCCCGAGGATTTCTTCTTCTGGGAATTTCTGGGGGGTGCTGTCGGGGGCGCGCTCGCGGGCCCGACGATTCTCGAAGGAGTCCTCTCCTCCTTGTGCCGGGAGGCTCAAGATCCCAAGGAGGCAGAGGTGTGCCGACGGGGAGGGCGCGTCGCTCTAAGGCCCATTGCCTACCCGCTCCTCGTCTTCGCCGGAACCACAGCGGGCATCCTGACTGCGGGTGCGCTGAGCGGAGTGGAAGGCAATCTGGTGGCCACCCTCATCGGCAGCTTCGCCGGAGCCCTCGGCGGCCTGGTCGAGGCCTTCGGTGCCTGGCTGTTGCTCGATTGGCTGCTCCAGCCCGGCAGTGAAGAGGAGCTAATCAGCCCAGAGACGCCTGAGTTCCTCAAGCGCGCCATCCCCTATGTCATTGAATTCCTCCGGCCCTATGAAGACTTCCTGAAGGAGGCAGCCATGGTCTTCTTCCCGGCCATCACTGCCTCGTTCTGGGGCACACTCGGCTTCAACAGCGGAGCCCGCGTACGATCCCCCTCCGATTGACACCCCTAAGGGATTCCGGCTATCATAGGCCCACCTGTGGAAAAGGAGGCCTCAGATCAAGCAGATGGGATACGACGTGATCATCGTAGGCGGCGGGCCGGCGGGACTGACGGCCGCCATCTACACGGCCCGCGCCCATCTGAAAGCCCTCTTACTCGATAAGGAGATCCCCGGCGGACAGCTCAACGACACGACAGAAGTCGAGAACTACCCAGGCTTCTCTGAGCCCATCTCCGGCCCGCAGCTTATGGAGCGCACGCGCCAGCAGGCCGAGCGCTTCGGAGTGGAAATCAGGCTCGAAGAGGCCATCGACGTCGAATGGGGCCATGAGAGAAGAGATCACGTTGTCATTACCGATCAGAATAGATATGAAGCGCCCGTGGTGATTATCGCTACAGGAGCGGCTCCGGTAGAGCTTCCCGCCAAAGGGGCCAAGGAGCTGAAGGGCCGTGGGCTGTCTTACTGTGCCGTCTGCGACGGCTATTTCTATCGGGGCAAGAATCTCATCGAAGTCGGAGCCGGGGATTCCGGCTTCACGGAGACGCTGTTTTTGACGAAATTCGCCAATGAAGTGCGCATGGTGATCCGCCACCCCAAAGACGATCCCCGAGCGCTCCGGGCCAAGGACCGAGTGCTCGTCGAAAGAGTTATGCAGAATCCGAAAGTGAAATTCATCTGGAACGCCGTCGTCGAAGAGCTCAAGGGCACTGGGAGACTTGAGGCTGTCGTGCTCAGGGATCTGGGCACGGGGAGACTCTTCGAGCAGACGGACGTGGCCGGGGTCTTCGTCAACATCGGACACCGTCCGGCGACGGAGTTCTTGAGGGGCAAATTGGAGATGGACGACGAGGGCTATCTCGTCACAGACATGCGCACGCGCACGAAGATTCCGGGCGTCTATGGCGTGGGGGATGTGCGCAAGTTTTCTGGAGAGTATGCCCAGGCCGTCATCGCGGCAGCCGACGGCTGCATCGCGGCCCTTGAGGCCGAAACATACCTTCAAGACCGCCGGTGGTCTTTCGGAGGCTGATCAGACGCCGTGAGATCATATCCTACCCTGCTGGAGGTCATTGAGAGGTCAACTCGAGCTTACGGCTCAAAGAAGGCTCTTCTTACGCTTTCGCCTCAAGGAGGCTATGATGAGATCTCCTATCGTGAGCTTTTGGAGTGGGCCGATGGGGTCGCGTCGGCCCTGATTCATCTAGGGATTCGCCCGATGGAGAAGGTGGCGATCCTGGCGCGGCCGCGGCCGGAGTGGGCCGCGGCGCTGCTGGGCATCCTGAGAGCCGGCGCTGTGGCTGTCCCGATCGATCCGCTACTTAAAGCCGGCGAGATCCAGCGTCTGCTTCAAGCCTGCGACGTGGTGGGCGTGATCGCCTCGGGAGACCTGGTACCACGGGGGGAAGGCCCCAGCCCATGGCGTTTCGTCGTCAATTTGGACGCGGAAGAACATCGTTGGAACGCATTCTTGCGTGACGAAGCTCCTCCAGTCCGCGCAATCTCTGCCAAAGACGTGGCCGTGATGCTCTGCACCTCGGGCACGACGGGAGACGCAAAACCCGTCATGCTCACTCATGAGAATATCACAGCGAACTTGAGCGCCGTCTTTGAACGATTGGATGTCAATGCGCAAGATGTGGTCCTGTCGATCGCGCCGTGGAATCACAGCTTTGGGCTGGCGGTGCTCAACGCGGCGCTCTGGAAGGGGGCCACACTCATCTACACGAACGATTACGCCAATCTGGCGGACGTGATGCGCCGCTACGGCGTGACGATCTTGGTAGGCGTGCCCAAGCTCTATCACGCGATGTTCCAGCGGGTGGAGGAGGCGATCCGACAGAGCTTCTTGCGAGGCGCTTTGAATAAAATGGTCCCCCGGGCGGTGGGCTGGCTGCTCAAGCGCAAGCTGGCCGGTGGGAGGCTGCGCTTTTTCATTTCGGGAAGCGCGCCGCTTTCGTCCGCCACCATCTCTGGCTTCCGGCGCCTGGGCGTGGGCATGATCGAAGGATATGGGATGACCGAGGCGGCGCCCGTGCTCAGCTTCAGCACGCCGTTCAATCATAAGCCCGGCTCCGTGGGACCAGCTCTCTCCAACGTCGAGCTGA
>JBBIOR010000010.1:10826-30078 GCA_037443265.1 Candidatus Fraserbacteria bacterium | reverse complement strand
TTAGAGCAGCCCTTCGAGAAGACCAGCCTCAAAGACATCAAGCGCTATCTCTACGTGCAGACGCCCGTGGGCGAGGCCTCTACGCAAGGGTGACCAGACTCCGTGGGCCTGGCGTGCAGATTCGCTGAGATGACTTCTAACGCGCGCGGAAGGACCTCAACCTTGTGCCGACCCGGCTCCAACTGAAACGGCTCACCGTCCATGTGGGCCGGAAGAGGCTGTCGAGCTGCGATCTCCACCCACGGTGCGCGTCGCATCTCGACTTCTTCAAGTGAAAGATGTGCTCCCCGTCGAACTTTGGGAATCTCAAAGAGTCGCTTGATGGGTGGCATATTCTGAATGACGTAGACATCGAGCAAGCCATCATCGACTTGAGCCTCGGGAGCCAGTTTGAAGTTCCCACCGTGGTACTGGCCATTGGAGGCGCCCGCCAGAAGAGCCGATCCTTGATACGTCCAAGCCGGGGCGTGCAAGTCGATCTCCATGGGCTGAAAAATGAGCGCTTCATGGATGGCTCCCCAAAGATACGCCAGCTCACCTCGCAGATGCTTCATGCGACGGAAGCGATGTGAGACCGCACCATCCAGCCCGACCCCGAGGCCGTTGATGAAATAGCGCGCTCCCAGTCGGCCGACATCCACCCTGCGCCGCATCCCCCAGATCAAGAGCTCAATAGCTGCCGGCAGATCTTTTGGCACGCCGATGGCCTTGGCGAAGTCGTTGCCGCTGCCGGTAGGGATGACGCCTAAAGCCAAAGAAGAGCCGATCAGGCCGTTGGCGACTTCGTGAGCCGTGCCGTCTCCGCCCACGGCCACGAGGCCGCGGAAGCCTCTCTGGGTAGCCTCTTTGGCCAGCTCCTCCGCCTCTCCAGGCCGTGAAGTGAAGCGTAACTCATAGGAGAGTTTGCAAGCTCGAAGATGAGCCTCGAGCGTGGGGAAGAGCTTTTGGGTTCTTCCTCGTCCGGCCACTGGGTTGACGATCAACAGATACTTCTCCAAGGTAATGACATAATAGCGATCTGCCCTGAGCTTGACAAAACCCTGAAGGCTTCCTACAATGAGCGCGATCGCTGGCCGGGGTGGCGGAATCGGAAGACGCGCACGCTTCAGGAGCGTGTGGGCACAGCCCGTGTGGGTTCAAATCCCTCCCCCGGCACCCGAGTCTTTGTCCCTGGGGAGAGGGCCGTGAACTTGAACGAAAAGAGCCTCCATGAACTCATCGCCCTTCTGGATGGGGGTGAGATCCAGCTTGAGCAGGTCATCGAAGATCTCTATCGCGCCATCGCAACGAAAGAGCCCCAAATCAGAGCGTATCTCGAAATCGCCGCCAAAGAGCGCTTGCTAGAAGAAGCGAAGCGCTTGCAGGATAAGCCCCTAAAGGGCCTCCCCATTGCGGTCAAAGATCTGATCTCGACCGTAGGTTTTCGCACCACCTGCGGCTCGAAATTTTTAAGAGATTTTCAGCCCATCTTCGACGCGACGGCCATTGCCAAACTCAAAGCCGCCGGGGCTACGATCTTGGGCAAGACGAATCTGGATGAATTCGGCATGGGCTCTTCCAATGAGAACTCCGGCTTCCATGTCACAAAAAATCCACACGATCTGGAGCGCGTGCCCGGCGGATCTTCTGGCGGCTCAGCGGCGGCCGTGGCGGCTCATACGGCCCTTGCAGCGTTGGGCACGGACACTGGAGGCTCCGTGCGCCTTCCCGCAGCCTTCTGCGGGGTTGTAGGCCTCAAGCCCACCTATGGACTCGTTTCGCGCTATGGACTTGTGGCGTATGCCTCGTCACTGGACCAGATCGGCCCGCTCACCAAAGACGTGCGCGACGCAGCTCTCATTCTAAGCATCCTAGCTGGCCACGATCCCGCGGACTCCACGTCCATTGACAACGGCAGGGTCGATTACACCCGCGGTCTCGAAGAGGGCATCGAGGGCTTTCGCGTGGGGATTGTGTGCGAGTTCGTTGACGCTCTCCCAGGGGAAGCCCGACAGCGAGTCGACGACTGGCTGCGCGTCTTTGAGGGCTTAGGAGCTGAGCTTAGGGAAGTCTCGCTGCCACACTCAGAGTACGCGATTCCAACGTACTATCTCATAGCTGCCTCTGAGGCGAGCGCCAATCTGGCCCGCTACGACGGTGTGCGCTACAGCACCCGCACGCACGATGAGACCGTGGAAGCGATGTTCTCAAGGAGCCGGGCCGAGGGCTTCGGCCCAGAGGTGAAGCGACGCATCATGCTCGGGACCTATGCGCTCTCCGCAGGCTACTACGATCAATGGTATGCCAAGGCCCAGAGAGTGCGAGCCCTAATCCAGCAAGACTTCGATGAAGCCTTCCAAAGAGCAGATGTTTTAATCACACCCGCATCTCCCACCCCAGCCTTCAAGCTCGGCGAGAGGACTCAAGATCCCTTAGCGATGTATCTCTCGGATGTCTATCTAGTGCCGGTCAGCCTAGCTGGGGTCTGCGCCCTCTCCATTCCCGCAGGCACGGTCGAAGGGCTGCCGTTCGGGCTGCAAATCATCGCCAACAAGCTGCAAGAATCGAAGATGCTCAGAGCAGCCTACGCCTTTGAGCAGGCAAGCCGTTAAGCCCCTTCTGCGTGGGACAGCCTCTCGATGATTCTGCGCTTGGCGCCCTCAAGAAGGCTTCTCGCTTCCCGTTGGGAGAACCAGCAGACTTCTTCGATCTCGTCCGGTGCCGGACGAAATTCTTCTGAGAGAAGCTCCACCTCGTAGAAGAGCATGTGCCACGTATAGAACGATTTCTTCCCCACGAAGCTCTCTATGCCCAGGAGCTTTCCGACGCGGCAGGGTGTGCCCACTTCTTCCTTCACTTCGCGCTCGAGAGCCTCAGCGGGTGACTCCGCATAGGAGACGAAGCCGCCAGGCAGGGTCCACTGTCCCGCGTTGAAACCTCGGGAAGGCTTGACGAGCAGGAACTGATCCCCCTTGTGGATGATGGCCTCTGTCACCACGCGCGGCAGGGTGTGATGGACCGTCAGTCGCACCAAGGGATCGACGTTTTCTAAGCCGGGGATCTCGTCTTTGTGATGCCATTCGCGAGGGTGATGCGGCAGCTCAGGGTCGCAGTAGAAGACTTCATGACCGGCGATGATCATCGTCTCGCGGGGTTCGAACTCAAAAGGAATCTCCTGGGGCGAGTGTGGCAGAGTCCAGCGATCGTCCCGCTGCACCAGATATACCATGCCGTCTGTCTCAATATAGTAATACGGCTTGCCCATCATTTCAGTCTAGCATACTTCTCACTGCCTGATCTGTCAATGAAGCAGGGTGTATAATGGAGCGATGAGGCAAGAGCGGGCCAAGCGGATCATCTTCGTGTGCGTGGGCAACTCCTGTCGCAGCCAGATGGCCGAGGGGTTTGCCAAGCATTACGCCAAGAGATTTGGGCTCGAGGTCGAGATCGCCAGCGCGGGCACCCGGCCCGAAGGCTACGTTCACCCAGAGGCCATGGCCGTCATGCAAGAGAGAGCCATCGACATCTCCACGCACCGCTCGAAAGGGATTCAGCCCGAAGAGCTACTCGGCTATGACTATGTGATCACAATGGGATGTTCTGACGAGAAGATCTGTCCGGTGGCGTTTCGGGGGGATGCGCGCGACTGGGCCATCGAAGATCCCTTCGGGAAGCCCATCGAGTTCTATCGGACCGTGCGCGACCAGATTGAGCAAAGAGTCATAGACCTCCTGCACGAAATTCAAGGGCAAATCCAGCGTGGCTAGCGATCTACTCCGGCACCTGTGCGCACCGAGTCTCCTCGGGCGTCTTTTGAATCACGACCAGCTCTTTTGTCTCCGCGAAGAAGACCCGCTTCTTCTCCTCATGGAGCACAACGATCAGCCGCTTCCAGCACTCCCTAAACGCGTAGGAGAGGTCCCAGAAAGCTCGGACGCACTTGGTCCCGTCACAAGTCACTACCGAAAGACCGTCAGGCTCTCCTAGGGCCTCGATGAAGTCAGCCAACGCGACCTCTTCGCGCTGCAAGAGCTCTTGGATCTTTGCCTCTAGTTGATCCTGTTGGGCTCTCGTTTCTGTGACGCTCCGGCTGACCAGCAGGCCGATGCTGACGATCAAGGCCAGGATCAGCAACATCTCCCATACAGGGCGCATCTCTTCCTCCTCCCTGAACTTCTACGGCAAGCTAAACACAAAAGTACCGAGGCGTCAAGTCTTTTGATTTTGAGCCCTGGCGCAAGATATCATCTCGCACGATGACGCCAGGCTGGGATGTGCACCGTAAGATTGCCGAGATGGTGGAGGCCATGAGGCAGAAAGGGAGTATCCTGGTGGCCTTCAGCGGGGGGGTAGATTCGAGCGTCGTGGCCGCGCTCGCCCATCATGCTCTGGGAGAGCGTGCGTTGGCTGTGACGGCGGCCAGCGAGACGCTGGCCACCCGCGAGCTGGAAGAGGCTCAAAGGACCGCCCTCGAGATCGGGATCGCACATCGAGTCATCTCGTTTAGCGAACTGGCCAGCGAGAGTTTTTCGTCGAATCCCGAGAATCGCTGCTATTTCTGCCAGCACATGCGCATGGGCCATCTTAAGAGACTCGCGACACAACTGGGCTACCAAACCGTTGCCTCTGGTACAAATCTTTCTGATGCGCGTGAATACCGGCCTGGTCTTATGGCCATGCAAGAGCAGGGGGTCTATCAGCCCCTGCTGGAGCATCGTGTGGATAAGCTGGGCGTGCGGGCTATCGCTAAGGCCTTGGGACTGAGCGTGTGGGACAAGCCGAGCATGGCCTGTCTGGCCTCGCGCATTCCGCATGGTCTTCGCGTCACGAAGGGGAGGCTTAGGATGATCGAGCAAGCGGAGGATTTCCTACGTCAGAGGGGCTTTCGCCAGGTTCGCGTCCGCTGCCATGACAGACTCGCTCGCATTGAGATCGCGCCCGAAGAGATGGAGAAGATCCTCGATCGGGGTCTGTTGGAAGAGATTGCGACTCACCTTAAAGCTTTAGGGTTCGAGCGGGTCACGCTGGATCTTGAGGGGTATGGCTCCGCTGTTTCTCACAAAGCTCGAAATCGAACTGGCCGTCAGGATTAATTCTCTTGCGGCTTTCGGCCGAGGGGGAGGATCCAGACCTCGCGCGCGCGTGGGCCGTCGAACTCGCAAAAGAACACGCCCTGCCACGTCCCCAGGCGGAGTCTTCCCTCTTCCACAGGCACGAGCACGCATTGGCCAATCAAGCTTGCTTGAATGTGCGCGTGAGCGTTGCCCTCAATGTGCTGATAGCTCAGCGCCTTTGGGACTAAGCGGGCCAGCGCAGCGAGGATGTCTTCTTTCACGGCGGGATCGGCGTTCTCGTTGAGGGTGATCCCCGCCGTCGTGTGGGGCACGTAGAGCAGGCAGGCCCCGCCTCCAAGATGGAGCTCGCGGATAGCCCTCTCGACTTGGGCGGTAATATCAAGAAATTCCCGCTCGTGGCGGGTCTTGACGGTGAGCTTCTTCATGGCCCATCCCGACGCTCCCGCTTTAGGAGCTCTTCTGTCAGCTTCTCGGATGTCACGGGCTGGTAGCGCACGAACTCGAGCTGAAACGTCGCCCGCCCTTGGGTGATCGACTTGAGCTCCAAGGCGTAATCTTGCACTTCGGCCAGCGGGACTTCGGCTTCGATGCGCTCGAGATCTTTACTCTCCGGCTCCATCCCCAAGATGCGGCCGCGCTTGCCGGAGAGACTACTCATGATGTCTCCCGTAAACTCGCGCGGGGAGTGAATCGTGAGCTTCATGAGAGGCTCTAGCAGCACAGGATGCGCGCTCTGTATCGCCAGCTTAAACGCCTGAGACGCGGCGATCTTGAAGGCGATCTCAGAAGAGTCGACTTCGTGATGGCTGCCGTAGAAGACCGCCACGCGAAGATCCGTGATGGGATATTTATAAATGCCCTCCTGCATCGCCTCCACCACGCCCTTCTCGACGGCGGGAATGAATTGACTGGGGATGACGCCTCCTTTGACCTCATCCACGAACTGGAAGCCCGCTCCGCGCTCCAGGGGCTCTACGCGTAGATGGACTTCCCCGTACTGGCCGCGACCGCCGGTCTGTTTTTTGTGCTTGTACTGCCCCTGGGCCAGTTTTGTGATCGTCTCTTTGTAGGGCACGCGCGGCCGGATGAGCCGCACGCCCGTCCCATAGCGATTCTTTAAGCGATCGACCATGACAGCTAGCTGCGTATCGCCCAAACCGGCGAAGATCGTCTCCTTCGTGACGTCATCACGCCATACGGCCAGCGTGGCCTTCGTCTGGACGAGTTCGCGCAAGGCCGTGCTCATCTTCTCTTCATCGGCTTGGGTGAGGGGCTCGATCGCCCGCGGGAAGACCGGCTTGGGGAACTCCACCCAAGCCAGAGGCTCCTGACTCTCGTCAGCCGCCAGGGTCTCCCCTAGTGCGCACGCACTCAGCTTCGTAAGCACGATGATCTCGCCCGCTCCGGCCTGGTGGATCTTCTGCAGTCTATCTCCCATCGGGCGCAGGATCTCACGGACTCGCTCCTTCGTTCTGCTGCGAATATTAATGAACTCTCCGCCTTCGAAAAGCGTCCCGCTGTAGAGCTTCACATAGGCCATGGCCCCCAGATACTGATCCGAGGCCACGTTGAAGATCAGCCCGCTGAGCGAGTCGGAAGCCGGATGCAATTCCGAGGCGGAAGGAGTGGCCTGGACGACCATCTCCAAGAACAGCTCGAGCGATTTCTGGGCGTCTTTGGCCGTGGCCAACACGGGGATGACCACCCTCCGCTTGATCCCCTCCTTGAGGGCATGGCGAATCTCATCCACAGGGATGGCCTGATCTTCCAAAAAGTGCGTGAGCAATTGATCATCCACTTCGGCCAGGGCTTCCAGAAGCGCCTCACGGCCGGAAGAGGCGGTCTCCGCCAACTCCGCAGGGACTGCGCTCGCACGACCGTCAAAATAAATCGCCTTCTGCTCGATCAAGTCGATCACGCCCAGGAATGTCCCACCGGAATGGATGGGCCATTGGAGGGGCGCAAAATGCGCTTCGAACCGCTCGCACAACTCCGAGACGACTTTGGCAAAGTTGGCGTTGGGCAGATCCATTCGGTGGACGAGAGCCAGAGCCGGCTTCTCAAACTTCTCGATGAGCCGCCACGCCTGCTCCGTCTGCACCTCGATGCCCTTCTCTGCGTTCACGACGAGCACAGCCGTCTCGGCCACATGCAACCCCTTGCAAGTCTCTTCGATAAATTCTGCGAAACCGGGTGCATCGAGGAGGTTGAGCAACTGCTCACCCTTTTGGAAGCAGGCCACGTTCAAGTCCACCGAGCTGCCTCGGGCCTGGGCCTCGGGGCTGGTATCGAGATGGGCTTCGAGTCCGCCAGTTCTAAGCAGTGCCTCTACCAGAGTCGTCTTGCCCGCTCCCGAGTGACCCACAAGACAGATGGTGCGTACTTCCCCCACGTTCTATCCCTCCTGTTTGCACGTTCCTACCCTGCCGTAGTGCCCATTAAAACCTCCGTAAACGCAGTATAGCACGCAGAAGCTGGGAACGGCAAAATTTCGCTCCGCCCCTAGAGTTCTGCTATAATGCCGTTGTCCGGCTTTGAGAGGTCTGCATCATTTTCTCGATTTGATGAGATAAGGAGGCCTACATGTGGAAGGGGATCTTCCCCAAAGAGGGGCGCTTCTTCGAACTTTTGCTCCAAGCGGCGCAGAACGGACGGGAAGGGGCCAAACACCTTGTGGAACTCACGACCCACTATCAGGCTCCCCAGGATGTGGCCAAGAAGATCAAAGCGATTGAGCACCAAGGCGATGAGATCACACACGAGTTGATTCGCAGGCTCGATCAGACGTTCGTCACTCCTATTGACCGTGAGGACATCCACAGGCTGGCCGGGGTCATCGATGACGTGGTGGATCTGATCGAAGCGGTGGCCGATCGGATGGTGCTTTTCAAGATCCCCCAGCCCACCCGCGCGGCTCAAGAGTTGGCCGAGCTCATCCATCAAGCCATGGAAGAGATCTGCCGTGGCGTTGCGGTGCTCAGCGCCATGGGCAATGATAAAATATACCAGCATTGCATCGATATTAAGAAAATAGAAGAGAGAGCCGATCAACTGGCACGAGAATCTATAGCTCACCTGTTCGAGCAAGAGAAGGACCCTATAGCCCTCATCAAGTGGAACGAGATCTATCAGATCCTCGAGGAAGCCACGGATCGCTGCGAAGATGTGGCCAACATTCTAGAGAGCATCGTACTCAAGCACGCTTGAGCTTATGCCTGATGTCATGGGACTTGTGATCCTCGCCGTGGCGGTAGCCCTCTTTTTTGATTTCACCAACGGGTTCAACGATGCGGCCAACGCCATCGCCACGTCCGTCGGGAGCCGGGCTCTTACGCCACGAGCGGCCGTCGCTATGGCAGCCGCCCTCAACCTGGTGGGTGCACTCGTCAGCACCAGCGTGGCTGAGACGGTGGCGGGCAAGATCCTCGACCCAGCAAGCGTCACGCAGATCACGCTGATGGCGGCGCTGCTGGCCGCGAGCGGCTGGAACTCGCTGGCGACGTACCTCGGGCTTCCGGTGAGCGCCAGCCACGCGCTCTTGGCAGGGTTGGTGGGGGCGGGGCTGGGGAGCGGGGGGATCGAAATCGTCAAATGGAGCGGCGTGATCAAGATCTTTTGGGCGATTCTGCTCTCGCCGGTGGTGGGATTCATCATGGCCTTTCTGCTCATACTCCTGCTCACGCGTATCGTCTGGAAGGCTTCACCCGCTCGGGTCACCCGGTTCTTTAAGCCGGCGCAGGTGGCCTCAGCCGCGTATATGGCCTTCAGCCATGGGAGCAATGACGCTCAGAAGACGATGGGCGTGATCACCCTGGCGCTCTTCAGCGCGGGGCTTCTGCCGGAGCTGGTGGTGCCGCTTTGGGTGAAGGTGGCGGCGGCCCTTGCCATGGGCTTGGGCACGGCCTTCGGCGGTTGGCGGGTCATCCGGACCTTGGGGATGAGGTTGACGCACTTGCGTCCGATTCACGGGTTCAGCGCGGAGACCTCGGCCGCCTCCGTGATCTGGGCCAATTCCCTCTTGGGGCTACCCATCAGCACCACTCATGTGATCAGCGCTGCGGTGATGGGCGTTGGAGCCTCGAAACGCCTCTCGGCCGTGCGCTGGGGAGTGGGATTCAATATCATCCTGGCCTGGCTGCTGACTCTGCCAGTTTGTGCGCTTCTGGCGTGGCTCATCGTAAAACTTCTGCGGGTGCTCTAGATCCCGTTCTCTTAAGAATTGCAGGCGGGGAGAGAGCAGATTCTCACAAACGGGCGCAACCTCTCCAGGGTTTTTGGCCCGATGCCGGGAATCTTCAGCAACTCCTCAAGCGAGCGGAAGGGGCCATGGAGGATGCGATAGCGGATGATACGCTCCGCAAGCAGGGGGCCGAGGCCGGGAAGCTCCGCCAACTCTGCGCTCGAGGCGCGATTGATATCTAAAGGCTCGTCCTTCGGAGAAGACAGATCCATCGGAGCAGAGGGCAGAAGCCAAAAAAGACCCAGCACAATCATCGCCAAGGCAACCAAGCCCATCACGACCGCTCCCTCGAAGCGAGAGAACATCATCAATCAGGCACCTCGCGAATCTTCTGCATACTCTTTAAAGAGCTCTTGGATGACGCTCAGGCCGTGCACGCGCTGCTTGGATTTCATTCCCTCCGGCATGGATTGGTATTTCTCCCCCTCGAACTTATGCCGATAGGCTTTGAGGAAGAGGTCACGCAGCTTCCGTGAGACGCTGGCGGAGGCACGCAGGGCTTCCCTCTGCTCACGACAGAGGGCTTCGATGTCACTGATATAGATTTCAATCTGTACAGATTGTGCAAAGAGCGTAAGCGCCTCCGCAGCAGAGCGGCTCAGGGCTTCACATCCCCGTTGGAAGAGTTGGCGGCGCTCCCTCTCCAGCTGGGCTCTCTGCTTCATGCGCATCCCATGCTGCTGGTAATACTCGAGCTCCCGTGAGGGGAATTCGAGCAGGGTGCACCGGCAGCCGGGATGCAGGGGAGGCTGGGGATGGCCTTCCCGCCCAGGGTAGATCTCACCGTGATGGCCAAGACAGATCTCACACGTCTCAGGGTGTACCGTAGCATAGTATTGATAGAAAGAGATCTGCCCTCGAATTCGGTCGACCCATTGCTGGACCCGCCCCCTCATAGAGCCCCATTTTACGCGAGCTGCTATCCTCTTGACAACAGGGCGCTTTTGCGCTACAATACCCAACGCTTTCTCAAGCTGTGGGAAGCCGATTGGGGCACGAGAGAAGAGTGAGGAGGTCCCTGGCTATTGTGTAGGGCCAGGGAAGTTTTTATTTGGTTCTGCCTGACGAAGTCTAGGTGGGCAGAGGGGAACGGGTGTAATGATGAACCATAGGAAGGGATCAACTGTGAAGCTGAGTGAAACCATTGCAAGTGTAGACCTGTTGGATGAGGAATCGGAAGAGACGGCGGAGCCTCCTTCCCTACTAGCAGACCAGGAGGAAGAGTTCATGGAAGAAGAGGAGATGGAAGCGAACGCTTCCGAGGATTTGGTGAAGCTCTACCTGCAGGAGATCGGCCGAGTGCCGCTTCTCACCCGTGAGGAGGAGGTGAAGCTAGCCAAACGCGTGGCCCGGGGCGAGGAGAAGGCGCGCCAGCAGCTGGCTCTGGCCAATCTCCGCTTGGTCGTCTCGATCGCCAAGCGCCACAAGGGGTCTGGATTGCCCCTGCTAGATCTCATTCAGGAAGGCAACATTGGGCTGATGAAGGCCATCGAGAAATTCGACTACACCAAGGGCTACAAATTCTCTACCTATGCCACGTGGTGGATTCGCCAGGCCATCACCCGAGCGATCGCGGACAAGGCGCGCACCATTCGCATTCCCACCCATATGCTGGAGCTCATGCGCAAGATCTATAAGGCCGAGGAGGAGTACGTTCAGAACCACGGCGTGCCTCCCACAACCGAAGAGCTGGCCGAGATGCTGAAGATGCCCAAAGAGGAGATCGAGCGGGCCAAGAAGATCACGCCCTACACGCGCTCGTTCGAAGAGCCCGTCGGCGATGAAGAGGAGAGCGTTCTAGGCGACTTCATCTGGTCGGAGGATCGCTCCGCCCTTCGCGAGGCTCTCAAAGAACTCTCCGTGGAGGAACTCTATGAGGCCCTAGGCGAACTGACGGAGCGAGAGCGGCGGATCCTCGAATATCGATTTGGCTTGCGAAATGGGCAGCAGCCGATGACTCTGGAGAAAGTCGGAGAGCTTTTCCATTTGAGCCGCGAGCGCATTCGCCAGATCGAGAAGGAAGCGCTGGAAAAGCTCGCGCATGGCCGCTTGCGCCGCCGCCTGGCTCAATTCGAAAGTCTCATCCAAGAAGAAGAGATCCAGCTCAGTTAAGCCTGGGGCGGAGGGACGGGGACTCGAACCCCGAAGGCCTTTTGGGCCGTACCGGTTTTCGAGACCGGCTCCTTAGCCAATTCGGACATCCCTCCGGTTCGCGCCATTATAGCACCTCTAGCGCTAGATTTCTAGATTCCTGAGACTTTGCCCTGATTCGATGGGGACGCCCGCCTCACGCAGTGCGGCTTCAAGGCCGAATAGCAAGGGCAAAATGGCCTCGAGAGTGGCTGTGGGCCCCATGTGGCCCACGCGAAAGATCTTGCCTTCGAGCTGCTTAAGCCCCCCGGCAATCTGAATGCCGTGTCTCTCTTTGAGGGCCTGAAGGAGCCTGGTCGCAGGAAGCCTCTCGTGGACCCAGACGGCCGTCACGGTCGGAGAGGCATTCTCCTCCGAAGAGACGGACTGAAAGCAAAGATTTCTCAGACCCTGGCGGAAGAGGCGCGCCATGCGCCTGTGGCGCTCCCACCGCGCTTCCAAGCCCTCGTTTAAGATGCGCATCAGACTCAGATGGAGTGCCTGCACCAACCCGGAGGGCATCGTCACGGGATGAGGGTGCCAGTCCCCCCACTCTTCCCCAAAGCGTCTCCAAGTGCGCAGATTGAGATACCAGCCGGACGTCTTCGTCTCTTGAATGAGATCCCATGCCTGTGGGCTGATCGCAATCGGAGCCAGCCCCGGAGGCACCTCCAAACACTTCTGCGTGGAACTCACGCAGATCCCGATGCCCCATTCGTCAAAGCGCAACTCGGCGCCTCCCAGAGAAGAGACGGCATCTACAATGAGAAGCGTCCCGTACTGCTGGCAGATCTGGGCGATCTCACGGACGGGATTGAGCACGCCGGTGGACGTCTCGCAGTGGACCACCGCGGCCACCTTGGCATCCCTTTCGCGGCGGAGAGCCTCTTCAAAGCTCTCGGGGTTTATGGCCTGTCCCCAGGGGGCTTCGACCACCTTGACCCGCTCCGGCGAGGTATAAGAAGAGGCCATCTCACAGAGCCGCTCTCCGAAATAGCCGTTCGCTGCGATGATGATCTTCTTGCCGTCGGCGATCGTGTTGCCAAGGGCCGCATCTAAAGCGGCGCTTCCCGGCCCTGCGATCAGATAGAGATCCGCCCGCTCGGCCCGCATGACTTGCTTCATAAGCCGGACCGTCTCTTTGAAGAACCCTGTCCACTCCGACCCATAGTGGGCCACTAAAGGTTTGCCCAGCTCGGCTAGAATCTCTGGGTCGATCTCGGTAGGGCCGGGGATCATCAGTTTGTAGCGTCTCACAGGATCTCCTCCCCGCTTAGAATCTTTTGAGTCTTTGAGCGAACGCCTCCTTGGCGCACCTGGCGATCAGGCGCGCCAGTCTCTGTGGGTGATGCTTGATAGTGAGCTGTCCTCCGATCTCCACGACATTCAAGAGATCGCCTCCCACAATCTCAAGTTCATACTCGTTGTGCTCGTCCACGTCGATGGCCACCGGGATCGCGCGCTCCAGCCGATAGCGCTCCAAAAGTCCCTCAGGGATGGGCTGGCGATTGACGATCAGATAATCGAACGTGGACAGATCAATATATTCACTCAAAGCCTTCAGATGATCTTTCAGGGTGAACCCGTCGGTCTCACCGGGCTGGGTCATCAGATTGGCAATGTAGAACTTGACCGCGCGCGCACGCTCGATCTCTTGGGCGATCTCCTCGACGAGCAGATTGGGGATGATGCTAGTAAAGAGGCTTCCAGGCCCGAGGATGATAAGATCGGCCGCTTGAATGGCCGTGCAGACTTTCTCATAAGGGCGCACCCGAGGTCGAGAGAGCATCATGCGCACAATTCTCTTGCCCGACTGAGCAATCTCCCATTCTCCCTGCATCAGGGTGCCATCGTCCATCTGCGCGACCAGCTGAACGTCTTCCAGGGTCGCCGGGAGGACCTGACCACACACATTGAGCAGCAGGCTGAGCTCCTCGATCGCACGATCGAAGGAGCCCGTCATCTCCTTAAGGCCGGCCAATACGAGATTGCCCAGCGAATGGCCATCTAGGGCGCTGCCCCCCTCGCGAAAGCGATGTTGGAAGAGCTGAGCCATCTTGGACTCATCTTCGGCGAGCGCAATCAAGCAGTTGCGGATGTCGCCAGGCGGCAGAATGCTCATCTCCCGTCTCAGCCGGCCTGAGCTGCCTCCATCGTCCATGACCGTGACGATCGCTGTGATATTGCTCGTCAGCTCTTTGACGCCACGCAGCAGCGTGGCGAGCCCTGTCCCTCCGCCCACAGCCACGATGTGGGGACCGCGGCTTAAGAGGCGCTTGGTGAAGATCACCTCCGAGGCTCGCCCTTCGAACTGCGGGGAGACCCCCCGGATGATCGAGCGCACGAGCTGATTGACCCCGAACACCACCCCTCCCAGTCCCGCGAAGATCAATCCGGTGATCAGGCCATACAAAGACCAGCCCGAGTGGGAGAAGAGTCCATAGATGAGCCTGAGGTTCTCTCGGCCGATCAGCCCCAATAGCCCCAGGATAAGCAAAAGGCCGGAGGCACCGATCACAAGGGCCCAGCGTTTGACGCCCATGCCGGGATAGAGCCATTTGGCGACCCGGCGCAGCACGTGCCTCATGCGAGAAACCTCCTGCTTCAGGCGCTCTTTGCCACGGGCACACGGGTCTGAATACGAACCCGATCCGCCCCCCCCAGCCACTGGCCCAACTCCTCCACCAGCGAGCGAGACAGCTGTACGCGAAAACCTCCCCCTACCTCGACCGTCTCTCGCACGTCATCCTCGATGATATGACAATAGACCTTGGATTCGCCAGGGTGCCTTCTCAGAATGTCACGAAGCGTCGTGAGCGAATCCCTATCTATCCTCTCGAGGCCCAGCCATAGATGGAGCTCACTCTGCTTCTCGAGTTCCTCAAAAGGCAGGATCTCATCGGCAATCAAGCCTCGCCGTCCATTGCGACTTCCCAGATGCCCCTGGATGAAGAGCAACCGCTCGCGCCTAAGCAGCGGGCGGGAGCGCTCGTACTGGGCGGGGAAGACCACGATCTCGGCTTGCCCGCTGAGGTCTTCGAGGGTGAGGAAGGCCATATCTTTGCCGCCCCTTGTGTGCATGATCTTGAGGCTCTCCACTCGGCCACAGACGCGCAGCGCGCGCTCTTCCACCGCCTCTTCGACGGCGGAAAGTGTGCAGGAGCGATACAGCGCCAAGCGATCCTCAACATCTTCCAAAGGGTGCCCGCTCACGTAAAGGCCCAGAAGCTCCTTCTCGAAGCTTAGAAGCTCCCACTTCGAGAATTCCTCCTCCGAGTCTGCTCCTGCCTTCGTCTGCTCCCCTTCGATGGCCAGAACCGCGCTCTCTCCGAAGAAGGAGCGCTGGCCGCTCTTGCGCTCCCGCTGAGCTCGGGCAGCCAGGGCCAGCCCTTGGGGGATGAGTTCGATAAGAGCTTTGCGCGTGCCGAATTGCGCGAACGCTCCGGCTTTGATCAGACTCTCTAGCGCTTCCCGGTTGATCTTGTCTGTATCCACGCGCTGGCAGAAATCGAAGAACGACCGGAAGGGTCCTTCCTGACGGGCCCGCAGGATGGCTGCGATGGAGCCGCCTCCCACGTTCTTGATCGCGCCCAGCCCAAAGCGAATCGCTCGTCCCTTCGATCCCTCCAGCGGCGTGAAGTCCGAGTCGCTCTCGTTGATGTCCGGCGGCAGGACTTCTATGCCGAACTGGCGGCACTCATTGATGTACTCCCTGACGCGATGGGCGTTGCCAGCCACGCTGGTGAGCAGGGCGGCCAGATAGTGTGTCGGGTAGTTGGCTTTAAGATAGGCCGTCCAGTAGGAGATGAGCGCATAGGCTGTGGAGTGGGCCTTCACGAAGCCATAACGCGCGAATTTTTCGATATCGGCAAAGAGAGCTTCGGCTTTCTTGAGCGGGATTTGATTCGCCCAGCAGCCCTCGATGAATTTTTGTCTCATCTTTTCCATCAGGGCTTTGTTCTTCTTCCCGATGGCCTTGCGGAGCGTGTCTGCCTCCGCCAGCGAGAACCCGGCCATCACGCGCGCCATCATCAGCACCTGATCCTGATATATGGGCAGACCATACGTGTCTTCTAAGATCTCCTTGAGCTTCGGGTGAGGATAGGAGATCGGCTGACGCCCGTGCTTGCGCTCGATGTAATCCGTGGCCATGCCGCTCTCTAACGGGCCCGGACGATAGAGGGCCAGCACGGCAATAAGATCTTTGAATTCCGTAGGCTCCAGGCGTTTGAGCATCTCGGTGATGCCGGTTCCCTCCAGTTGGAAGACGCCCGCTGTACGGCCCTCTTGCAGCATCTGATACGTCTTGGCATCACCGAGAGGAATCGCGTGGAGAGAGAGCGCATGGCCGGTGTGCGCGCGGATGGACTTGAGCGTGTCGTCGATCACAGTCAGATTGCGCAGGCCCAAGAAATCCATCTTGAGCATGCCGATCTCTCCTAGGGCGATCATGTCGTATTGGGTGATGGTGGCCCCATCGCTGAGCTTCATGAGAGGGGCATAATTTGTGATCTCCTGCGGGGCGATCACCACGCCGGCCGCGTGGGTGGCTGCGTTGCGCGCCAGGCCTTCGAGTCTCTGCGCTACGTCGATGAGTCGCCGCGTCTGCTCGTCTTTCTCATAGCATGCGCGCAGCTCCCGCGACGCGGCTAGGGCCTGCTCTAAGTTCGCCCCAAAGGGGATCAGCTTGGCGATCTTATCGGCCTCGCTGTAAGAGAGGCCCAAGGCGCGGGCCACATCGCGGATCGCGCTGCGCGCGGCCATGGTGTCGAACGTCACGATCTGGGCCACACGATCGGCTCCATACTTCTCTTCCACATAGCGGATGACCTCATCGCGGCGGCGCATGCAGAAATCGATGTCAATATCCGGCAGCTCGATTCGATCTGGATTCAAGAATCGCTCGAAGATCAGCCCATATTTGAGGGGATCTACATCGGTGATCCCGAGAGCGTAGCAGACCAAGCTGCCCGCCGCGGAGCCTCGGCCCGGCCCTACGGGAATCCCTCGGGATCTCGCAAATTGAATGAGATCCTGAACGATCAAGAAATACGGGGCAAAGCCCGTCTGCTGGATGACGGTCAGCTCGTGCCTGAGGCGTTCCTCGATCTCGGGCGTGATCTCTGGGTAGCGTCTTCGTATACCCGTCCAGGCGAGCTTTTCGAGATAGGCGTCCGCGCTCTCTTCCGAGGGCGGCAGCTCAAAGTGAGGCAGGTGGCGCTGAGTGAAATCTAGTGCGAGCTGACAAAGCTCGGCAATGTGGAGCGTATTCTCGAGAGCTTCCGGGGGGAAGAGCCGGGCCATCTCCTCAGCCGATTTGAGATAACACTCCCCTCCGTAGCTGCGCCGTTCGTTCGACTTGCGGGAGGCGATGTTGATGAACACTTCATGGGCCTCGTGATCCGCGCGCGTCAGAAAATGCACGTCGTTCGTAGCCACCACACGCAGAGAAAGGCGCCGAGCGAGTTCGATGAGCCGGGGACGAAGCACGGCTTGATCTTCCAAGCCATGATCCTGCAGCTCAATGAAAAAATTCTCTTTCCCGAAGATCTCTATGAATTCCTGGGCGCTCCGCTCCGCCGCCTCGAAATCTCCTCTCAAGAGGAGAAGGGGAATCTCCGCCTTGAGGCATCCAGAGAGCGCTAGCAAGCCTTCGCGATATTGGCGCAAAAGCTCTTTATCCACGCGAGGGCGATAGTAGAAGCCTTCCAAGAAGCCCAAGCTGCTAAGCTTCAATAGATTTCTGTAGCCCGTCTGGTTGCGGGCCAGCACGGTGAGATGATGATATTTCTCAGCCTGGCGCTTCTCGAAACGGCTTTTGGGCGCCACATACAGCTCGCAGCCGATGATGGGCTGGATGCCGCGTTCTTTGGCCCGACGATAGAATTCAATCGCGCCGCAGAGCACGCCGTGATCTGTAAGAGCCAGAGCGGGCATGTCCAACTCTGCTGCCTTCTCTAAGAGCTGATCGATGCGACAGGTGGCATCCAGCAAGCTATATTCTGAATGCACGTGCAGATGGACAAAGCTCATGGCTCGATGAGAATATACTTCTCCTCATTCGGCTTGATCAACCCTAGCTCCCGGCGGGCCAAATATTCCAGATAGAAGAGATCGTCCTTGCGGGCGAGCAAGGCCTTCAAATCCTCGATGTCTTCCAGTATCTGCTCTTGCTGGGCTTGGAGTTTGCGCAGTTCCTCATGTAGGGAGGCGATGGCACGACCCCGCAGATAAAAGAGCATAAACAGCGCCAGAACCACAATCAGGGCGAGCAGCACCCTAGCGCGTCGATCGTTGCGGAGCCGAGCGATCATAAGCGACCCTTCCACTGAGCCAGCTTAAGCGCAAAGCGATCCTCCAGGCGAAGCAAGCGATTGTATTTGGCCGTGCGCTCGCCACGCGAGACGGAGCCAGTCTTGATTTGGCCACTGGCTGTGCCCACGGCCAAGTCCGCAATGAACGTGTCTTCCGTCTCCCCGGAGCGGTGAGAGATGATCACCCCGAAGCCGGCCCCTTTGGCCATGCGAATCGCCTGAAGCGTCTCTGTGAGGGTGCCGATCTGATTGGGCTTCACTAAGATGGCATTGGCTACGCCGTCGTCAATTCCCTGTTGCAATCGTTTAGGATTGGTGACGAAGAGATCATCGGCCACCAGCTGCACCCGCGGGCTCAAGCGCTGGGTGAGCGCCTTCCAGCCCTGCCAGTCCTCTTCCGCCAGGCCGTCCTCGATCGAGATCAGGGGATATTCATCAAGCCAGGACTCATAGAGTTGGATCAAGTCGTTGCTGGCCATCTGATCCCCCTCGAAGCGATATGTGCCTGTCTTCTCCTCAAAGAGTGAGTTGGCTGCCACATCCAGGGCCAGGGCGATCTCTTTGCCTGGTCTGTAGCCGCTCTGCTTAATGGCCTCCAGCAACACTTGCAGGCCCTCTTGATTGCTCTGGAGCTTTGGCGCAAAGCCTCCTTCGTCCCCCACGGCGGTGCTGAGCCCTCTCTTCTTCAGGAGGGCTTTGAGCATCTGAAAGACTTCCGCGCCCATCTGGATGGCCTGTTGGAAGCTCTTAGCTCCCACAGGGGCGATCATGAACTCTTGAATATCTAGGGCGTTGTCTGCGTGGATGCCTCCGTTCAGAATATTCATGAGGGGGATGGGTAGCCGGGGCTCAGGCTCGTCCGCCAGCTCGGCAATGTGCTGATACAGGGGGATCTTTTGGCTGTGGGCGGCCGCACGGGCCACCGCCAGCGAGACCCCCAAGAGGGCATTGGCCCCCAAGCGACTCTTGTTCTCTGTTCCATCCAGCTCGATGAGTCTTCTATCGAGAGCTTCTTGATTCGAGGCGTCCATGCCCCGGATAGCCGGGGCCATGACTTGAAGGACGTTGGCAATCGCTTTCTGCACGCCCTTCCCGTGATAGCGCTTTGGATCGCCATCTCGCAGCTCCCACGCCTCGAAGCGCCCCGTCGAGGCGCCCGAAGGCACAGCGGCCCGCGCCCGTGTTCCATCGCTTAAAGCGATCTCGACCTCGAGGGTCGGGTGGCCCCGGGAATCCAGGATCTCGCGCGCGTGGATTTCAGCGATCTTCATGTCCGTGTCAGTTCAGTATAGTCCCAGGGCGCTTAAAGCGACAAGTCATTTGGGCTAGGGGCGGGATGGACATTCATCCTCTCCCCCTGATAGCATAACAGCGTTATGTTATGATCCAATGTGCTAAGATGTAGACGCGAATATCATCAAGGCTGCTATGCACCGGGGGCGAGCGTGAAGCATCCGGCGAGAGTTTGGGGCTATGAGCGCCGAGTTGGTCTTGAGGGTTGAGGATCTCACAAA
>JBBIOR010000010.1:0-10726 GCA_037443265.1 Candidatus Fraserbacteria bacterium | reverse complement strand
CACCATCAAGGGCATCTGCTCGCTCATCCGGCCCACCTCAGGCAAGATCTGGGTGGACGGCATCAACGCTTTAAGACACCCCCGCAAAGCGCTAGACTGGCCGTCGCCTGCGCCCTCGTCAAGCAGACGGAAATTCTGCTCTTAGACGAGCCCACGCTCGGACTCGACGTGGAGACGAGCTACGAGCTGCGCCGCATCCTAAGAGACCTAGCCAAAAAGGGCGAATTCGGGTTCTTGATGGGCGGGCTGGCCTTAGTCTTTAAGCAGGTCCAGGCCGCTTTTCAGATTCTGCAATTTGTCTGGTTGGGGCTGATCGCTGCGCCCTTAGAGCACTTTCCCCTTCTGAAGTACGCGCCTGTGAGTTGGGGGACCCATCTCTTAGGGCGGGTGATGATCGGCGGAGACTCGATCTGGGCGATGCCCGCAGGCGATCTGCTCTTTCTGGCTGCCAATTCCGCTGTGTATTTCACGCTGGGCTTTCTCGGCTTCAAGTGCTTCGAGCGCCTGGCCCGCGACCGCGGACTCTTGGGTCACTATTAAACTGCGCTCTGGTTGCCCGTCGCTGAGAAATGGCCTACAATTCATTGGCACGACCTTTTCGGCCGCTGCTGGGTGTGAACGAGCCATGTCCATTATCCGTGCGGAAGGGCTTACGAAACGCTTGGGAGCTGACCTCGTCCTCCAGGGCGTCACATTGCAAGTGGCCCGTGGGGATCGCATTGCCCTGATCGGCCCAAACGGCTGCGGAAAATCTACGCTTTTAAAAGTCCTAGCAGGCCTGGAGGAGCCTAACGATGGAAGAGTCCAGCGGGCCAGCACAGCCAAGATCGGCTATCTCGCCCAAGAGCCGCAGTTATTGAGCACAGCTACCCTCTATGAAGAGATGCTTTTCGCCAAGCGCGAGCTGCGCCAAAAAGAACAGAAGCTGCGCGCCCTCGAAGCTGAGCTCACCCAACGGGGAGACGACGAGGCACTGCTCCATCGCTACGATGAACTCTTGGAGTCCTTCCGACTCTCTGGAGGCTACGAATACGAGAGCCAGATCCACAAGGTGCTCTCTGGGCTTGGCTTTTCTGAGGGTGATGAGCAGAAGCCCATAGCGCATCTCAGCGGCGGTGAGCGAGCCCGCGCCGCTCTGGCCAAGCTGCTCCTAGAAGAACCGGATCTCCTGCTCTTAGACGAGCCTACGAATCATCTGGATTTTGCGGCCCTGGAGTGGCTGGAAGAATATCTCGCGGGCTGGAAGGGCGGCTTCATCTTCTCCTCTCACGATCGCTACATGATCGACAAACTGGCCGCGAGAATCTGGGAGCTGGAAGCGGGGCAACTGACAGAATATCCGGGCAATTATTCAAAATATCGCACACTCAAAGAGGAGCGAGTCACGCGCCAGCAGAAGCTCTACGAAGAACAGCAAGAACTCATCAAAAAAACGGAGGAGTTCATCCGGAAGAACATCGCGGGGGGACGCTTCCGCGAGGCTCAAGCCAAGGCCCGCCGCAAGATGCTGGAGAGATTGGAGCGAGTCGAGCCGCCTCCGGTGGTAAAGTCCATTCATTTTACGATCCCAATGGGTCAGCCCAGTGGGCGTCTGGTCCTCGAGGTGAAAGATCTCGTCGTAGGATATGAAACAGCAGCTGACCACAGGACGGTGCTCTTTCGGCTTCCAGCCGCCACGGTGGAGCGGGGTGAGCGAGTGGCACTCATCGGCAAAAATGGCTCGGGCAAGACGACTTTTCTAAACATTTTAGGCGGAGAGCTTGAGCCCTTGCAGGGAACACTCCAGTGGGGACACCATGTCACGCTCTCCTACTTTCGTCAGAGCCAGTGGGAGGGCTTCCAGAGTGACCGGACAGTCTTGGAGGCGCTCATGGCCGCTAAGCATCAGACGATCAGCGAGGCGCGCCATTTCCTCGGGCGCTTTCTCTTCTCAGATGACGATGTCTTCAAGAGGCTCACAGAGCTCTCCGGTGGAGAGCGGAGTCGGGTGGCGCTGGCCAGACTTGCTCAGCTGGGCGGAAATCTTCTGATCCTCGATGAGCCCACGAATCATCTGGACATAAGCTCCCGCGAAGTCCTGCAAGCAGCGCTCCAGAACTATGAAGGGACGATCTTGTTTGTGTCACACGACCGCTATCTCATCCGCGCGCTGGCCACGCAGATCTGGGAGATCCGCGACGGTGAGTGTCTCACCTATCGTGGCAATTATGAATATTATCTCCGCAAGCGCTCCGAAGAGCCCAGCGCCCCACGATGCCCCCAGCAGCAACCCAAGCCCGATCGCCGTAAGAGGAAGCCACAGAGGGGGCGCCAGAAGCTCGAAGCCAAAGAAGCGCAGCTGGCTCAGGCGGTAGCCGCCTTGGAAGCGCAGATCGAGCAACTCGAGCAAGAGATGCAAGCGGCCAGCTACGCTCAGAATCACCGGCGCATCCACGAGCTCAGTCGTCCCTACCAGGAGGCGAAGAAGAACCTTGAGCAGCTCTATGACGAATGGGAGATCGTGCTGGAAGAACTCCAACAACACGGGTGATCGATTCATCTGGTTAGTTCTGGTCCTCCTCGGGATAGTCACGCTGGGGGAGAGCAGTTGGGGTCAGCTGCAACAGCCCCCTCCGCAGGCCAGTCCCAGGCTGCGCCCTGTGATCGCTCAGAGCCGCATCGACGGCCTGCTGCTCGGGCTTGACCTTCAACTGACCTTTGGGGCCTGGGAGCTGAGGGCCGGTGGAGCCTATGGCCTGCTCAGCCAAGCCGGGCGCTTCCGCACCCGCATCCAATATCTCCAGGCGATCGGCTTCTCCTACGGCGACTGGCCCACCAGTCTGGTTCTCGGAAGAAGTGGGGAGCAGGGCCTGCATCTGACCATCGATCTCATTGCCTTAAGGCGGCTCTTAGGGGATGCCGAAGGGGGACTTTTGGCAGAGATCCTAAAGCAAAGTCGACTGGAAGGGACGGGATTTCTTGGGCGTCTCTGGCCCGGCGAAGGAGAAACCGAGGGCCCTCAAGTGGGATACCTCCACTTGCGCGGATTCATCCACTGGCCCCTGCCGTTCGGGACGACCTTCGAGGCTCGTGGTGAGTTCCTGTACGGCCAACCCGAAGCCACGGAGCGCCCCTTCCAGACGTTTTTCAGTTCCTCAAGAGTGTGGGTGGATCAGACCAGCTTAGAACTGCGACTGGGCGAGCTGGATAACCCGGTCGGCTTGAAGGGCTTTCGGTTCGACCTCGGACTTCGCAGTTATCCCGAGGCTGTCGCCGGGCATCGTTTCCTTCTGGCCTCTCTCGAACAGCGCTTTGAGCTCTTCTCCGGCTATCTTGGCTCTTTGGACCTCACCAGCCTGCTTGGACCTGTCCTGGGCTGGTTTCCAGTGCATCTGCGCATGAAAAGCTCAGTCTTCTTCGAGGGGGGCCTGGTGTTGGGCGAAGGCGATCCCCTCAGCCCCGACCAAGTGCTCTTCGGGTGGGGAACCGCGCTCCTTTTGCCAGACTTGGGCGCCCAAGTGAGTATAGCCATCAATCGGGAGGGAATGCCCGTGTTGAAAGTGGAAGCAGGGGTGCTCCCCTGACGACGCTACGCTCAAGGAGGCTCAGACGATTGGCCATCAAATCCAGATGGATCGCCTTGCTCCTCGCCCTCATGCTCCTGGGATCATCAGCGAAGGGGGCAGCTGTGCCCATAGAGCTTCGCTTTGATCCATCTCTTCCGTGGAAGACCCTGGAGACGGAGCACTTTATCATTGTCTTCCCTGAGGAGATGCGTCCAGTGGCAGAAGAAGCCGCAGAGATCGCAGAGCGAGCCCAGGAGTTTTGGGCTCAACAGCTGGGATATTCACCCCAGGAGAAGACTTTCTTAGTGTTAACAGATCAACGAGATGTGCCCTTCGCCTCCACGAGGCTCTTCCCCCAGAACGTCATCGCGCTGGATCACCCCTTCGGCTTCTCTTGGGAGCGCTTGGGAAGTGCCATCACGCTAGAAGATCTGATCTTTTCAGAATACGGGCGCCTTGTGGATCAAGCTCGGGTGGAAGGGCTCACGGCCGACTTGAAGGCGCTTCTCGGCAAGCTCATCGCCCCCGGTCTGGCCAAGCCCTTAATGTTTCGGGAAGGCTTAGCGGAGCTGATCGCGTCGGATCATTCCTTCGCGGAGATGCTCGTGCGCGCATGGGTACAAGCAGATCGCTTTCCCTCCTTGGCCCAGCTGAGCGCCCCATATGCCAAGCGGAGTTGGCCTCCGGCTGTGCTGCAAGCTCGGGCCATGGGAGATCTATTCCTGCGGTTCCTGAAAGAGGCGTATGGCCCTGAGATCCCAGAGGCTCTCGGCCGCGTCCATGCGGAATACCCGCTGGCTACGCTCACCATGGGGGCGTTATCGCTCGCGGCTCGTCAATCGCCTCAGGAGATCTATGAGCGGTTTCGGCAGTGGGCCCAGGAGGACTTCGAGCGGCTCCGTCAGCAGATCGCCTCTCAAGGCGGCGTCACTGCGCGCACCCGGAGGAGTTCGCTGGGGTTTTGGAGCCTGTGGCCCGTCTGGTCCCCCAGCGGAGATCTCATCGTGTACTACCATGCCAATGGGGAGCGCCTCTCGGGGTTGCATATGATCAACCCAGTCGATGGCGAGGATCGTGCCTTGCTCTCCTGTGAATGTGGGCCTCCTGTCTGGCTGAATGAGAGCACCCTGCTCTATCCACGATTGACCTTCCAGGCTAATTTCAACATCTTCTACGATCTTTATGCGTATGAGCTCGACACGGGGCAAGAGCAGCGCTTGACGTACCAAGAGCGGATCTTTCTGGTAGAGCCTCTCCCAGATGGTCGCACTGTGCTTCTCGCGCGCCATGAGAAGAACGGAAGAAGCTCGCTCGTGTTATTTGATCTTGTCAACCGGAGCCGTCGCATTTTAAGAGAATTCGATCCAGATCAGCAGATCCATTCGATGGCCGTCTCACCCGATGGCCGCCGGATTGCCCTCTCTCTTTGGAAGAAGGGGCAGGGACTCGATATTTATTTGATGAGCCCTTGGAGAGGGGAGCTCATCCCGCTGACTTTTGATCCCTCTCCCGATGTGGATCCTGCGTTTTCCAGAGACGGCACCTTCTTGCTCTTTGCCTCTTTGCGCGCAGGCGTCTTCGATCTCTATGCCTATCATCTGCAGAATCAACAGTTCTTTCGCGTGACCCGCTCCCTCACCGGTAGCTTTCAGCCTGTGGCCTCTCCCAAAGGGAAGAAGCTCCTATTCGTCAGCTATGACGTGGACGGATTCAATCTGTATGCGATGGAGTACGCCCCCGAGCAGTGGTCGCCGGTCTCCATTCCACAAAGAACGGGCAGCCCTGTGGCGGCAAAGCCGACTCCTCAGATGCCCCGAGAGCGCTCGGCCCCTTATGATGCAGCCTCTACGCTACTGCCGACGTTTTGGCTGCCGCTGCTTGGACCTAAGCACGTGGGCCTCTTCACTCAAAACGAGGATCCCCTTGGACAGCAACGCTATGAGCTTACCGCAGGGCTGAACCTCGATTCGCTCGAGCTGTTCTCTCAGTTGAGCTATACGAACATCCAAGCCTTGCCTTGGGTTCATATTCAACTGCTGGGGACAGCCACCCAACAGCGCCAGAGGTTGTCGCTCACAATTCCCTTCAGCCGGAGCTTCACCAGCGAGCGCTCCTTGCTTGTGGGCATCGGACAGGACTCCGGCGTCTCTGAGCTCTTTCTGCAGGGGAAACTAGCAGATCTCACGGGGCTCGACCTCTTCCGTCGAGATTCTTCGCTTCAGGTCGAAGGAGCCTTAGCCTGGCGACCCGAAGGAATCTCGCGGCGTTTGACGCTGGCATGGGAGGAGCAGCTTCAGCTCCCTTGGGCTATTCCCTCCGGCCTCCCGCAGTTGTGGTTTAGCGTTCGTGCTGCCTGGAGCGATCATGAGACGTTTCGCTTGGGCACAGCCAGCGGGGCGTATCTCCTCCGAGGATACGAGGATGTCCTTGCGGGGTCTCATCTCATCGCCGCGAACCTGGAGTATCGCTTCCCCATCTGGTCCATCGACTGGGCCTGTTGCCGAGACAATCCATGGCCACTCTTCCTGGACGATCTGCGCGGCCGCTTGTTTCTCGATGTGGGAACGGTAGGTTCCCTCATCGACCTGAGGCAGCTTCGGGTGGGGCTCGGCTTGGAGCTTCAGCTGAAACTCGTCTTAGGCTATGGGTTGGCCGAGGGCTGGCTCCGCCTGGGTCTGGCCTATGGCCTGTTTGAAAGGGAACCACAAATCTCTCTTCGTTGGGGACCCAATTTCTAAGGTCACGCCCCTCCGCTTGAGCCGGACATCAATCCGCACCCAGGCGTTCTTTAGCGGAGGACCGTAGTGGGGCGAGGGGGTCGAGCACGGATGATTTGCATGATGCCCAGTAGATGCCGATCTGCTTGCAGGATGTCCAGATCCGCCGCTTGCACCAGGGCCACGATGTTGCGGTTCGGATGGCAGCCGCATCTCTGAATTTGATACGGAGCCAAACGGTCGAGGCACCACGAGAGCCAACGAAGAGAGCTGCGACCGTGCTCCAAGAGCAAAATGCGTCCGTTGGGCACAGTGACGCGTGCCATCTCCGCAAGCGCTTTGACGGGATCGATCAGGGTGCAGAGGGTCAGGCTGCTCACTACGGTGTCGAAGCTCCCCGCAGGAAACGTGAGATCGTGGGCATCCATGGACAGAAGTGTAACGTTCAACCCCAGGCGTGTGGCGCGCTGTTCCGCGACCTTAAGCATTTCTTGAGAGAGATCTATGCCTGTGATCTGGCAATCGCATGGATAATACGGAAGATTTCGGCCCGTGCCGATGCCGATCTCCAGAACCCGCCCATGGGCGGCCGCCAGCAGCTGGCGGCGAAAGCGTCTCAAGCACAGAAACTCCAGGAGAGCTTCGCAGCGATCGTACGTGAGAGCCAGCCGATCATAGATCTCTCGTATGTAAGTAGAATCCACAGCTGCGCGTGCCATAACCCTCTGCCCCTCTGGAATCATAGCGGAAACTCATAGGGGTGGTCAACCCCCCCCGGCGAAGCGAATTTGACAAAGCTCTCTTGCCTTCGCTATTTTGAGGCCATTGAGGGGGAATTCACCCATGCATCCGACGGATTTCGTGTTCTTAGGGCTGAGCGGTCGTGCGTGGCTGGGGTTGATGCTGTTTGTGGGTCTTGTTTTCTTCTCCTATGTGATGTGGAAGCGCTGGCAGCTTCTGGCTTTGGGCAAGCCCGAGGATTGCTGGCACGAGTGGGGCAAGCGCCTCCTGAACACGTTTGTCTACTTCTTCGCCCAGAAGGGGCTCTTTAAAGAACTTCTGGCTGGCCTGATGCATGCTCTCATTTTCTGGGGCTTTTTAATTTACGCCGTGCGCACGATCACGCTCTTCATCTCTGGGTTTTATCCCCAGTTCGAGATCCCTATGACTTGGTGGGGGAATCTCTACTTTGCCACCAAAGACGCCTTCGCCCTGCTCGTCACTCTGGGATGTTTGTACTGGCTCTATCAGCGCTTGGTTGTCAAGAAGCCGCGGTTGACGCTCTCGCGGAGCGCGATCTTCATCTTGCTATTGATCATAAGCCTGATGATCACGGATCTCTTAATTGATGGAGCTCTCATCGCTTATGAGGGCGAAAGCCCTCGCGGCGCATGGGCCTTCGCCAGCGGGGCCATAGCCTGGTGGCTCGTTCAATTGGGCCTCTCGCCCGGTGCGCTGCGTGTGCTTCATTTCGGCTCCTGGTGGCTCCACCTCTTGATGATCGTCTTCTTTTTGAACTACTTGCCCATCTCCAAACACTTTCACATCATCACGAGCCTTCCCAACGTGATTTTCTACAAGACGACCCCGCAGGGGCAGATGACCAAGCTGGACGTGGAGGGGGCCTTCGAGCGGAACGAGAGGCTGGGCCTTCAGACGATTCGAGATCTCAGCTGGCGTGACATTCTCGATCTATACAGCTGCACGGAGTGTGGTCGCTGCCAGGCAGAATGCCCAGCTCATCTCTCTGGGAAGATGCTGTCGCCCAAAGAGATCATCCTTGAGCTGCGCGATCAGGCCTATGAAGAATTTCCGCTCTTTGGCAGACCCAAGGAGCCGCGCGATGTCGTGCCGCTCTCTGTTAAGCCTGAAGAGATCTGGGCCTGCACGACGTGCATGGCCTGCGTGGAGGCTTGCCCCATTCAAATCAACCAGCTGGATAAGATTCTGGCCATGCGTCGCAACGAAGTCATGATGAAAGACCAATATCCGTCGTACTTCACGGACGTCTTCAAGGGGTATGACGGGCGAGGCAATCCGTGGAACATGACGGCCGATGCCCGCCTAGAGTGGAAAGAGGGGCTTGAGGTGCCGATCATGGGCCAGTTGCAGGTGGCTGGTGCCTCTCCCGTAGATGAAATGGAATATCTCTTCTTTGTGGGGTGCGCGACGGCGTTTGAGCCGCGCAATCATAAAATTGCCCGCAGTCTCGTTCAGATCTTGCATAGCGCAGGGATCAAGTTTGCCATTCTGGGCGCAGAAGAGACCTGCACGGGTGATCCGGCCCGAAGAATCGGCCACGAGTATCTCTTCCAGATCCAGGCCCAGAAAAACATCGAGACGTTCTCAAAATATAATATCAAGAGGATCTTGACTGTCTGTCCGCACTGTTACAACACATTCAAGCATGAATATCCCGACTTTGGGGGCTGCTACGAAGTGATCCATCATAGCGAGCTGATCGCGCAACTCCTCAAGGAAGGAAGGCTCAAGCTTACGAAGAGGCTGGCGCGGACGATTACGTATCACGATTCGTGTTATCTGGGGCGTTATAATAAAATTTATGACGCGCCGCGGGAGGCGATTGCTGCCATTCCGGGTGCACGGCGGGTGGAGATGAAACGGAGCCACGAGAAGGGCATGTGCTGTGGAGCCGGAGGCGGGCTCATGTGGGTAGAAGAGGAGCCCAGCAAACGCGTGAACGATCTTCGCTTGAGGCAAGCGATGGAAGTGAACCCTGACATTGTAGCTACAGCCTGTCCGTTCTGCATGATCATGCTGGAAGACGGCATCAAAACGAAAAATCTGGCGTTGCAAGACAAAGATATTGCAGAGCTAGTCGCCGAAGCGATGGAAGATCCGCAAACAGCACCGTAAGCTATTTGGAGCGTAGCGAGAAACAGCGAAGCTATTTCACACGCGCTCCTATAGGCACGGCGCGCTCGGGCAGGAGTAAAACAGGCTTTCCCTCGCGGGTGGAAGAGCAGAGGATCATCCCCTGGCTTTCGACGCCTCGGATCGTTTTGGGCTCAAGATTGACTAAGATGGGAACCCGCTTGCCCACAAGATTTTCTGGCTCATAGGACTCTGCGATGCCAGCCACGAGCTGGCGGGTCTCGCTTCCGAGATTGACGGTCAACTTGAGGAGCTTGTCAGTACCAGCCACGCGCTCCGCGGTCACGATCTCACCGATACGAATGTCCAGCCTCTGAAAATCCTCAAAAGTGATCATGCTTTAATCATGGCTCATCCGTCATGGTGCGTCAACTGGGGCCTCTCCAGCTCCCTCGCAAGGAAGTGGACGACTCTGGCCCAGCCGTTTAGGCCGTGACGCTCCTCCACACCGGGAGAATAATTCGTCGTCCCGTTCACGTCGTAGGTGATCTTGTTCCCATGGCGATCTTCGATGAACTCGATCCCGGCCAGATCGATCGCGTTCTCCCGCATGAACGCGATGTACTGATTGATGATGGGATCGGCGAAGCCCTCGCGCAGCGAAAAGAGACTCTGACGATCGAGGTCCCCATGGGTTTGCCCACCTGTGGTGGGGCAGAAGGCATCGCCGGTCTCGCAGCGCTCCGCCGGGCAGAGGTGAAAGCCGCGACTCGTGTCGGATTTGATCGCGTATAAAAATTCACCGTCGACGATCTCCACGCGGGTGATGAAGGGCTCCTTGGGCTCGATGTATTCTTGCAGGAGCGTGATGTGGTCCGGAGAGGGCACGAACTCAGAAGAGTCCACAAATTGATCGAAGGCTTCGAGCGAGCGGAAGAGCTGGACGCCCAGACCCTTGCCGCCGCGGTTGTGCTTGGTCAGGAACGGAAGCGGCATCTTCCTTGCGGCCTTCTTCAGCGCGGCGGGGCCGCCGGAGACGGCGATCGTGTGAGGCGTGCGCAAGCCTGCCTTTCTCAGGGCCGCGTACTGACGAATTTTGCTCGTCTCAAGCGCGAACGCTCGGCTGCCGTTGATCACCCGGCGCCCATGGCTCTCCAGCCAGACGAGCAGCTCGCGGGTGAAGTCCACACTTTCGATGTGGCCGCGCGTGTGTGACGAGGGGCTCATTCGATTCAAGAAGATGCCCTCCGGCGGCTCCTCGTCGAGCTCGAAGTCTCCCTGCTGGACAAACCACTCCTCAAAGGGAAGACCAGCCCGTTTGAGCTCGCGCACCAGCGGCGGCAGCCACTCCGGATTCTCATAGAGGATGTAAATTTTCATAGTAGCTCCTTTCTGGCCAGCGTATGGGAGATAGCACCCATGGAGACATCGGGCCAAAAGTCAAAGGGACTCCCTTGGAGGAGCAGCTAGGGAAGGCGAAGGGACTCGCTAGGAGAGCGTCAACAAAGGCGATCACCCACGCTGGGGTTCAGCTCGACAAAGGCGATCACCGGTCATTGCCTGCTCATCCCTCCGTGGATCGATGTTGTATGTGGATGGTAGCACAAGGAAAGTAGACTGTCAAGATCC
>JBBIOR010000009.1:34154-67122 GCA_037443265.1 Candidatus Fraserbacteria bacterium | reverse complement strand
TGGAGTTCTTTAACGAACTGGAATTGAATGTGCCCCTGAACGCGAGATTCCTCCAACCGGCATACTCTGCCGGACTCTTGCTCTTCTTCTGAATCAAGGAGAAGTTCCGGCCCTTACTACGACCTTTTCTGTAGCCTCTGATAAGCCACAAAGCCCACCAGCACGATGAGTGCGATCAAGACCAGAGTGATCACATCAGGAACTGTGAATCTGCCAGCTCTTGCCGTCGGTTGAGGAGCCCTTGGAGTCTCCAGCGCAGCCAGCTGCTGCTTGACTGCAGCCAGCTCACTCGCCATTTGCCCTCTTAAATCTCCGAGCTCCTTCTGAAGGCGCGCTAGATCCTCAGCCGCCAAGGGGGGCGCAGCAGCCTGCTTCTTAAGCTCCTCCACGCGGGCCTCGAGAGTCATCAGGAGCTGGCGGAGTCCCTCGAACTTCTCCGAGGCGGCGCGCAGCACCTCCATCTCTCTCTTTAGGCGGATGAGAGTGGCGGCCGGGTTTTCGGGCAATCCCCAACGCGGCGGGCCCAGAAACGCCTGACCATCTCGCTGGCCGATCCAGAGCAGCCGTGCGGCCAGATACATCGCCCCGGCCGTGTGGAAGCGCTCGTTCGTCGCGTACCACCCGCGCGTGCTGGGATCGTACTGGACACTGCCGGCAAAGACCGGCGCCTTGCCCAACGGGCCACCTGCCTTGCGTGGCGAAGACACTCCATCCATGTCCGCATCTCCACCGGCTTCCTCCCCTTCGGCGATCATGAGGTGCGAAGCTTTTAGCGCATTCTCAAAGAAGCGCGCATATTGAGCTTGAGCCTCCTGCCGGCCGGCCCCGTAAATGACCGCCCCGAAGGCTCCAGCTATAGCTCCGATCCCTTTGGGGGTGTAGTCGAAGGGCGCTTGTGCGGGCGAGGCGCGAAAGAGGCCGAGCGAGTCATCCCAGAGCGCTTGCAGCGAGTTCCACGCCTCAAGAGCCGCCTCGCGCCAGGAGTCATCGCTCAGAAGGCGCCCGGCCACCAGCAGGGCCCGCACGGCCTCAGCCCACGTGGCCAGAGGATCTTCGCCGAGATCTCCCTGAGAGAGCTTCTCTTTGAGGCGTTCTGCGCTCTGGCCGATGAGATCGACGACCTCTCCTAAGGCCGAGGGATCGCTCAGCGTCATGGCATAGGAGGCCAGGGCCTCCATGAGCAGGCCCCTGTCATGGACAGAGAGGGCCAGCCACTCCGGCTGACTCTGGCTAGGCGGCAAAATGGCGCGGAATAGGCTTGAAGCCCAGAGGCTGAGTTCGTAGCCGGAGAGCGTGCCACGATAGAAAGAGAAATCTTGAGCCAGCGAGATGAGCTCTGAGAGGGCCCAGAGCATCGCCAGCTGATCCCCAGGCCGCGCCGCCGGATCGCTGATGCCCACATTCTCCTTCCAGGCGCGGGCATAGAGCTCCGTTTGAGGATCCCTGAGATTGGCATGAGCAAAGCGGGCGGCTTCACCGGCCAAGCGCCCCAGGACCATGGCCCATAGGCGAGTCTCGGCCGTCTGAGAGAGTTGATAGAGCTGCTCCAGCCACTTGGCAGAGCTCACGGAGGCGATGATCGTCCAGGCGATCGCTTCTGTAGTCACCGTGCGATCCATCTGCTGCTCATCCCACTGCAGACTGCCCGATTGCACATAGCTGGGATCGCCGGACGCATAGGGCACGGCGATCAGCCTCTCTTTAAAGAGCGGGCTCTCTTGCGCAAAGGCGGGAAGCCCCGCCTCCCGTGCGTAAGTGCTCAAGATCTCTTGCCTCTTCTCTAGGGGAATCCCCAGGCCGGATGTGACTAGGGCTTGGAGATTATCCCACGCATAAAAGTAGGACTCGCGCGCCGCCTCCTCCCAGCCATAGGGCTGTTGGGAGGAGCCTGCCTTACCCTCCCAAAGAGCCACAGCGAAGCACACCGCGATGATGATCCCGCGTCTCACGCCCATCCCCCCTTGAAGAGATGCCGCATCGTAATCGGAAAGACTGGCGCTTTCAAGGACGAGTCTCCCTGGGGGTGTGATTTGGCCGCAGCCCTCGGGTAGACTAAGAGCATGATGAGAGCCCTTTCAATATCTCTGGCGCTGGGTGTGGTGCTGCTGCTCAATTCGTGCTCTCAGCGGGAGGATCAAACCCTGGGGCCGCCTCCCAAGCCGGAGGATTTCCCCAAGCTAGAAGCCCGACTCTTCGCGCTGGCCATCGCGGAAAAGCCGGAGGCCTATGCCCAGAGATTCGGCCTGGAGCTTAAAGAGGGCCGGGTGCTCGTCGTCTTGGAGCTTGCGGGCCCCCAGTGGCAGGAGGATCTGGCCTGGGCCGTCGAGGCCCTAGGTGGCCGTGTGGAGGCTAGCTCTGAAGACCTCCTACAGGCGCGCGTGCCGCCGAAGGTGCTTTTGACGCTGTCACAGCATCCTCGAGTTAGCTACATCCGGCCACCGGTCCGGCCTAAAATTTAAAGCGGGATGTTCCCGTGCTTCCTCCAGGGGTTGCTATCGCGCTTGGAAGAGAGCATCTCCAGAGAGCGAATGAGCACCGGGCGCGTGTCGGCTGGATCGATCACGTCGTCGACGTAGCCCATCTGGGCGGCAATGTAGGGATTGGCAAACTTCGCACGATACTCTTCGATGAACTTCGCCTTGAGCGTCTCGGGATCTTCGGCCCCTTCGAGCTCTTTGCTGTAGATGATCTCGACGGCCCCTTGGGGTCCCATGACGGCGATCTCGGCTGTGGGCCAGGCGAAATTGAAATCCCCGCGGATGTGCTTGGAGCTCATCACGTCATAGGCCCCGCCATAGGCTTTGCGCACGATCACCGTCACCTTGGGGACGGTGGCCTCGGCGAAGGCATAAAGCAGCTTGGCGCCGTGTTTGATAATCCCGCGCCATTCTTGATCTGTGCCGGGCAAGAATCCCGGCACGTCCACAAACGTCACGATGGGGATGTTGAAGCAGTCGCAGGTTCTCACGAAGCGTGCGGCTTTAAGCGCAGCGTCGATATCGAGCACCCCGGCGAGCACATCTGGCTGATTGGCCACGATGCCTACAGAGCGTCCATTCAGCCGGGCAAAGCCCACGATGATATTGCGCGCGTAGTCTCTATGCACTTCCAGAAAGACCCCATCGTCGACGATGCTCTTAATGATTGCGTGCATGTCATAGGGCTTGTTGGGGTTTTCCGGGATGAGCTTTGCTAGTTCTTCTGAGCGGCGATCGGGCGGATCTTCCGTGGGAACAAGAGGGGGCTCGGAGCGGTTGTTCTGAGGTAGATACGTAAGCAGCTCGCGAATGCGCTCCAGACAAGCCACGTCGTCCTCCTCCATGAAGTGGGCCACGCCGCTCTTCTGCGCGTGGACTTCCGCTCCGCCTAGTTCTTCATGCGTGACGTCTTCCTGAGTGACAGCCTTTACCACCCGAGGGCCGGTGACATACATGTAGCTGGTCCCCTTGACCATGAATAGAAAATCCGTGATGGCCGGGGAGTAGACGGCGCCTCCGGCGCAGGGCCCCATGATGGCAGAAATCTGCGGAATCACACCCGAAGCGAGCGTGTTCCTCAAGAATATTTCCGCATAGCCTCCTAAGCTGACGACTCCCTCTTGGATTCTGGCTCCTCCGGAGTCGTTGAGGCCGATGATGGGGACTCCGGCCTTGAGCGCTAAATCCATAATTTTGCAGATCTTTTCCGCATGAGCTTGGGAGAGGGAGCCTCCGAAGACCGTGAAATCTTGGGAGAATACATAGACTTTGCGGCCATGGATCGTGCCATAGCCCGTCACCACCCCGTCGCCCGGAATCTTCTCCAGCGGGAAGTCCGTGATGCGGTGGGTGACGAGCATGTCTAGTTCCGTGAAGCTTCCTTCGTCTAACAGGATCTCTAAGCGCTCGCGGGCGGTCAGTTTTCCGGCCTGGTGCTGGCGTTCGATGCGCTCCTGGCCGCCGCCGAGGCGCGCCCGCTCTTTGAGCTCTTGGAGTTTCTTGAGAGGATCGTTGGGCATGGCTGATCATTTCGAGTGTAAGAGATGGACAGCAGAGTTTGCAATTGGTGTGTTCTATAGCTGGAAGGAAATCTTTGACAGCTGCAACAAGATCGGCTACTTCTACAATACGCTATACTGTGTATCCCTCTACCATTTGAGGGACCGGGTCGGTTTGAGATCAAGATCCTTGAAATCCCACCCACTGAGCAAAGACGGGCGGGCGGCCGGCCCGGCACCGGGGCGACCGCCCGAAGCGGTGAGGATGGGAGGGGGACTACCGCCCGCAGGGGAAAGGAGGCCAACCCCCACGGGCCAAATCTCCCTAGCATCTACCGCCAGCGGGCAGGAAAGTTTCTAGACGGCGAGAATCTTCTCGATGAAGCGGCGGGTCCGCTCGTCTTTGGGATGGGCGAAGAACTCCTCAGGCGGGGCGATCTCGATGATCTGCCCGTCGGCCATGAAGGCAATTCTATCGGCCACCTCGCGCGCAAAGCCCATCTCGTGCGTGACGACAATCATGGTCATCTTCTCTTGGGCCAGCTCGCGCATTAGATCTAAAACCTCTTTGATCATTTCGGGATCGAGCGCACTGGTGGGCTCATCGAAGAGCATGACTTTCGGCTCCATGGCCAGTGCGCGCACGATGGCGACTCTCTGGCGCTGGCCCCCGGAGAGCTGATCGGGATAGGCATTGGCTTTATCGGCAATCCCAATGCGCCTAAGAAGCTGCAGGGCGCGCCCATAGACTTGTCGGGGAGGCACGCCTTTTACGACCACAGGCCCCAGGATGATGTTCCGCAACACCGTCATGTGGGGGAAGAGGTTGTAGCTCTGGAAGACAATGCCGATCTTTTGGCGGATTCGATTGAGATTGGTTCTCTTATCATGGATGGGGACGCCGTCGACCCAGATCTCGCCCTGCTGGATCTTCTCGAGGCCGTTTAGGCAGCGCAAGAGCGTGGATTTGCCCGAGCCGCTGGCCCCGGCAATCACCACCACTTCGCCCTCCTTCACGCTGAGGGTGACCCCGCGAAGGACGTGCAAGCGGCCGAACCACTTCTGCACGCCTCTTATTTCGATCATGGGGTGGGGGCTCATGGTCTCTACTCCCGTCCTCCGAGCTTAAGCCTCCGCTCCAAAAGATGCGAAAGAGCTGCCAGAGGCAGCGTGATCACCAGATAGTATGCGGCCAGGATCGTGTAGAACTCAAATTGGAGCGGCTTCTGGCTGGCCAGCTGCTTGGCGGTGAGGGTAAGCTCCGGCAGCGAGATGATCATCAAGAGCGCGGATTCTTTCACGAGGGCGATCAGCTCGCCCGTAAGCGGCGGTAGAATATTTCTAAACGCCTGGGGCAGGATCACATAGCGCAGGGCTTGGAGATAATTCATCCCCAACGAGCGGGCGGATTCCATCTGCGTGGGGTGGATGGAAAGGATGCCCGCGCGCAAGATTTCAGAGATGAAGCTGGCCTCAAAGAGCGAGAGCGCCACAACCCCCCAGAAGAGCCGCGCGTCGAGCTCCCAGCCGAAGAGAGGGACGTAGGCTCCTGTGGGGATCACCGAGCGGGCTACTCCAAAGTACATGAACAGAATAAACACTAAAAAGGGGATGTTGCGCAGCGTGTGCACGTAGAGCGCCCCCATATCCCGGAGCAGGGCGAAGGGGGCCAGGCGCGCCAGAGCAATCAGCAACCCCAGCGCGGTGCCAAAGACCATCGAGACGAGCGAAATCTGGAGCGTCCGCAGGAGTCCTTGATGGAAGGCGTCCAGGTCTTGCAGGGCCGGTCGCCAGCGGAAGGGATAGCTCTGCGAGAGGATCCCATAGATTGCCAGAAGCGTGCCCGTCACCAGCGCCGCAGAAAAGAGGACGCGTCCAGCGATCTTGAGCAGCTGATACGCGCGCGCCCAGCCGATCGCCTCCCCGCGCATCTCAGGCGTCATGGCGCATGGCCTCCCTCAACGCGCGGCCGGCTCCCAGACGGCTCTCCAGCCAGTTCGACAGCAGGCTCAAGGGCACCACAATGGCCAGATAATAGCCGGCCAGAATGGTGTAAAACTCGAACACATAGGGGCGCCTTAGGGGGATGGCCAGCTGGCGCGCGGCATTGGTGAGCTCCGGCACCTGAATGAGAAACAGGAGCGAGGACTCTTTAACCAGCGCAATCAGTGTGCTGGTCATGGGGGGTAGCACGACGCGCAACGCCTGGGGCAGCACCACATGACGCATCACTTGGAGATAATTCATCCCCAGCGAGCGGGCGGACTCGACTTGCTCTTTGTGGATGGCAAGGATGCCCGCGCGAAACGTCTCGCCCAGATAGCTCGACTCATAGACCCCCAAAGAGAGCATGCCCCAGAGGAATTGCGGCGGGAAGGTCTGGCCGAAGAGCTCCAGGGTCGGCAGACGGATCGCCTGTCCCAGCCCAAAATAGAAGAGCAGCATCACCACGAGAAAGGGGAGATTGCGGAATGTATGTACATATAAGCCCCCCAGGTCCCGCACCGGACCCCAGGGGCTAAGACGCAGCAGGGCCACGACCAATCCCAAGGCCACAGCCAGTAGCGCCCCGAAGAACGAGATCTGGAGCGTCACCCAGAGGCCTTGATTGAAGCGCGGCAGAAATTGCAGGGCTTCCGCCCAGTGGAAGGTGTAATTTGAGCCTAAGCCCCGGAAGATCAGCAGGATGGCACCCAGCAGCAGGGCAGCTGCCAGGGCAAAGCGCGCGGCGATCCAAAGGACCTCTCGGAGCCTACGAGCTGCCAGAGTCATGGCCCATCTCTGCGCCATTAAAAGAGAAAGGGGGGGAGTGATTCAACCATCCTCCCCCCCCGTGAATCATCCCGCTGCGGCTAGATGACTACACGCCCCACTTGACCCGGATGGCCTGGAGGAACGGTAGACCAATGGTCTGGGCAGGAAGCTGGAACTCTTGGGCCAATTCCGCGGTCACCTTGATCGTCTTCTTCGCCTGCTCCATGAAGAGATTCAAGTAGGTCAAGAAGTCCGGATCGCCCTTGCGGATGGCCAACGCGATGAACTCGGTGGTGAGCAGCTCAGGGTTATTGCGCGGGCAGCAGAGCACGGCCTTGCCCTGCACGTTTGGATTTTGAGACTGCGGACGCAGGAAGACTTCATCGAAGATGATGGCGTCCGCCCGACCATCCACCACTTCTTGTAGGGCCAGCTGCGCGTTGTCAAAGGTGCGGATGTCCGCCTGGGGGAAGAATTTTCGGGCTGCCTCCTCCCCCGTGGTCCCCAGCTGCACCGTGATGATGATGCCGGGATCATTGAGGTCGCTATAGCTCTGGATGGCCTTGCGGCTCGGAGGGTTGAGGCTGACTAGGGCGATCTGGCCGGTCTCAAGGTACGGCTCGCTGAAGTTGGCCGACAGCGCCCGCTGCAGGGTGGCGGTGATGTCCGAGGCGATCAGATCACAGGTGCGCGCGTTCAAAGACGGGATGATGGTGTCGAACGCCGTGGCCTTGAACTCAAAGCCCACACCCATCTCTTTGGCCAAGAGTTTAATGAGATCCACGTCGAAGCCTACGAGATTGCCCTGCTCGTCCTCGAACTCGAACGGCTCAAAGGGAATATCTGAACAGACGACGATCTTGCCCCGGGCCAGGATCTCTTCTAGGGTGGACTTTTTGGCCAACTCGGGATCATCGGCCCAAAGCGGCCCAGAGAGCAGAAGCCCCAGAAGGGCCACCAGCCCCAGCACGAGCAGTCTCTTGCTGATATACATGTGCAACCTCCTCTGTTTTCAAAGGGTTTGCCTGGCGCAGCATTCTATCAGGATTTCGAAGGGGTCGTCAACTGTTAGGCTCGCTCCTCGAAGCGATAGTTGGGGGCTTCTTTGGTGATGTGGATGTCGTGGGGGTGGGATTCGATCACGGCCGCGTGCGTGATCCGAATAAACTCGGCGTTCTTCTGGAGCGTGGCCAGATCCGGAGCCCCCAGGTAGCCCATGCCGACTCTTAGGCCTCCGACGAGCTGGTAGAGCACATCGGCCACGCGGCCGCGATATTTCACCCGCCCTTCGACGCCTTCGGCAATGGGCTCTTTCGACTCGTCCCAGAAGTAGCGCCGTTCGCGATCTTGAGCGGACTTCATGGCGGAGACCGAGCCCATGCCGCGATACGTCTTATACGTCTCGCCCCGCAGTGTGAACATCTCACCGGGGGACTCTTCCGTGCCGGCCAGTAAGCTCCCCAGCATCACGGCGCTCGCCCCTGCAGCCAACGCCTTGACGATATCTCCGGAGAAGCGAATGCCTCCATCGGCAATGATGGGGATCTTTCCGGCGGCCGCCTGGGCGCAGTCGAGAATGGCCGTAAGCTGAGGAACCCCGATGCCCGCCACCACCCGCGTGGTGCAGATCGCGCCGCCTCCGATGCCCACTTTCACGGCATCTGCTCCGGCCTCGATGAGATCCAGAGTTGCCTGAGCCGTGGCCACGTTGCCCGCAATCACGTCAATCTCCGGAAACTCGCGCTTGAGCGTGCGCACCTTCTCTAAGACCCTTTCGGAGTGGCCGTGGGCGGTGTCCACGACGAGAAAGTCCACTTCGGCTTCCAGAAGAAGCTCCTCGCGCTTAAGATCCAGAGCCGTCCCGATGGCCGCGCCCACGATGAGCCGCCCCCGCTTGTCTTTGCAAGCGTTGGGATGTTCTTGCGCTTTGCGAATGTCTTTGATCGTGATCAAGCCCTGGAGCCTGAATTCTTTATCCACGAGCGGGAGCTTTTCGACGCGGTGCTCATGGAGAACCTTCTTGGCTTCCTCCAGATCAATGTCGGCCGGGGCCGTGACGAGCTTCTGGCGCGGAGTCATCACCTTGGCGATGGCTGTGTCCAGATCGGTCTGAAATTGGAGATCACGTCGGGTGATGAGCCCTTCCAGATGGCCTTGAGCATCTACAATGGGCACGCCGGAGATGTGCTTCTCGCGCATGAGCGCGAGTGCCTTCCAGACGGGTTCCTCCGCCGTCAGCGTGAAGGGGTCTTTGATCACGCCTGATTCATAGCGCTTGACCCGGCGCACCTGTTCGGCTTGTTCCTCGGGTCTAAGATAGCGATGGATGACGCCCACCCCGCCTTCGACGGCCATGGCGATGGCCATCTGGGCTTCTGTGACCGTATCCATGGCCGCGCTCAGGATGGGCACATTCAGCTTGATGTGCGGGGTGATCTGGGTGCGCACGTCCACTTCGTCGGGGAGCACGGTCGAGCGCCGGGGCACTAAGAGCACATCGTCGAAAGTAACGCCCGTTCGCATCTTTTCCCACCCCGCTCCGGAGTTGAGGCGATTATAGTAGAAGAAGGCGTAGCCTGCAAGGAGGTCAAGCGCTACGAGAGCCCTGCTGGGGCACGGGGCAAAGATCAAAGATCCTGCATCGCTCACAGAGGGGCTTTCGGGCTTTACACGTCTCGCGCCCGTGGCGGATGAGATGGAGGTGCAGCTGATATTTCAGCTCATCAGGTACGAGCTTGTTCATCACATCGTGCGGGTCTTGTTTGTTCTTGACGAATCCGAGTCGGCGGGTGATGCGCTGGATGTGCGTGTCCACGGCGAAGTAGGGCTTATTCAAGCTGAACGTGAGCACGATTCCGGCGGTCTTCTTGCCCACGCCGTCGTATTTGAGCAGCTCTCTGAGCGCCTCGTCCCGGCTGAGTCTCTTGAGGTGATCGAGCGAATAAGCGCCATGCTCGGCTTTGATTTCGCGCAGAATCTTCTGAATGCGGTGGGCCTTTTGACGATGGAGCCCGGCGGATCTGATGGCTTCGGCCAGATCATTCACATCGGCTCGAACGATGGCCTCGTAGCTGGGGAATCGCGCTTTGAGCGACTCATAGGCCCGATCTCGATTAATGTCATTCGTGTTCTGAGAAAGAATGGTAAGGATGAGCATATCCAGCGGATGACCGTGGCTCTTCCAGGGGATCGGGCCGTAGAGCTCTTCGAAGCGGGCGGCGATGCGCAGCAGGCGCTCTTCGTTCTGCATGGCCGACATCTCATCCAGCATAGCGTAAGGGAGGCCATCGTGCTAGAATATTCCCACCATGCCTGAAGATCGACTCCCGGCTCCGCTGCTGGAAGAATTAAAAGGGAACTTGGAGCGCCTGCGTCGGGATCTGACCGCGCTCGATGAGCCTGATGCCCCTTGGGCCGTAGATTACGCTTTCCAGGAGTACGAGGCCCTGGGCGCAGAGGCCCTTCAGAAAATGGGGCGCGGGACCGTCGAGATCTTGACGGCCTTCTATAAAGCTCTGCGGGTGCTTTCGGAAGGCCATGCGGGCTTGCTGGGGGCCGATGAGCAGGCTCTGGAGCGAGCGTATCGCCTCGTTGTGGAGGCGGCGATCGAGCTGGGAGAGTGGCTGCTTGAGCAGGGGAAACCACTATGATCCAACAGATGGCGATCTCTTTTCAGCATCTGCGCAAAGAATATCCCGGTGTTGTGGCCGTGAAGGATCTCACGCTCCATATTCAAAAGGGAGAGTTTTTCGGACTCTTGGGGAAGAACGGCGCGGGCAAGACGACCAGCATCGGCGTGATCGCCGGGACGGTCAAGCCCACATCGGGGAGGGTTCTCATTGACGGGTTGGATGCCGTGCGGGACTATCAACGCGTGCATCGTCGGGTGGGAGTCATGCCTCAAGAAGAGGCGCTCGACAGCTGGTTTCTCAACGTGCAAGAGATTTTAATTTATTACGCGGGTTATTTCGGGATTCGCCCGCGCCAGGCCCGAGCGAAATCTGAAGTCTGGCTCAAGCGCTTTGATCTTTGGGAGAAGCGCAGCGCCAAAGTGGGTGAGCTCTCCGGAGGCATGAAGCGGCGGCTCATGCTGGCCAAAGCCCTCATGCACGATCCAGAGATTTTAATTCTAGATGAGCCCACGGCGGGAGCCGATGTGGCCCTGCGCCGCCAGATCTGGGGGCTTCTCCAAGAGATGAACGCTCAGGGCAAGACGATCCTGCTCACGACGCATTATCTGGAGGAAGCAGAGAGGCTGTGCGCGCGCGTGGCCATTCTCGATCGCGGGGAGCTGCTGGCTGTGGGCCCGCCGAGGGAACTCACCCGCCGCGTGGGCCGCGACTATGTGGAGATCGAGTTTTCTGAAGCATCACACCCGCCTGTGGAGCTTAAGCTACCGGGGATCGAGTATGTTTGGGAAGACGGGCGATTGCGACTCTGGGGCACGCTCGAGGACGATGGCGTCCTAGAAGCGCTCAGCGTCTTGGCAAAAGAAGGCATCAAAATTAGCGCGATCCACGCCCAGCGCGCCCGCTTGGAAGACGTCTTCATGGAACTAACGCAGGGGCTGCGAACACGCCTATTCTTCGAATGAGTGCCAAGAGCCGTGTGCGCATTTCAGCTCAAGAGAGCTTGATCGCGTTCTATACGCTTTGGAAGCGCGAGATGGTCCGTTATCTGAAAGACCCGCTGGACACGATCGCGCCGCCCATCATCTCAACGATTCTTTTCATTTTGATCTTCGGGTTGGCGCTGGGAGTGCGCCTAGGAGACGTAGCCGGAGTTCCCTACATTCAATTCATGCTGCCGGGCTTGATCATGATGGCCGTGATCTTAAATTCTTTTTATAACCCGGCGTACAGCGTCTTTCAGTCGCGCTGGCAGGGCAATATCCTTGATTTTCTTTCGAGTCCGCTCTCCTACACGCAGATGGCCGTGGCGATCATTTCAGCCGGGGTGTGTCGAGGGCTGATCGTGGGAGTCATCGTCTTGGGAGCGTCGTTCATCTTCACGAATCTGCCCTTCGCTCATCCGGGGCTGGCCGTGCTGTATCTCGTGCTGGTCTCGTTGGCCTTCAGTAGCTTCGGCTGCATCGTGGGGCTCTGGACCAAGGGCTGGGATGGGGTGAATGCCATCTCCGTCTTCTTGCTGGATCCTTTGGTGATGCTGGGCGGCGTATTCTATTCCTTGGAGATGATCCGCGGAGTGCCGATCTTAGAGCCGCTGGCCCAGCTGAATCCCTTCACGTACATCACGGCCGGGTTCCGCTCTAGTCTCTTGGGAATGGCTGATACGGACCCGCTGGTGGGCTTAAGCATCAGCGCGGCGTTGGGGATCGGGCTGCTGCTCTGCTCCATCGTGCTCTTCTGGCGCGGGTATCATCTGAAGAGCTAGATCCCCAGCTCCGTCTTCGTCTGGATGAAATGGAGCAGCTGCTCCCGCGATACCAGCCCTAAGAGCTTTCCGTCCTGGACCACGAGCACTTGGTTGACTCCCTCCGCGGTCATCTGCTCCAGGACCCGCGCCAGCGTCTCATCCGGGCTCACTTTGATGATCTGCTCAACAGGCATCATCACGGTGCCGACACTCGTAGTCGCCCAGGCGCTCTGAGGGGTCTCTTTGACGTGGTGCAGGGTGACGATCCCCAAGAGCCTACCCTCATCGACGACGGGGAAGCAGCGACGCCCCGTCTTTAGAATATGCTCGTAGATCAGGCGATCCAGAGTGAGGTCCCGCGGAATCTGAGGGAGATCGCTCTGGAGCAGCTCGCGCGCCCGGTGAAGACTGAGCATCTCGCGCAGCGCTACTTGTTGATAGCTCAGCGAGGCGGCGTTCTGGAGGAACCAGCCGACGAACGCCAGCCAGATCCCATTCAGAGAGACTAAAAAGGCCAGTGCGATCCCGCCGAGGATGAAGAGGTACGCGACCGCCGTTCCGATCCAGGAGGCAACTCTTGTTGCGCGCACGAGATTTCCCGAAAGACCCCAAAGCAGGGCCCGCAGCACACGGCCCCCATCTAGCGGGAAGCCGGGGATCATATTGAAGAGTGCCAGCGCAAAGTTCGTGTAGCTCAGCCACTCGGCCAGCGCGGCCAGAGGGAGCCTGGGGTTGGGCAAGCCTATCGCCAGGGCCCCAAAGAGCAGTCCCAGAAGCACGCTCACGGCTGGGCCGGCAAGGGCGATCCAGAATTCCTGAAGCGGGCGCGCCGGCTCCCGACCAATGCGGGCCACGCCTCCAAAGATAAAGAGCGTGATGCTCTGGACGGGCAGCCCCGTCCGGATGGCTACCACGCTGTGCCCCAGCTCGTGGGCCAATACCGACGCAAAGAAGAGCAGACTCGTCACCAGCCCCACAAGCCAGTAGATGCCTCCTCCCAACGAGGGATAGAGCCTGGGCCAGAAGCGATATAGATCGGGGAAATAGAAGGCCGAAAGGGTCCACGTTACCAGCGCAAAGACGACGAACCAGGAGTAATCGAGCCCGATCTCGATATTAAAAATCCGGCCCAAGCGTAGTGCGTTTCGAATCATGAGGCCCGCTCTTAAGCGCTCAAAGAGTCTCACTCCACGATCACTCTTCGCACCTGCTGAGCAATTCCCTCGGCATCCAGCCCATATTTGCGATATAGCTCCGCAGGAGTCCCGGATTCAGCATACCGTTCTACGCCGATCTTGACGACCCTGCGCGGAGTCTTCGCTTGAGAGAGCGCTTCCAGCACGGCATCGCCCAAGCCGCCCCGCGGGCTGTGATCCTCGATGGTGACAAGAAGCTCGCTGTCGCGAGCAGCTTCTGCCAAAATCTCTCGATCCGGGGGGTGGACGGTAGGCAGATGAATCAAGCGGGGGTTCAAACCCTCACGCTTAAGCTTGGCGATGGCTAAAAGTGCTTGATACGTCGTCTCCCCTGTGGAGACCAGCGTGATGCCTTGGCCGCAGACGAGTTCCACGCCTGCTCCGATCCTAAACGAGTAGCCCTCGTCAAAGAGCTTGGGGAGCTGATTACGGGAGAGGCGCATATAGACGATTCCGGAGCGCTCAAAGGCCGCGCGAGTCGCTTGCTGAGTCTCTTCAAAATCCGCCGGGCAGATCACCGTGACGTTCGGCAGCGCGCGAAAGAGGGCGATGTCTTCGATCGCTTGGGCGGAGCTGCCGTCTTGGCCGGTGGCGATCCCGCCGTGGCTGCCCAGAATGAACGCGTCGAACCCTGGGATGGCGAGCGATTGAATGAGGGGCTCGTAGCCGCGCTCCAGAAACCGCGCAAATGTCGTGATAACGGGCTTTAGGCCGCGGGCGGCCAAGCCTCCGGCCGCCGCACACATGAAGGCTTCAGAGACGCCGCAGCTGATCCAGCGCCCCTTCTCATTCCAAGGCTCTTGCCCAAATTCCCCAAATCTTTCTCTGAATCTCAGTGTCTTGGTGGATTTATCGAGATCCGCTCCCAACACGACAAAATCCTTTTGCGCGCCCAGCTCGCACAAAGCCTCTCCAAAGGCATCCCGAACATAGCGACGCTCGATCGATTTCTTTTCGAACTCATCCACGAAGCGGGCCAGATCCAGAAGATATTTCATAGCTCACCCGCTGCGATCGTGGCTTCTTCAGCTTGGAGAGCAGTCATCCATCTTTCGTACTGCTCGCGGGTGGGAGCCTTGGCGTGCCAGTCAGGATCGTTTTCAATTTCAGGAATGCCCTTGCCCTTGACGGTGTTGGCAATCAAGAGGGCGGGCTGGCCGCGCACCGCTTTGGCTTGTGCAAAGGCCTGGGAAAGCCATGCAAAATCGTGGCCGTTCAAGGGTGCTCCAGCGCGCTCGGCGAAGGGGATCTCTTCTCCGATCACTTCCCAGCCGAAGCTCTTCCATTTGGCTCCCACGGGCCGAAGCTCTGTGGTTTTAAATACAAAATCATCATTCTGAATCCAGTTGAGATCCAGAATGGCTGTGAGGTTGTCGAGCTTGTGATAGACGGCATTCCGCGCGGCCTCCCACATGATCCCCTCTTGCATGCCGCCATCGCTGAGGATCACATAAATGCGCGTCCCTCTCCCGGCCATCTTTTCGGCCATCGCCAGGCCCACAGCCTGCGCGAGGCCTACCCCCAGACTGCCGGTAGAGAACCAGATGCCCCGCTCGGGCCAGTATTTGGGATGGCCCTGAAGCGCGTCCATCTCGCCGGGTCGAGAGTTCAAATCCGCCCTGCGATAGGTCTTAAGCAGCCCTTCGGGCAAGAGGCCCGCCAGATATTGCGCGGCGTAGAAGCCAGGCGTGGCATGGCCCTTGTCTAACACGAGAATGTCATTTTCAAAAGAAGCGGGGCGCTTGGGATCGTAGCGCATCTGCTCGAAGTAGAGCTCAATTAAGATTTCAGCGGCGGAGAGCGAGCCGCCCAGGTGGCCCGATTGGGCCTTGTAGACGAGATGGAGCGCGATCTGTCTGAGCCTGTTCGCCAATCGCTTCTTCTCTGGAATATTCATGCCGTTACTCAGCTAGCTTGCTGGCTAACAAGCCAGTTAAACGATCTTCTGTCGGGTCTTCTCCCAGTCGGCGAGAAACTGCTTGAGTCCGATCTCCGTGAGCGGATGCTCAAAGAGCTTCTGGAGCACGGCAAAGGGCATGGTGGCAATATCTGCGCCCACGAGCGCGGCCTGCACGACGTGCATGGGATGGCGGAGGCTGGCGGCCAGCACCTCTGCCGGCAGATTGTAGTTCTGAAAGATCTGCACAATTTGGGCCACGACCTCCATGCCGTCGCCGCTCTTGTCGTCGATTCGGCCTACAAAGGGCGAGACGTAGCTGGCTCCGGCCTTGGCGGCCAAGAGTGCCTGCGAGGGCGAAAAGACCAGCGTGACGTTCGTGCGGATACCCTCTTGCTTGAGGCGCTTGACGGCCCTTAGTCCCTCAGGGATCATGGGGACTTTCACGACGATGTTCTCATGGAGTTCCGCAAGCTCTAGTCCTTCGCGGATCATCCCCTGGGCCTCGGTGCTGACGACCTCAGCGTTGACGGGCCCATCGACGATTCGGCAGATCTCCTCCAGAATATCCCGATAGCCCTTGCCCGTGCGTTCCATCTCCTTGGCCAGAAGCGTGGGGTTGGTCGTGACTCCATCGAGGATGCCCCAGCTCGCGGCCTGCTCGATCTCTTCCAGATGGGCCGTGTCCACAAAGATCTTCATGGCATCGCCTCCCAGCTAGCAATCTGCGCGTAGACTGCGAATCGTGCTCAGATTGATGATGTCCATATCGGAATTGAGTCTTCTGCTCTCGTGCTCGGCCTTGGGTGTCTCCAAAATGAACGGCAGAGCGCGCAAATGGGGATGATTGACGATGAGCTTAAATCCCATAAGGCCGATCTGGCCTTGGCCGATATGCTCATGGCGGTCGCGGCGCGAACCCAAAGGATGCTTGGAGTCGTTCACGTGGATGAGCCTGAGGCGTTCTAGGTCAAGTGCGTGATCTAGCTCTTGTAGCATCGCTTCCAGCCCCTCGGCAGATGTGAAATCATACCCGGCCGCGTAGCCATGGCATGTATCAAAGCAGACTCCTAAGCGCTCCGGCTGCTCCACATTATCTAGAATAAATCCCAGCTCTTCAAATCGCACGCCCAAGGAACTTCCCTCTCCGGCGTCGTTCTCTAAAAGAATCATGACCTGGGGATGCTCCTCGGCTTGGGGGCTTTGGAGCACCTCATCAAGAGCCCGAACGACTCTCTCTAAACCCGTCTCGATGCCCGCGCCCAGATGAGCTCCCACGTGGGTGTTGACATGAGGAATGCCCAGCTGGCCCGCGCGCTGGATCTCCTCGCAGAGGGCTTGAATCGATCGGCGATAGACCTCCTCCTTGGGCGAGGCCAGATTGATGAGATAGCTCGTATGGATGACGACATATTCGAGGGCGCTGCTCCGGCGTTTCTGCGCGAAGACTCCGATTTCTTCCGGCTTAAGGGTCTTGGAGTGCCAGCTGCGGGCGTTATGAGAAAAGATTTGCAGCGCGTTGATGAAGAGCTCTTGCGCTTGAACGATGGCTTGATCTAGCCCTCCGGCAATCGAAAGATGGCAACCTAAAAGCATATGGCTCACTCCAGGGCGAAGAGCAGGCGGGCATTCTCTGTCGTGGCCTGGGCCAATTGGCCCGAAGGGAGATTTCGGAGCTGGGCCACGCAGTCGGCCACATACTGCACATAAGGGGGTTCATTGCGTTGGCCTCTGTGGGGCACTGGGGCCAGATAGGGCGAATCTGTCTCTAAGAGCAATCTCTCCCCGGGGATGATCTTTACCGCCTGGCGCAGCCCCTCGCTCTGGGGGAAGGTGACGATCCCGTTGATCCCAATATAAAGGCCCAAGCTCAAGATCTCTTGGGCCAGCTCGGCATCTCCGGTAAAACTATGCACTACTCCTTGGGCTCTGGTGTCTTTTAAGAACTTGAGCAGATCTTCTTCGGAGTTGCGATTGTGAATCACCACGGGTTTTTTCATGTGCTGAGCCAGCGCCAGTTGCTCCCCAAACGCGATGAGTTGCGCTGGACGAGGCGAGTAATTTTTGCAATAATCGAGCCCAATCTCTCCCACAGCGACCACGCGCTCCTCTTTGAGAAGGGCCTCCAGCCTTGCGAGCGCACCCCGATCGAGCCGATCGCCCTTCACAAAGCGCCCGGCTTCATGGGGGTGGATACCCACGGCGGCGAAGATCTCATAGCTTTGAGCCAGCCGCACGGCCCGCTCGCTGGAGTCAAGATCCGTGCCCATGGTGATGATCTGAACGCCCGCCTCCCGCGCTCGCTGGATGACGGCCTCCCGATCGGGATCGAATTGCTGGGCATCGAGATGGGCATGGGTGTCAATCAGATTCATTCAAACTCCTTGAGCACTTTCGGCAGGGTCTTCAAGAAATCTCGCGGGAGCATGGCCCGCTCGCCCAGCTCATCCTTCAAGCGATCGGCCAAGAGCCCATGCAGAAAGACTCCCGCAGGCGCAGCCTCCTCCGGAGCCATCCCCTGAGCGATGAGTCCCGCGATCATCCCGGTGAGCACATCGCCGCTTCCTCCGGTGGCCAGGCCCGAATTGCCCGTTGAATTTATAAAAACATCGCCTGAGGGCAGAGCCGTCACGGTGGGGACGCCCTTGAGCACGAGCACCACATCCCAATCCTGAGCTGTCTTCTGGGCCATGCCCACACGATCCGCTTCAATGTCGGAGATCTCTTGATTGATCAAGCGCGCCAGCTCTCCCGGATGGGGGGTCAAGATCGTCGGAGCCTCCAGATCTTTCAAGAGCTTGCGGCCCTGCGGCGTCGCCAGGGCATTGAGCCCGTCGGCATCGATCACCAGCGGGACCTTCACAGAGGGCAAAAGCTTCTGGACGAGTCTCATGGCCGAGGGCTTGCGCGACAGCCCCGGCCCAAGAGCCAAGACGTCGATCTTATGCTCCTTCAGCGCGCGCTTGAGGGTCTTGAGGGCATGCTCGCAGAGGGCGCCATCTTCTTCCGGCAAGGGGAACTTGACGGCCTCCAGCACGCGCTTCTCGATGATGGGGCTTAGACTCTCGGGATAGCCCATATAGACGAGTCCGGCTCCAGAACGGAGTGCCGCCTCCGCCGTCATGATCGCGGCCCCCGAAAGCCCGCGCGAGCCGGCCATGAGAAATACCCGTCCATAATCGCCCTTGTGGCTGTAGGCCCTTCGTCGGGGAAGCCTACGACGCACAAATTCTTCATCCACCCACTCCAGGCCGCTCCCAAAGGACTCTTTTAGTACATCCGGGTAGCCGATCGGGACGACCACGATCTCGCCTGCATATTCCCGCCCCGGATAGAGCAGGAGCCCCAATTTGGGATACTCGAACGTCACGGTTAGATCTGCTTTTACGGCCACATTGCCCACCTGGCCCGTGTCGGCATCCACTCCCGAAGGCAGATCGACGGCCACTACGCCCCCAGGGCACTCGTTGATCTGCTCGATGACGGGCTGCAACAGCCCGCGCACCGGCCCCTGGACTCCAAGGCCCAAAAGCGCGTCGATCACAATGCCGGCAGACTCCAGCGATGCCTTAAGAGCGGAAAGCGCTTCTTGCTCCAGGAGATAGTGCAGCTCCAGGCCGGAGCGCTTGAGAATTTCTGCTTGGATTTGAGTCTCCGGTGAGAGTTCATCCGGAGAACTTGTGAGGAAGACCTCGACAGGCGCACCCAGCTGAACGAGATGCCGGGCGGCGCACAGGCCATCTCCCCCGTTGTTCCCCTTGCCCGCGACCACCACAATATAACAGCCTTGAAGATCCTCAATGCGCTCCCCTATCACTTCGGCCACGCGGCGCCCGGCGTGCTCCATCAAAATTAAGCTGGGGATGGCATATTTTTTAATGGCTTGGGCATCGAGCTCCTTCATCTGCCAGCCCGTGAGAATTTTCATGGCCTCCGCCTTCTATCTATCCTATCATCTAGCAGAGAGAGGATCTCGCAGACGATCTCTGCGGTGGTCTTGCCCGTCGTGTCGATCCAGTGGATTTGGGGGTCACGCTTAAAGTAGATCATCTGCCGCCGGGCGTGAGCGCGCGTGCGCTTTTTGATGAGCGCGACAGCCGCTTCCAGGGTAGGAAGCTTCCCGTCGAGAAATGCAAAGAGCTCGCGATACCCGTTGGATTTATACGCCTGTGAGTCAGGCGGGACTCGATCTTTGAGCGCTTGCGCTTCGGCCAGAAGACCGCGGGTCATCATCTCATCCACCCGCTGATCTATTCTTTGGTGGAGGAGCTGGCGCGGGCAGCAGAGCCCAATCTTCATGAATTTATGAGGGCTCTTCTCCCTCGAGCGCTTCTGGAGTTGGCTGATGGGGGTTCCCGTCAGGTGATAGACTTCCAGGGCGCGCACGAGGCGCTGCGGATCATGGGGATGAATCCTCCGGGCGGCCTGAGGGTCTACCCGTTGAAGCTCGGCGTAGAGTTCTTCCCGTGAGCGGGCGCGCAGCCGCTGGCGCAGTTGGGGATCGGCCGAGGGTCCTTCAAAAAGCTTTCCGATAAGAGCATCGAGGTAGAGCGTGCTCCCTCCCACGACGATCGCGCGTGCTCCGCGCGCCTGGATCTCCGCGATGAGGCGTAGGGCATCCCGACGGAAATCCATGGCGCTGTAGCGCTCGTGGGGCTCTTTGATGTCGATGAGATGATGTTTCACGCGGGCGCGCCACTCTTCTGGGGGCTTATCCGTTCCGATGTCCATGCCCCGATAGATCGCGCGGGCATCCGCGGAGATGATCTCCGCTCGGGACCATCGTAGAGCCAACTCATAGGCTACGCGGGATTTCCCCACGGCCGTGGGGCCCAGGATCAAAGGAATAGACGGATTCTCTTGGGGACGCACTAGACGTCTTCGCTTAGGAGCAGCTGCCGGAAGCGCTTGAGCTCCTCCTTGCGCGTGGGATGCTTAAGTTTATCCAACGCTTTGATCTCAATCTGGCGCACCCGCTCGCGCGTAATGTTGAATTCTCCCGCCACTTCCTTAAGAGTCCGAGGATGCCCGTCCTTGATGCCGTAGCGCAAAATTAAGATCTCCTTCTCGCGATCGCTCAGCTGGTTGAGCGCCCGATCCAACTCTTCGCTCATGAATTGTTTATAGGCCTCTTTGGTGGGAGAAGGCGCGTGCTCGTCGGGGATGAGATCGCCCAGGGAATCTTCTTCGTCTTCGCCGATGGGCCGCTCCAGGGAGCTCGTGTACTGGGAGACGTTCTCCACGCGTTTTACTTTCTCGACAGGCATGCCCAGCTCGTGGGCCAACGTCTCTTGATCGGGGATGGCTCCGGTCTCCTGAAGGTGTTCTTTCTTGACGCGCTGGAGTTCCCTTACGGTCTCGATCATGTGGACGGGAATCCGAATGGTGCGGGCCTGGTCGGCAATCGCCCGCGTGATGGCCTGGCGAATCCACCAGGTCGCGTAGGTCGAGAATTTATAGCCTTTGGTGTAGTCGAACTTCTCGACGGCCCGCATCAAACCCAGATTCCCTTCTTGAATTAAATCCAAGAAGGAGAGGCCGCGGCCGATGTATTTCTTGGCGATGGATACGACCAGGCGCAAATTGGCATCGATCAATCTCGCGCGGGCTTTGGCATTGCCCTTGGCGACCTCTTTGGCTAGCTCTACTTCTTCCTCTCGGGTAAGCAGCGGGATCTTCCCGATCTCTTGTAAATATAATTTGACGGGATCGCTGCGTGACGTGGAGAGGTCTTCCTCTTCTTCGTCGGCTAAGAGGGCCTCTTCTTCCAGATCTTCTTCCAGATCCTCTTCAGAAAACTCGGGGACATCATAAAACTCGCCGTCGAGCTGGCCGTTTAGGCTAAGCCCTGCCTCGTCTGGAATGAAGGCCTCCGCGCCTCTATCCTCAGCTAGTGCCATCTCTTCTCCCTCCCCCCTGAGGCAATGGTCTGCCACCCCAATTGCTGAAGGAGCCTGCGGCGCTCCTTTAGGCACTCCTGTTGCTCTTGTTGGAGTCGCTGAAGAGCCTGTGGATCTGGCCGTCTGTCGGCCTCCCTGATCTCCCGCTTGAGGGCTCTTAGACGGTCTTCTATGGCCCTTAGGCGGAGCCGAGCGGTGAGCTGAGCTATGGCCGTTTCGCTGTCGATGTCGCGAGGCTCGCTCACAGCCAGCCCCCGTAGCTCCCTTTGATCTTCGGGATCGAGTCGTGCAAGCCAGTCATTGAGGAACTGTCGGCTCGCTGGGCCTTCCAGCCTCTCCGGCCCCCCTTGCTCCCGGTAGAGGATGAAGAGGCTTTCTACAGCACGAGCGAATTTTGGAAAATCTCCAGGCGAGAGTTCGCGCAGGACGCGCTCGATGGGCAGCTTCCCTTGGAGCAGCAAGCACATCAGATGCTCTTCCACCCCCCAACTGGACCTCTGCGAGACCCCCCGGTCCATTATAGCAGCCTGGGTACGCCCTTTCATCTTGAGGAGGAGATCCTCGAGCGGGATCTCCAGGCTGCCGGAGAGTTCCTTTAAAATGCGCGTGCGCAGCGCCGGGCTCTCCAATCCTTCGAGGAAGGCGTGGGTAGACAAAAGAATCTGCTCTTGGCCGCGCAGGCTCTGCGCGTCATGCTCTTCTAGAAGCGCCTGGACATAGAACTCCGGGAAGGGCATGGCCTGCTTGAGAAATCTTTCGAACGCGGCTTTTCCTTCTTGGCGGAGCAGCTCATCAGGATCTTTCCCTGCCGGCAGAAGCACGATATCAACCTCCAGCCCGGCGCGGAGCAATTGCTGGATGCCGCGCAGCGTCGCCCCTCGACCTGCTATATCCCGATCGTAGGCGATCAGGACTTTGGAGACGAATCTCTTGAGCAGCCAAGCGTGCTCGGCCGTAAAAGCTGTGCCCATGCTGGCGACGGCGTGTGTGAAGCCGTGCTGATGGGCCATCAGGACGTCCATATAGCCCTCGACGAGCAGGGCTTCGCCGCGCTCGGAGAAGGCCGCGCGCGCTCCCGGCAGCCCGTACAACCATCGGCTCTTCTCAAAGAGCGGCGTGTTTCTGGTATTGAGGTACTTGGGTTCCTCCTCCCCCAGCACACGCCCCGCAAAACCCACCACCTCGCCTTGGCCCGAGGTGATCGGAAAGATCACGCGATCTCTGAAGAAACTCCTCGGAGGGCCTTCCAGCACGAGCCCTAAACGAATCAGCTCATCTTGGGATGATTTAAAAGCTTTTAGAAGATCATCGCCGGCAGACGGAGCGTACCCCAGGCGAAAGCGGGCGATCGTCTCTTCTGTAAGCCCGCGGTCCCTAAGATACTCCCAGGCCGTGCGCCCCACGGGCTCTCTCAATCTCTTCTCGTAATGGCGCGCGACCCGCTCGAGGAGTGCCCGCAGCTTTTTGAGGCCATCGGAAGAGCGCGCGCTCGTGAGAGCTACCCCCGCTTGAGAGGCCAAGCGGCGCACGGCCTCAGGAAACTCGATCCGCTCGATCTTCATCAAGAACGTGAAGACGTCTCCGCCCTCGCCGCACCCAAAACAATGAAAGAGGCCCTTCTCTGGACTGATCGCAAGCGAAGGGGCTTTGTCGGGGTGGAAGGGACAGACGGCCACAAAGTTCTTGCCGCTTGGGCGCACGGTGAGATACCGCGAGACCACCTCTAGGATGTCCACGCGCGTGCGGACCAGCTCGATCTCCTCGCGTGTGACCAAAGCTCCTCCCCCTCCCCTATCTCATAAGACGAGTTCCGCCAAGAAGAGATTCGTCCAGCGCTCATGGCTTAGAGTCGTCTGCGGGCCGTGGCCCGGATAGATGCGCCAGTCGCCCTCTAGCTTAACCACCCGTTGGAGCGATTTCCGCAGCTCGCTGTCCGAGCCGCCAGGGAAATCTGTCCGCCCGATAGACCCTGCGAACAATAGATCTCCCGTGAAGAGCATCCGTTCCGCTCGTTCGAGGAGCGTGATGCTCCCCGGCGTGTGGCCGGGCGTGTGCAGGACCTCAAAGCTCAACCGGCCTAGGCGGATGACATCACCTTCGGTTAGGGTTTGATCGGGTTGCAGAGACTCCCCCCAGATCCAGCGAAATAGCTCTTGCTCAGCGCGATGGAGCAGGATGGGCACCCCAAGCTTCTGCTTGAGGTACTCATCCCCGCCGATGTGATCGGGATGGGCGTGCGTATTGAGAAGACACTTGACTCGCAAGCCGGAGACCCTCTCGATCAGCTCTAAGCTGGGCGCTCCTGGATCGATGATGATCGCCTCGCCTTCCGACTCCACGAGGTAGCAATTGGATTGATACTCCGTGAGGACCAGCGTTTCAACTCGCATGTTCGGGCTCGGAAGAGAGGGGTGTGCGGGCTACAGTGAGCACGTAGATATGCTTATAGCCTGCGGAGCGCAGCGCGCGGCTGCATTCTTTGGCCGTCGCGCCTGTCGTATAAACGTCATCGATCAAAAGGACGCTTTGACAGCGAGCCTGACTGAGCGGAGCGAAGGCGTCTGTTAAATTCTTAAGGCGCTCTGAGCCGGCAAGCTCCGCTTGGGGGCGCGTCTCGCGGATCTTGCTAAGCGTGCAAAACACGGGTTTTCCCACGAGCCGGCCCAGTGCCTCGGCCATGAGCCGAGAGGGATTGAATCCCCGAGCGCGCTCGCTCCTTGGGCTCATGGGCACGAACGTGATCCCTTCTACGCCCTCTGAGATCTTCTCCTCTTGTTGATAGACTGCGAACAAGAGAGGGACGAGCTCGCGGATCAGTGCTCGCTCCTTGTGATATTTCATGAGCTGGATGAGCCGAGCCAGAGGCCCTTCATAAAACCCAAACGAGCGAGCGCGCTCAAAGGGGATCTCCTCCTGAGCGCATCGCTCGCAGAGAGCGCGCCCCAGGGGTTCTCCGCAGAGGGCACACCAGGGAGGCTCCAGGCGTCGAATGTGAGCTAAGCACCCCTCACAGACAAAGCGTAGCCTCTCTGAGTCCGCAAGAGGGCTCTCACAGAGCGGACACTGCGGCGGATAGAACAGATGCAGCGTCCCTAAGAGCGTCCCTTTTGCCGTCCTTTGAAGGACCTCCCGTGCGTTCATACTTCCGGATAAAAGTATGGGCGCAGCGCACTCAGCTTGTCTAAATACTCCTCGGGGTAGAGGAACCAGAGCGTGGCCGCCACGCTCGAGAGCAGAGAATTGCCATCTTGGGGTGTGAAGCAGAAGCCCCGTAGCTTCGTGCCGTCTTGGCTTAGGTGCAGAGAAGGCAGCACCACCACGGTGTTGTTGAGGATTCTCCCGTAATGGCCGTGATCTCGCCCAAAGGAGAAGACCAGATTGGCGCTCCGCTTGTGCGTGAGAGCGATCCGGGGGTTCTGCTTGAGCCATTTATGTACGCGCTCCATCGTCGTCGGACGTTTAAGATGCAAGTCAAACCAGATGGCGTGCATGTACTGCGTGTTGAGCACAATGGCGGAGGAGAAGAGATTGAGCTCCAAGCCGAGGGTCTTAAAGAGATGATACGCATCGCGCGCGTGGTGGGTGCCGAAGCGCTCATCGATGTGCTCGCCCACCGTGGGGGCCGGAACCGACTCTTCGGCCTGGCTGATGTCGCTGTCCCGCCTCATGCAGACAAAGCGGCCTTCGATGAGATTGTCGCGGCCCTCAGAGAGCGCCAGCGTGTGGATGAGCACCGCTAAATTATGGGTGTTACAGCTGACGACTTGAATGTATTTATCCTTGCCGGGAGTGAGGGCCTCATCGTTGACCCCGTGGACGTACATCTTGCCGAAGCCAAACTCGCTCCCCTGGGCAATGAAGCCCAGGGTATCGTTCTCGAATCTCTCGTAATATTCTTTCTTGTTCTTGTTGCCAAAGCCCTTGGGCGTGCAATCGAGGATCACCGCAGCCCGCTCGAGGGCTTCCAGCTTGGAGTACGTGGGTGGCGTGCCCAGCTTCTCAAAAGCTTGCATCTTCTCCGGGTCGACAGCCAGAAGGGCTCCCCGCTGCATGAGCTGCGCCATCTTGGGGCGGTCCTCCAGGCGTGGGCTGTTCTTGTGAAAGATGACTTCATCTATCCCGAAGCGCTCCCTCATCCTGGCCAGCAGCCCAATTAGGGGCTCTCCGATCGTTCCTGTGCCGATGACTAGCACACTCCGGCCCTGTACCATAGACCCTCCCCCCAGTCTCTTAGGGTTGAAGACTCAATGCATCATACTGAGGAAGTACTCATGGATGCGAGTGTCACCTGTAAGCTCTGGATGGAAGCTGCTGGCGAGCAGCCGCCCCTGACGCACCAGCACGGGTACTCCCTCATGCTCCGCCAAGACTTCGACGCCTGAGCCGCATCTTATAATCTTGGGAGCGCGGATGAAGACGGCATGAAACGATCCGAGGTGCTTGATCTGAAGATCTGCTTCGAAGCTATCGACTTGGCGGCCATAGGCGTTGCGGTCCACCGAGATGTCAATCAATCCCAAACCCTGAGGCAGGCCGTCCACGATCTCTTTGGCCAAGAGGATCATGCCTGCACACGTGCCGTAGACGGGCATCCCTTGTCGCGCCCGTTCTTTGAGGGCCTTGTCCAAGCCGCTGTAGGCCATAAGACGAGCCATGGTCGTGCTCTCCCCGCCGGGGAGGATGAGGGCAGCTACGCCTTGAAGATCGGGCACGGTGCGCACGTCGCGCGCCTCGACTCCCAGGCGTCTTAGCACATTGAGGTGCTCACGGCAATCTCCCTGAAGGCCGAGCACGCCAACTCTCATGATTTTAATGCCCGCGGGTCTGGAGCAGCTCTTCGGGCTTGAGCCCTCCCACAGCGATCCCCTTCATGGGCTCACCCAAGCCCTCGGAGATCTCGGCGAGCTTCTTGGGGTCGCTGTAGTACGTCACGGCGAGCACGATGGCCCGCGCCCGCTTCTCCGGGTCGCTGGATTTAAAGATCCCTGAGCCTACAAAGACCCCGTCGCAGCCCAGCTGCATCATCAAGGCTGCATCGGCGGGCGTGGCGATCCCTCCGGCGGCGAAGTTCACCACCGGCAGCCTACCCTCCGCCTTGATGAGCTTTAAGACCTCTAGAGGCGCGCCCCACTCCTTCGAGAGCTTTACTAGTTCATCGTCGGGAGCATGGACGACTTGGCGGATCTGTCTATTCACTAGGCGCATGTGGCGCACGGCTTCGATCACGTCGCCCGTGCCGGCCTCGCCCTTGGTACGAATCATGGCCGCCCCCTCGGCCATCCTGCGACACGCCTCCGGCAGATCGCGGGCTCCACAGACAAAGGGCACCTTGAAGGGCCATTTGTCGATGTGATTCTCAGGGTCTGCCGGAGTTAACACTTCGCTTTCGTCAATGTAATCGACCCCGAGGGCTTCGAGAATCTGAGCCTCGACGAAGTGGCCGATTCGACACTTGGCCATCACGGGGATGGTGACCGCTTCCATGATCTCTTTGATCTTGGTGGGATCGGCCATGCGGGCCACTCCGCCGGCGGCCCGGATATCGGCCGGGACGCGCTCGAGAGCCATCACGGCCACGGCTCCGGCCTCTTCGGCGATGCGGGCCTGCTCCGCGTTGACGACGTCCATGATGACGCCGCCCTTGAGCATCTCAGCCAGGCCGGCCTTCACGCGCAATGTGCCTCGCTCTGCCATGCGATCCTCCTAGCTCTAGCTTAGCTTTGGGGCCACCTGCATTATAACAATCGGCCCAAGGGGCGCAAGTGGAATGATCACTCCTGCTCTGCCAATTCCTGCAAGAAGGTGATTGCGATTACATACCTTGCGGACGAGTTTCTCATATAATGGGCGCAGCCATTCTACCTTGAGGTGAGCCATGACGCGAGATCGAGGGCCAACAGACCCCAGAAGCGAGGTGGAGGAGATGTCATCCCAATGGGATCATTCCAGATCCAGAAGAGTCAGGGGGATCTTCCTAAGTACAGGGGCGATATTCGCTCTGCTTCTGATGGGAATCGCTTCTCCAGCGCTGGCCAACCACGGAGGCCCCATCACCTTCGTGGACATCAAAAACCCTCCCCAAGATGACCAAGACTGCGACTTCCACTTCAAAACCCTGAAAGCTGCCCTCACCCGATGCCCTCTCCCAGAGTTTGGCACCCTCATCGTGGATCCCGGCATCTACGAGGAAGGGTTGCTGGAGATCAACGTCAAGGGCCTCATCGTAAGATCCAGCGGCGGGGCAGGACGCACCAAGATCAACGGCTGCTTCAAGCTGAGTGCCAAAGAGACAGAGCTTCGCGGGTTCGACATCAACGCCGCAAGCTGCGATCAGGGCGTGGTCGTCGCCAATCGCGCGATCCGTATCTTCGAGAACATCATTCATGAGGCGAAGATCGATGGCCTAGAAGTGAGCGACTCCAGCGACGGCACCCTCATCGTCAACAACCGCTTCTTCAACAACAGCCGCTACGGCATCTACGTGAGGGCTGACAGCAGCCAGGGGCTCCAGATCAAGCAGAATCAAATCCAGAGCCAGGGGAGCAGTGGGATCTTCCTCGAAGGGAACACGGATCAGTTCCAGATCTCCGACAATGATCTCAGCCTCAATCTGGGAGTGGGCATTCTGGTGCTGGGCTCCGATGACGGCCAGATCGTCAATAATAAAATTTCGGCCAATCAGCTGGAAGGAATTAAGCTGGACAAATCCCATGACAATGCGATTATCAACAACACGATTACGGCCAACGGGCTCTTTGGTGTCTCGCTGGTCAGCAGCGACAACAACGAGGTCCGCAACAATGAGCTCACCAGCAACCGCGCCGGTGGGGTGGCCCTGCGCGGCAACGGAGTACCCTCTCGCCGCAATACGGTCGAGGGGAATCGCATCAACGGCAACACCCAGTCGGGTGCCTCGGGCGTGCTGCTCGAAGGGGATGTGACCGGTAGCCTCATCCTCAAGAACACGATCGTCAGAAACAGCTTCGGCGTGCGCCTCACCCGCAGCCCGCTGGCCACAGAGCGTGAGCCCAGCAACAATAGAATTGAGGGCAACGAGATCCGCAGCTCCGATGAAGACGGCCTGCGCGTGGAGGCGAGCTTCGGGCTCAACTTCTTCGTCCTCAATCAGATCGTAGAGAACAATCGGGTGGGAGTTCACATCGTGGGCGGCCGCGGCAACGACGAGATCGTGCAGAACGTCATCCAGAGCAACGGGGACGACGGGATTCGCATCGAGGGTAGTGAGCGAAACACGATTCGCGAGAACGAGATCGCCCTAAACGGAGGCGGCGACGGAAGCGGCGGCCCCAGCGACGGCGGCGGTATCACGCTCATTCGGGCGAGCTTCACTACGGTTCGCAAGAACACCCTCCGCGACGGCGAGGCCAACGGCGTCCTGATTCGAGAGTCCAAAAGCGTCAAGATCTTAGAAAGCACCATTGAGCGCTACCAGCAGGATGGGATCAACGCTCAAAAGGCCGATGACCTGCTGATCCAGAGCAACCAGATTCGCACAAACCGCGAGCGCGGCATAGCCGTGCGCGAGTGCAGCGCCATCGATCTCCAGAACAACACCGTGGCAGACAACACCTTGGGCGGGGTCTTTCTCGCGGGCTGCCAAGGCGCGAATCTCCAGATGAACGGCATCACATCGAATCTGCGCTATGGGCTCTGGGTGGAGAACAGCCAGAATATTTGGGCGCAGCGCAACTGGTGGGGTGACCCCAAGGGTCCGGCGGGCATCTTCGAAGGCCGCGGGAACGCCGTGATCATGATCGGCGTTCAGGGAGGTAACAGTTTCCCCTTGGAAGCTGATCAGGTCCTGGGGGCCGTGCTCCCTTGGCTTACAGATCGCCCGAACGAGCAAGTGGTAAGCTCCGTCTCTGGGTTTCTGATGCACGATTTCGGGCCGGGCAAGACGGAGCTGGACGCGATGGACCGGGCCGATGTGAGGCTCTCGCTCTTCAGCGTGGACAAAGAGGAGCGAGGGATCGCCATCCTGGCAAAGTATAGCGCTCCTATGCCGTCGGAGGCGTCTTATTACAAGCCAGCTCCTCTGGCGATGGCCCTCAAGACGGTGAGCGTGCTCACCAATGGCTTCGGAACGGGCACCGCCATCATCGATGTGGCGTACACGGACGCGGAGCTTCCGGCCGGGGTGAGCAAAGCTAGCTTGAGGCTCTTCTATTGGGACGGGAGTCGCTGGGTGGCCCTGCCCGGCAAGAGCCTGCAGAACGTCAATCTCGTCGAGGGGGAGATCGAGGTGGGGCTCCTGCGCGCGGGCGTAATTATTGCTCTTGCGCCTCAGCAGTCGTAATGGGGGAAGTCACGGCTGCGGGGGAGAATAGCCCATGAGAGAGATAGAACGAAGGCGTGTAAGGAGGTTGGCGCTCTGGCTGGGGCTCTTCTCCCTCGCGTCGGCTTCCCTTCTTGCTTTTCCCGCCTCTGCCTCGCACGATGGACCGATCCTCATCGTCGATGCGACCTCTCCAGCGGATGAAGACCACGACGGAGACCGTCATTTTAAGACCCTGCAAGCCGCGCTCCAAGGCCCGCCGACTGCCCAGGCCTACGACACGATCCTAGTGGAGCCGGGACGCTACGTGGGCGATGTGGAGATCCGCGTGGAGGGCCTGACCCTTCGCTCGACCGGTGGGGCCAGCCAGACGATCCTCGCGGGCCGAGTCATCCTGCGAGCCCGCAACGTGCGCCTTGAGGGTTTTTCGATTGAGGGGAGCCCGAAAGAGCCGGCCGTCCTGATTGCCGCACCGGCCGTCACACTTCAGGGCAATCGCATCTACGGCTCGGCGATCGGGGTGCTCATCGAGGGGACCAGCGAGATCTCGCTCCTGGAAAATCAAATCTATAATCAGCGCCAAGATGGCTTAATCGCCCGCGATGTCTGGAATCTTAAGCTCTCTGAGAACGAGGTGCGCGGCAATGGAGGGCTGGGGCTCTATCTCGAGCGCTCGCACGATCTTGTTCTAGAAGAGAACGCCATCTCGTTCAATCAACTGGGAGGGGTGTGGCTGAAGGGGTCCCAGCGGGCCAAGCTGTCGCTTAACGTGGTGCGCGATAATTTTTTAGTAGGCATTGCGCTGGAGAGCACTTCAGACGCTCAAGCGGAAGGGAATCAATTGATCTCGAACGAAGTGGGCCTGCTTCTCATGGATGCCGTCAACAATCGCATTAGGGCCAACGAGATCCGCCAGCAGCGGGTGGCGGGTCTGGTGCTCAAGAATGGGGCACAGGGCAACTCCATTGAGGAGAACGTCATCTCTGGGAATCAAGGCCGCGGAGCCATAGGGGTGCGCCTGGCCGGCAGCGTCGCGAGCAACCGTTTTTTGAACAATCGGGTGCTGGAGAACAGCGTGGGCATCGAGATCAGCCGCAATGACACGGGTGGGCCGGCCAATAACATTTTTGAGAAGAACGTGATTGCCCGCTCCGATGGCGAAGGCGTTCGCATTGAGGCCGGCTCTGGGCGGAATCGATTTTTGGCCAATGAGATCCATCAGAACCTCCAAGCGGGCCTCACAAGCGCCGGGGAGGGCAATATCTTTGAGCAGAATGAGATTCACCACAACGGCGCAGCTGGGGTGGCGCTTCTTAAGTCTCAAGATGAGCGCCTGGACGGCAATCGCATCTACGAGAACGGGGCGGAGGGCGTGCTTTTAGAAGGGGTGTCCGGCGCGCTTCTGGCTAACAACGCCATTGAGAAGAACGTGCGAGATGGGTTTTCCATTGAGCAGGGCAAGCGCCTGCGGCTATTTCAAAATAGCCTGGTGAGCAACGGCGGAAGCGGCCTGTTCGCCCGCGAGATCGAGAATTTCACGCTGGCGAGCAATCGCCTTCAGAACAACCGCGAGTATGGGGCTTTTCTCATGAGCGGGCGGGACTTGCTGCTCGAGAAGAACGAGATTGAGGCCAACGGAGGAGGCGGAGTGCGCCTCGAAGGCGTGCGCGCGGCGGATCTTTCGGCGAATCGCGTCACGAAGAACCTCCATTATGGGCTGTCTGTGCTGAACAGTGAGGGGATCTCAGCCCGGCGAAACTTCTGGGGAGATGAGCATGGCCCGGCGGGGGCCTTCGCCGGAGCTGGGAACGCCGTGTTGGGCCTGCCCTTGGAGGAGCTTACGCCTTGGTTGCCCGCCGAGCCCGCCGAGCTGGTTTTGAGTTCTGTCTCTGCTCTGGTGATCGATTCTGCCCGCGGTCCGCGCATCCAGTTCGACGCCAGTGATCGTTTAGGGCTCATCTTAGAGCTCTATCGGCTGGGGCGCGGAGAGCCAGGTCGCTCAGAGCTCATCTCGCAGGGGATCGTCCTGGCAGCCCGCTATGCGGAGCGCCCGGCGGGCGCTCCGCCCTTAGGGCTGGAGATGGGCTTCTATTCTGTGACTGTAGAGGGCATCGACGCGGGATTTGCGGAGCTCACGGTCTTCTACCAGGAAGAAGACCAGCCGGCCGGGCTCGATCCTGAGAGGCTAAAGCTCTACGTTCTGGAAGATGGGCGATGGGTGCCGCTGGTCGGGCAGGCCGATCCCAAGCTAAAGCGGGTGACAGGCGAGCTTGAGCTTAGGCGCTTGGATGGACGGCTCATTGTTCTAGGAATGCCCGCGCCGCAGCCGGAAGCCCAATCGAGTCGCGATCCGCAGGGGGGAGCGGAAAGATCCCGCTTTCCTGTGGGTTCTCTAGTGGTGCTCACCCCATTGGCGTTGCTCTTCTTCTATTTCTTGTATGCGCCCCGCTCGCGCTTCTCACCGATCAAAATCCTAAGCTTCAGGGGAAATCGACCGTAGGCGTAAACGTGATGGACGCCTGAGCGTCTCTTCGTCTCCAGAAGTCATCACTTTGTCACAAGTTCGACATAAGGAGTTCACATTCACGGGGTATCCTGGGGCTATCCTAGCGGCAAACGTCTCAAAAGCGAAAGGAGAAGCCATGGGGAGAAGGTTTTGCCACATGCTGGGCGTCGGGTTAGGGCTAGTGCTGCTCCTAGGATGGGCCAGCGGGGTATCTCAAGCGCAGCAGGGCGGTCCCGCCGGGGGCGCCCGCCAGGCACTGGAGTCCTTCTTCCGCGCCATGACCGCGGGGGATCTCGCTTTGCTGACCCACGGCGCCGCCATCAGTGGGACGGTCCAAGGAGACCAGTTCACGTTCAACGCGAGCGATTCCGGCCAGGTGCGGACGCTCCCGCGCGGTGAAATCGCTCTTATGAGCTTTGGCGAGAAGAGCGATCAGCTTGTGCTCCTGAGCGGAGACACGCTCACGGGTACACTGCAAGTGAGTTCTCTCACCATCCAACTGCCTACGGGCGTTGAGATCACTCTTCCCAAATCGGAGGTCAAGACACTGATCCTCAAGATCAGCATGCCTGCGCCGGGCAGCGGTCCGCCGAGCGAAGCAGGGCGCCAGTCATTTTTCAGAATCATGCGCGGGCTGCATGCCCAAAATCTCTTCCAGCTCTTCGTCAAGAGCCTGACCACCTATGATCTGGCCATCTTCCCCAATCAGCAGCTCTTAAGTGGGGCCATCGTCAATGAACAATTCGTCTTCCACACCACGCTCTTTGGGACGCTGACTCTGAAGGCCAGCGATGTGACGAGCATCGAGCTGGCCGCGGATCCTGAAAGCTCCAGGGACTTCATCTCTCTTAAGACAGGCGATCGCCTCTCGGGGCTATTAGACGAGCAGAGCGCCATCCAGTTCCAGCCTGCCGCCCTCAAAGATGCTGAAGGGAAGCCTGTGACTCTCACTTTGGAGCGCGGCAAAGTCGCGCGGGTCAGCTTCCGTCTGCCGGCCAGCGCCTTCGGCGGCGGCCAGGGTCCAGGCTTCGGCGGAGGACCCGGCCATTAGAGGCCCAAAGAAAAGA
>JBBIOR010000009.1:0-34054 GCA_037443265.1 Candidatus Fraserbacteria bacterium | reverse complement strand
GGCCAGGGTCCAGGCTTCGGCGGAGGACCCGGCCATTAGAGGCCCAAAGAAAAGACAAGAAAAGAAAAGAAAAGAAAAGAAAAGAGAGGAGGAAGCTCGATGAAGCGCAAGCTCTGCGCCCTGTTGGTCCTCACAGCGATGCTGCCGGCTCTGATCGCCGGCACGAGCATCTCCATGGCCCAGTCGACGAATCTTCCCAATACGCCCCTAGTGGTCTCGACTGTGCAGATGCCCGACGGGCCAGGCCAGCGCGGCGGTACTCTGACCATGGATATCATCGACAACCCGAAGACGTTCAATCCGATCACGCAGAACGAGGCGAGCTCCAGCGCGGTGACCAGTCTGATGAACTCCACCCTGATTGACAACACCGGCACTCCGCTGGTGGCTGAGTCTTTTGAGGTCTCGGCCGATCAGACCAGCGTCACGCTTCTGCTGCGCTCCGGCATGCGATTCTCCGACGGGACGCCCGTTACGGCCGAGGATGTCGTCTTCACCCTCGAAGATGTCATCTTCAATCCCCAAGTGGACAGCACTCTTACGGATGCCTGGCAGGTCGCGGGTCTCTTCCCTGCCGTGGAAGAGCTCGATACCCAGACGGTCAGGATCACTGCGCCTATGCCTTTTTCGGGTCTGTTGAGCGCGCTTGCCAGCACACCCATTCTGCCCAAGCATCTATTGGCTAGCTCTGTCCAAGTGGGAAGGTTCAACTCGGCCTGGGGTGTGGGCACGCCGCCTGAAAAGATCGCCGGCCTAGGACCGTTCCGCCTGCAGAGCTTTACGCCGGGCCAGCAAGTCATCCTGGAGCGCAACCCCTATTACTTTAAGATCGACGAGAACGGGGTCCAGCTGCCCTATCTGGATCGCATTATCATGCCCGTAGTCACCGATGACAACGTGCGCCTGTTGCGCTTCAGCAACGGACAGACGGATATTTACCCGCCGCGGCCGGAGGACGTGCCCGTCTTGCGCCAACGGTCCAATCAAGGAGTCTCTGTGATCGTGCAGCCGGCGGGCACAGTAGACAGCAACGTCATCGCCTTCAATCAAGACTCAGAAGACCCCGATCTTAGGGTGCTCTTTCGCGAGGTGCGCTTTCGCCAAGCCATGGCCTATGCGGCCAATCGTGCGGGGATGATCTCGGCCAATCTGAACGGCTTGGGCGAACCGCGCTACGGCCCCGGAATTGCCGCCACGTTTTGGATTGGCGATCAGCCCGGCTTCCCCAGCTTTGAGTTCAATTTAAAAGAGGCCAGCCAGCTTCTAGACGAACTCGGGCTGAAGGTGGGCTCAGACGGCTGGCGCTCCTTTCCCAACGGGCGACGCGTGGAATTTACCCTGCTCACCGTGCAGGGCTCCACCGTGCTCACCAACGACGCGCTGCTCTTTGCCAATGATTTGGCCAAGATCGGGATCAAGGCCAACGTGCGGCCGCTGGATCTCAATGCCGTCATCGATCAGCTGGTGGGCAGCCGGCCCCCGCCGTTTGAGGCCGTGCGTATCACGATCACCGGAGGCAGCGGCGATCCCAATCTCTTGCGCGCCGTCTATCAGTCCACAGGGGCTCTCCACTTCTGGAAGTTCTCCGATGGAGCAGGAGAGGACGTCCCGGACTGGCAGCGCCAAGTCGATCAACTGCTGGAGCAGCAGGCCCAAAGCCTCGATCTTGCGGAACGCTTCAGCCTGCTAGCTGAGTTCCAGAGGCTCGTGGCCCAGAATCAGCCCATGATCTTCCTCTATAACGCGCAGGGGCTGGAGGCGTACCGTGCGGATCGGGTGGGCAACTTCACCGGAACGACAGAGAACACTACGCTCCTCAACCCCGAGATCGTCTTCCGTAAGTAAACCCCCTTCCCTGCTAAAAGGAGCGGTCGGACGATGCTCGGCTATATCCTACGGCGCCTGCTCTACACCGTGCCGCTATTGCTGATCATCTCGGCCATCGCCTTTGGGGTGATGGCCATTCAGCCGGGGAACTTCTGCACTCCGCTGCGTCTTCAAGATGAAGCGCTATACCAGCGCTGCGTGGAGAGCACGGGCCTCGACCGGCCGCTCCCCCTCCAATACGCCCGATGGCTCTGGGGTATCCTCAGCCGTCTCGATTTTGGATATTCCTTCCAGAACCAACAGCCGGTGCTGGTGCAACTCTTCACGGCCGGCGATGGGAAGAGCGGCACGCCCCTCCTCTGGACGCTGGTGATCAGCTTGGGCACCATGATCCTCACTTGGCTTTTGGCCGTCCCTCTGGGGATTTACGCAGCGATTCATCGGGGCAGTTGGCGCGAATATCTGGTGAACTTCATGGGCTTTGTGGGGCTCTCCATCCCAAGCTTCTTCCTGGCCATCGCGCTGCTCTGGCTCTTGGTCGTGGTCTTTCAAGTGGGACGGTACTGCTGGCAGTCCCCAGAGTTGGGTGAAACCCTCTGCCTGGGGGTCTCGGGACTCTTCGACGGCGCTTTAGTCTCTGCGCCCTGGAGCTGGGAGAAATTTTTCAATCTGCTCTGGCACCTCTGGCCGGCCATGCTCGTCATCGGGGCAGCCAACTTTGCGGCCGTCATGCGCTATATGCGCGCTGAGCTGCTCAATGTGCTCGGCGAGCCCTATATTCAAACCGCGCGGGCCAAGGGGCTCTCCGAGAGGGTTGTCATCTACAAGCACGCGCTCAAGAACGCCCTCAACCCCATGATCAGCATGCTCGGCTACTGGCTTCCCCTGATGTTCGAAGGCACACTAGTGGCATCTATGATCTTACAACTTCCTACTGTAGAGAGGGTCTACTGGACGGCCATCAGGCAGGGAGATCAGTACGTGATCCTGGGGGGCCTGCTCTTCTTTAGCGTCGTGCTCATCTTAGGGAATTTACTGTCAGATCTGCTCTTAGCTTGGGTCAATCCCAAGATTCGCTCTCAATGAAAGCCCTGAACGCGACTATAGAGCGACGGCCGGACTCCGTCTCAGGGGCGGAATCTCAATCCCCAGGGAGAGGGCTGTTCTGGAGGCGCTTTCAGGGTCATCGAGCCGGCTTTGTCTTCAGCGTCGTTCTGGCTGGGCTGACCCTGTTGCTCCTCTTGGGGGAATTCCTCAGCCCTCATTCAGCGACCGGCTTTCACTCGGACGCACAAGGCCTGGCCTATGACTACGTCCCGCCGATGATCGGCTGGGTCCATTTTGATGGACTTAGGCCCTTCGTCTACGGGCTCAGGCGCACCTACAACCCCTTGACCGGCGTCAAAGGGTATGACGAAGACCCAAGCCAGAAGTATTATGTGCGGTTCTTCGTCCGCGGCGAGCCCTTTCAGTTCCTGGGGCTTCTCCCAACAGATCTTCACTTGTTTGGGGTGGAGCCTCCGGGCCAGCTCTTCTTGTTTGGGACGGATCGTTTTGGGAGAGATCTTTGGGCACGCACGCTGATCGGCGGCCGGATCTCGTTAGGCATCGGGTTGCTGGTAGTTCTGATCAGTCTGGCCCTGGGAGTCTTCTTGGGCGGGCTCTCCGGCTATTATGGGAGTTGGGTCGACACGCTCATTCAACGCACGGTGGAGGTGGCCATGTCACTGCCGAGGCTGGCGCTATTATTAGCCCTTTCGGCCGCTCTTCCGCCGCAGCTTCCGGCCAGCAGTCGCTTCTGGGGCATCGCCTTGATTTTGGCCGTGGTGGCTTGGGCGCCGCTGGCCCGCGTGGTGCGCGGACAATTTCTCGCCTTGCGCGAGGAAGGATTCGTTCAAGCGGCTCGGGCTCTGGGCCTGAGCGATATGCGCATCATCTTTAAGCACATCGTGCCCAATACGCTGAGCTACTTGATCGTGTCGGCTACGTTGGCCGTGCCCGGCGTGATTCTCTTAGAGAGCGTGCTAAGCTTTTTCGGCTTCGGCATCCAGGAGCCCTTGGTAAGCTGGGGGCTGCTCATGGGAGATCTGCAACAGAATTTTCAATATCAGATACAATTTCATCCTTGGCTGGTCATCCCGGGATTCTTCATATTTGTGAGCGTGCTTGCCATCAACTATCTGGGGGATGCGCTTCGCGATGCCGTTGATCCGTTCACCATCACTCAAGGTGCAAGAAACCAAACGAGGTGATAGCTCAATCATGACAAGAATTAAATTCATTGCGTCCATAGTGCTGCTGTTCATGGTGGCCGCGGGCCCCTCGACCGGGGCCAAGCCCTTGGACTATCTCCTCCAGTTGGCCGGAAAAGATCTACTTCCGGAAGTGCGGGAGGCCGCTGCGCTCGCCCTCACGCCGGCCCTGATCGCGTCGAACATGAGCAACGAGGAGCTGCACCAACTGGCCCGTGATGGGACCTCAGCTGAGCTAAGAAGCTCGGCCGCGCGCGCCCTGGGTACCCGGCTGGTACAGAGAGCCACGGGGCTCGAAGCGCTGAGGGAGCTTGCAGCCTCAGGAGAGTTCCCTGAGGTACGTGCGGCGGCTGGCGAACTGCTCAGTCAACTCTTGCAGCAGAGCGCTCTCTCGCTTGAAGCCCTATCACAGATAGTGATAGCGGGCAGCTCTTCAGAGCTGCGCATGGCCGCTGTGGCGGCCTTGACGACCGCCCTGGCAAACTCAACGTACTCGAATGAAGATCTGTTGGTCATGGCCCAATCCGGGGCCACGGCTGAGTATCGCTGGGCTGCGGCCCAGGCGCTCGTCCTGCGCCTGCAAAGCGCTCGCTTGTTCTCTTTAGAGCAGTCGGCACTCTTCGCGATCGTCAGTGGTAGCACCGTGGAGCTCTCTAAGAGCGTTCAAGGGGCGAATGCACAGATCCGCACGGCAGCGGCTGCCGTCTTCGAGGAGCAGCTACGCCGAGCCGCTTGGAGCCTCGGGCAGCTGGAGCAGCTGGCGGCAAGCAGAGAGGCGACTGCCGAGCTGCGCGCCGCGGTGAGCACTGTTCTTTCTGAGCAGCTTCTCAATGCCAATCTCTCGCTAGAAGAGCTGGAGCAGATTGCCACCGGAGAGACTCCTGAGTTGCGCCGCGCGGCTGTTCCCGCGCTCATTCAAGCGTTTGTAGCGGCGGTCGGACGGCGCGCGCTGAGCCAAAGCGCGCTGATTGAAGCGGTAGCGAGCGCTCCCAGCGAGGAGGTGGCGGAAGCAGCAGCTGAGGCTGTTTTTGTATTATTGCGAAGTGCTTTGATCGCTCCGCAGGCCCAATCCCAAGTGGAAGCCATCGCCAACGGAGAGGCCGTCCATGTGGCCGATCTTGTCATTGACGGCTCTCTTAAGGCCTTCCGCGTGGCGGCCGGCCACTTTCTTGCGGGACTCTACACGTTCTTTGGCTTCTTGGATCGCCTCAGCGATCCGTTGGGTGAGCTGACATCCATGGCCGAAGACGAGACGCTTACGGAAGAATTGCGCGCGGCCGCCGCACAAGCCCTCGTTTTGGTCTACTCGGCAAGGCGGGGCCGCGCCACTCAAGATCTGGTTGAACTGAAAGCCTTGCTCGATCAAATGCTGCAAGAGGCCCGGCAGGGTCAGATGGCCCAAGCTCTAGAGGCGCTCGCACGCTTTAAGGGGCTGCTCGATGCCGAGCGGGCTCTGCTCATTGGGACGGCCGAAGTGGGTGGGGAGTTCACGGCCCGACAGCTCCTCAATGGCGAAGTCAATCGCGCCGTCGCGGAGCTGGAACGCCTCTTGAGGACCGGCAGCATCTTCCAGCTCAATGCCATCATCCGTGACATCCGTAGGGCGTTCGACATCCTAGAGCGTGGCATCTTGAGGGCACCGGATGTGAGCACAGAAGCTCTGGAGGAGATTGCTGCTCGCGGCGAAACTCGAGAGCTACGCCAAGCGGCCAGTCAGGCCTTGGCGGAACGGCTGTGGCGGGATCTTCCTGAGCTGAGTAGATTGATGCGTATGGCCGTCGAAGGGGCTACGGTGGAGCTGCGCCGGGCCGCTGTGCCGGCCTTGAGTGCGCAATTGATCGGGTCGGGCGTGGGCTTGGAGGAGCTTTATGGCCTGGCTCTGGATGGCGCGACGGAAGAGGTGCGCCTGGCGGCCGCTCAAGCCCTCATGCAATGGCCTACCATGGGCAATCTTCCGTTGGGTATGCTGCAGGCCTTGGCCGATGGACAAAGCATCGCGATTGGCAGTCTAATAGTTGATGGATCTATGAGCGAGCTGCGAGGGGCCTTTGCGCAGGTGCTCAAGAGAGCGTTCATCGCCCACGATGAGTCTGATGAGGCGCTTTTGCGCTGGGCGACCGGGGGCGCGACAGAGGAGCTGAGAGGGGCTGCTGCAGAGGTCTTGGCAGAACGCTTCGCCGGGCCGGAGGGGCCATCCATCGAGAGCTTAATTGAGCTGGCTCTATCGCCGCAGGGCAAGGAACTACGTGCGGGTGCGGCTCAGGCGCTCGGCCGTCGGCTGATCGCCTCTGAGCTTACAGAGAGCGATCTCTTTAAGCTCAGTGCCCGAGAGAGTCGCTTGTTTTATCCCGACTCGGAGGTGCGCTTGGAGCTGGGCCATGCGCTGGCCGTGGCGCTGGCTGACCGCTTGCTAAGAGCATGAGCAAGCGCATCTTGGTCATCGACGATGAGGAATGGGTAGTCCGCTTGGTGCAGAGCTATCTGGAGCAGGCGGGCTTTCGCGTCGCGACGGCTTCGGATGGGAGCGAGGCCCTGGTGCAATTTGAAGTCTATCGGCCGGCACTGGTGATTCTGGACTTGATGCTGCCCGCCGTCGATGGGCTCGAGGTGGCCCGACGCATTCGCAAGAAGTCGGATGTGCCCATCATTATGCTGACGGCCCGCACCGAGGAAGCGGATCGAGTAGCGGGCTTGGAGCTGGGAGCCGATGACTATGTCGTAAAACCCTTCAGCGCACGGGAGTTGGTCTCGCGGGTGCGGGCGGTCCTGCGGCGGGCGGAGCAGGGCCTGCCTCGACCCGAGATCCTCGAAGCCGGGGGGATTCGACTGGATCTGGCCGGACGGAGGGCCTGGATGGAAGAACACCCTGTGGAGCTTACCCCGATGGAGTTCGATCTTTTGGCGTTCATGATGCAGCATCCGGGCCGGGTCTTCACCCGTCTCCAGCTGCTGGAAGCCGTGCGGGGCGTCGCCTATGAGAGCTTCGAGCGATCCATTGACGCCCACATCAAGAGGCTCCGCCAGAAGATCGAGTCGGATCCCAAGCAGCCCCGTTATATTATCACTGTCTACGGGGTCGGCTATAAGTTCGAAGCCCAGGGCGACCCAGAATGACCCTCATCCGTCGGCTATCCTTTCCGGCCAAGCTGCTCATCTCGTTCGGCATCATCATCCTGCTGACGACGGGCCTGGGATATTTTCTGATCAATCGGGCCATCAATCAGGCCTTTGAAGACTTCGCGGTGCGCAGCGTCTACCGGCAAGTCAATGAGTTCTCGCAAGTGCTTGCGGACTATTACAGGCGTAATGGGAGCTGGGACGGCTTGGAGTTTCGTCGGCGGGCTGGGCCCGGTCGGCTGCCCCTGTCCTTCATCTTGACGGACCCGGACGGCAAGATCATCCTTGCGCCCCATGAGAGCTGGGTGGGACAAGATGTCCTTGCCCTTGGAATTCCCCCCTCGGAACTGAGTTTAACGGCTCCCATCGAAGTCGGCGGTCAGCCGGTCGGCACCCTCATCGCTCTGCACCCCCTGCACGCGCGCAACCCCTTGGAAGAGGAGTTCATTGGATCGGTCCGCGGGGCTCTCTGGCTGACGGGCATCGCCGCCGGGGGCCTCGCTCTCTTACTCGCCTTCTTCTTGTTGCGCCAGACCACCGCGCCACTGCGAGCCCTCGAGGAAGCCGCCCAGAAGATCCGTCAAGGCGATCTCAGCCATCGGGTGACGATCCTAAGCGATGACGAGTTTGGCCACGTGGCAAGATCTTTCAATGAGATGGCCTCCAGTTTAGAAAAAACAGAGCAAGTGAAGCGCAGCCTGATTGCCGATATCGCTCATGAGCTGCGCACCCCGATCAGCATCGTGCGCGCCGGGCTGGAGGGCCTCATGGACGGCGTCTTGCCCCCTACGGGCGAAAGCTTTGCAGGGCTCCATACTAAGACCCTCTTGATCAGCCGACTCGTGGACGATCTGCATCAATTGGCGCTGGCCGACGCAGGACAACTCTCCATTCAGAAGACATCCTGCGATCTTTCCAAGCTGCTGTACCACATTGAGACTACCATCGGGGCTCACCTGGAAGACCAAAAGATCCACTTGAGCATCGAACTCTCCCCGGATCTGCCGGCCTTTCCAGCAGACGTGCAGCGCATTGAGCAAGTCCTTCTAAATCTATTGAGCAACGCGATGCGCTACACCCCCTCCGGCGGGACGATGCGCGTCACAGCGTCGTTAAGCGCTGATCGCCGGCACGTTCAGATCAGCGTCTGCGACAGCGGGCCGGGGCTCTCCGAGGAGGATCTGAGGCATATATTTGATCGCTTCTATCGGGCGGACAAATCTCGGGCTCGAGCGAGCGGCGGCTCCGGCTTGGGGCTGGCCATCGCCAAAGCTTTAGTTGAGGCCCATGGAGGGAGCATTTGGGCCGAGAATTCGCCCGATGGCGGCGCGTGCTTCCATTTTACTCTGCCGCTCTCTTAATTCCTTGCGGGGTGCGCTACTCCTCGGGCTCGCGCGCAATGAACCGAAACTCCGCAGGCTGGCTACGTTGGCCTTGGGCATCGATCAGGGTCGCTCGAAGCACAATCTCCTGAGGAATGACGGTGTAAATCCCAAATTCAAACTCTCCTTCGACGAGCCCTGCCACGCCCGGATCGTAGGCAAAGGGGGCAAACACCAAGGCCTCCACTACTGCGAACTCCACGCGCACTATGTCCCCATCAGGATCGCGAAAGCGCACCTGTCCCCTGACGCTAGTGCCGTCCGCTGTGATCTCCTTAGGGAATTGAATCACCACAATCTCGGGTGGGCTGCTTCCGGGTTCTACAGCCAGCCGAGATGACAGAAGGGGCATCAAGACCACCAGCCCCACGATCACGCCCAGTGCTATGAGCAGCCAAGCCGGTATCCCATTCATCTCTGCCTCCACTTGGTTTATTATATGAGAAGCCCGTGATTATTGTATGACGAACTTGTGACAAAGTGGTGATCTCTCGCCGGTGCCCATCAGACTGCGATCTTAAGCGAGCAGGCGTTGCACCCCTCCTCCGCCATCCACTAAAATACACCTACTATGGACTTCTCACTTACGGAGGAGCAGGAGCTTTTCCGGCGCACGGCACGCGATTTTGCCCAGAAGGAACTCGAACCCCAAGCCCGCCAGCTGGACGAGAAGCATCAATTCCCCCTAGAGACTCTTAAAAGATTGGGCGAGCTGGGATATCTGGGCATGGTCGTCCCGGAAGAATACGGCGGCATCGGCGCAGACACTCTCAGCTATGTCCTCGTCATGGAAGAGCTTTCTAAAGCCTGTGCCTCGACTTCCACGGCCGTAAGTGTTCAGAATTCTCTTGTAGAATTTCCCATTGTGGAGTTTGGGAGCGAATCACAGAAGAGAAGATACTTACCCCCATTGGCCCGCGGAGAATGGCTGGGGGCGTTTGCGCTCACGGAGCCTGAGGCCGGCTCCGATCCAGGGGCCATGAAGACTACAGCCATCAAGAAGAACCAGCAATATGTTTTGAATGGCACCAAGCGTTTTATCACCAATGCGGCCTTTGCGCAACTGTTCATCGTCTTTGCCTCGACAGACCCTCAAGCGGGCAAAGGGGGCGTAAGTTGCTTCCTGCTCGAGCGTGATACGCCCGGCTTCATCGTGGGCAAAGAAGAAGATAAAATGGGCATTCGCGGGACTTCTACTTGTGAGCTGTTCTTTGAAGATTGCCGGGTGCCCACAGAGAATCTCTTGGGTGAGCCGGGAAGAGGCTTCAAGATTGCTATGCTCACCCTGGATGCGGCCAGGATCGGCATTGCGGCTCAAGCCGTAGGCATCGCCCAGGCGGCTTTAGATGAGTCGCTCAAATATGCCGGGGAGCGCAAAGTCTTTGGGCAGTTGCTGGCGGAGTTTCAAGCGATTCAATTCAAGTTGGCCGAGATGAAGGCGCTCGTAGAGGCGGCACGGCTTCTTACGTATTACGCCGCTTGGAGGAAAGACCAGGGTCAAGATTATATTTTGGAATCATCGCTGGCGAAGCTCTATGCTTCGGAGATCGCCAGTCAGGTGGCCGATTCTGCCGTGCAGATCCACGGCGGCTACGGCTACATTCGTGACTATAAAGTGGAGCGACTCTATCGCGATGCCCGCATCACTCGTCTTTATGAGGGCACAAGCGAGATCCAAAAACTCATCATCGCGCGACAGCTTTTGGGCAAGCAGTGATGCCTCAAGCCATCTCTGAGCGCGTTCTTGCCCTGCGCCAAAAGATCGCCCAAGCGGCGGAGCGTGCCGGCCGCTCTCCTTATGAGATTCGCATCCTGGCAGCCACCAAGGGAAGAAGCGTCGCTGAGATTCTAGCGGCTGTGGCTGCTGGAATAGAGCTCATCGGAGAGAACACCGTACAAGAGGCCTTAAGCAAGTTCGAGTTTCTCCCCAAATCTTTGGAGAAGCACATGATCGGCACGCTGCAGCTCAACAAAGTGAAAGCGGCCGTGAAGCTCTTTGATATGATTCAATCCGTCGATTCGCTTAAGCTGGCACAAGAGATCGATAAAGCAGCCGGCAAGCTCCGTAAGATTTTGCCCGTCTTGCTGGAAGTAAATCCAGCGGGCGAGGCCAGCAAGCGGGGTCTATCTCCTGAGGAGATCCCCGCGCTGCTCGATCAAATGGGTTCGTTGGAGTTCGTGCGCGTGGAGGGACTGATGGCCATGATGCCCTACTCCGAGCATCCAGAAGAGTTGCGCCCGCATTTTCGCTTGATGAAGCAGCTTTTCGATGAGCTTAAGCGCACAAATGGGGCATTGCAATGGCTCTCGATGGGCATGTCACAAGATTTTCTCATTGCTGTGGAAGAGGGAGCGAATCTCTTAAGATTGGGCACAGTGATCTTCGGGCTAAGGAGCAGCGAGTGATGGAAGAGATATCATATCAGTGGCGGCGGCTGCGCGCATTTTTGTGGAGAAGCGAAGAACCGGTCACGCGCACGCTCATCGCCATCAACCTGCTCACGTTTCTTGTCTTTTTTATGGCTGTATATTTCGTCGGAGCGGGTAATCCTTGGGGATGGCTTGTGTTCTCGAATGTTGTGCCCTGGCAGAGGCCCTGGACGTTCCTAAGCTATGCTCTGGTGACGTACGATCCGCTGAGCCTCATATTTTCCGGCTACTGGCTGTGGATCGTAGGCGGGACTCTGGAGCGCTCCTGGGGCAGCCGGACGTTCTTTCACTTCTTCTTTGGGGTGGGGCTGGCGACGTCGCTGGGGCTTTGGGTCGGCAGTGCGCTGCTGCCGCTTGTGGGACTGGGGAGTCTTGTCTATTTGAGTGGGCTGTGGATGCCGCTGGCAGGGCTGACTGTAGCCTGGTGCCTTTTGAATCCGGAGCAGATTGTGCTTTTGGGCTTTGTGCTGCCCATCAAGGGCCGTCACTTGATGTGGGTGACCGTGGCGCTCACGTATTTTCTGTTTGCCATGGGGCATGGCAATGGCTGGCTGGCGTTCTTTGCGCTCTCGGGGGTGGGGGTGGCGTATGGGTACACCAAGCGCAGGCTGGTGCGTTATGAGTATTTTGCGCGTCGTCCTATGAGACCGCCGACAGTCTTTGAGAGGGTGCGGGATGAGCTGGCTTTCTACTGGTGGCGGCTCCGGCGCCGCAGATTCTAGAGGCGAGCACACTGCAAGGCTGCTACGGCTAAGATCAACCCGCGGTGCATGGAAATCCCTCCTCTGTCTCTCTCTTACCACCACACTGTCCAGCGTGCCAAGGGCCAGAAACGGGACCAATGTCTGCCGATTCTCCCTGGAAGCGTGATCCCTTGAAAGGGTGTCTCTTTATTATCATCGAGCTATCAGCGTTCTTTAAGAGTTGGGAAGTTTTTCGGGTGTCGTGCGTATGAATAGAGTGACCAGCGATATGACCGAGCTGCTCCGGCGGGTTCGCGAGGGCGATCGCATGGCGTGGGCAGAGTTTTACGAAGCTTTTAAGCATGAGGTGATCGGCGTGTGCGTGGCTATATTGCACGATGAGCACGATGCTCTCGACGCTGCTGAAGAGACCTTTCTAAGAGTCTTTTCTCGCTGCGCTGAGCTGAACCCCGCTGGCAACGCGCGCAGTTGGCTCCTGACGATGGCTGCGAACATCTGCAAGGACAAGCTGCGCCGCGAGCGCAGCAGATTGGCATGGCTCTCTCGCTGGAAGATCTCAGAGCTTTCGCGCTGGCGCACAAATCTCGTGGAGTCCAGAGTGCAGCAGGACTTGCGCTGTGAAGCTGTTCAGAAGGCTCTGGCGCACCTGGACGAGAAGTATCGGCGTCCGCTGGTCTTGCGCTTCTATGCCGACTTAGATTACGCACAGATCGCGCAGATTCTCAGTGAGCTGGAAGGCGATCCCATCACCGAGACCACGGTGGGGACGCGCATCAACCGAGCGAAAGAGCAATTGATAGTGACTACAGTTATCGATCTTATTAGATAGGGCATCGCTTCTGTGCCTCCTTGGGTGAATTGTCTTTCGAGTTTAACTCCTCATTTCATTTCGATGGTGAATGCGAGGTAAAGAGCGGGCAGGGGGAAGCTTATGTCAACACCCTTATCGCCTAGGGTGACGAGCGTCATGAGTCCCAGGCCGATTCCGTTGAAGTGAATGCCGGGGAGAATTGCTATATCGGTGCTCTGCATGGTGCGAAGGCTGAACCTTGCAAACCCATCGAAAGGAAGACCGTTCCCTCCCTTCGCTAAGTCAGTCAAAGAGGCGATGGGAATCTTGGTCCCTAACTCCCAATCAAAGATTGCTGTGGTAGAGGGCCCCAATTCCGCAAGGGTGACAGATCTACCTAAGCCGAGTGTGACTTCTTCGGACTTTCTCGTCGAGATTCCCCCAAGCTCGCGCTGGCTGGCCCCGTTGCTCTTTTGAAGGGCAGGGGGACATAGAGCCGCGCTTGTGCCAGCACTTGGCTCACCGCGTCGGGAGGCGTGGCGAAGTTCGCGGCCACCCGCGCGAGCGCGTTGGTTTCACCCGCGGGACTGATCACCGTATAGCCGAGCGCCAGCGTCGCATCCCAGCCGCAGAAGCGCGATTCTCTCGATTCCACAAAGTCTCGGATAGCGACGACCCCGGAGACTCCCAAGGGCTTGCCAAGCTGCTGTTCGATCTGCTAGCCCCGCTATGCTAGAGTGCGATTCTAGAAGGATGATCCGAAGCCGAAGTAGAACACGGGCTCCTTTTGCCCTATCCCATAGGCCACGCCCAAGCGGATGGCCCTTCGCCCCGTAAAGCCCGTAGTAAAAAGCACTTGTAGCTCCGCTCCATAGCCGATCTTAAGCCCGCTCGGCAGGGCAGCAAGCTCCAAGATCCGCTCGCCGGCAACTCCCGCTTCGATGAAGATAGCTCCCCGCAGATCATCGAGGAACAACGGTCTAAGTCCGAGTCCCCTCTCGATCGCGAGAAGGGGAAAGCGATACTCCAAGCCACCGGTGAGGATCTGGCTGCCCCGAAGAATGCCCCGAGGCTGCCCGCGAATCATAAAAGCTCCGCGGGTTCCGCCCAGCGAGAAATTCTCGGCCACATCGCTTAAGCCCAGAGCCAGACGCGTGGCCACTTGATGCGGCCCCTTAAGATCTATCACGGGTAGGTGCGCGTAGTCTCTTACGTCTAAGACGGCCTCGCGGTTCCACGTGTGCGAAGCCACATCATAGCTGAGTGAGCCGCTCAAAGATGCGCGGAGATCGTTCCAGTAGAGATCGCGTCCGAAGCGCTGAACATACTCCCAGCCGCCGGAAAGAGCATACTGCGGGCCTGCAAACATCGAGCGCTCCAGACTGAGCGAGAGCGTATGAGAGAGGAAGAGCTGCTCGATCGGAGAATATTCCAGCGAGAGGCCCTGCCAGTTCCCGCCAGGCACCAGGCCCGCGCTCAGCGTGAGCCTCACCGGGGCCAGATGCTCCTCGTTGATGTACGAGAGGGAGCCGAAGGGCCTGCCCGCCTGCCAGTCGTAGCCAGCTTCGATCTCATAGTAGTGGCGATAGAGTGCATCCCAGGCAGATGTCCTAGCTCCGGCTTGGGTCTCTCTGAGCAGGGGCTGCCAGTATTTAGGGAGCATCGTCACCAACGGGTTGTACGGCTTGATGGGGTAATTGAGCTTGGGGAACCCCGGAGGGGCCGGGATCGTCTCTGGGGTAAATACGACCGGCTTCCAGCGGGTGGGGTCATAGTCCATAAGATAAATATCATAGCCTTCGCTGCCGTAGCCGGAGAAGGCGATCTTCTTTCCATCGGGTGAGACCGAGGGCGAAAAGGCTCCAGAGACGACGTTGGTCACCCGAAAGAATTTCCTGTCGGAGAGGCGCACCGCATAGACGTTGAAGGTCTCATCACGAATAGAGTCGAAGAGAATATATTGTCCGTCGGGCGACCAGCTGGGCCGGAAATCTTCAGGGCGATCTTGGGTGAGGGCCCTCAGCTCGCCTCCGGCTGCAGGCATAATGTAAAGATCTGAGAAGCCCGGACGCTTCCAGAGCGAGAGGGCCAGCTGCTGGCCATCCGGCGAGAGCGCGAAGAAATCCAAGAACGTGTCCGCCGGAAATTCCTTGACCGTCTGGATTGTCCCTTTGGCTAGATCGAGCTGGGCCAGCTGTGTGCGGTCTCCCGGCCCTTGCTGGCCAAACAGGATGCCCTTCCCGTCGGGGGTAAATACGGGGTTGTAGGCCCGTGCTCCCCAGGTCAAGCGCCGGGTCTGCCGCGTGTCCAGGTCATAGAGATAGAGATCGTTGAAGTTGAAATAGGGCCCGAATTGATCATAACTGGAGTAGATGAGCTTCTTTGCATCGGCAGACCAGCTGAAGGCGCCGTCGAAGATGAGAGTTGCGTCTACGAGAGAGTGCTCGTCGGTGCCATCAGGCCGAATGAGCCGGATTCCTCCCAAGCGCAGCGGCGAGCTGTGTTCATAAGCGATCCAGCTCCCGTCGGGAGACCACTTGGGCTGGCTTGTGAAATACCCCAGCGAGGTGAGCTTAACGCTTGTAGTGATTCCTTCACTTTCCACTCGCTTAAGATGCTCTAGGGCTTGGGTTTTGAGCCATTGCTGAAAGCCCTCATAAAGCTCTGCGAGGGGCACGCCGGTGGCTTGGCTCATGATCTGCCCGAAATCAGGGCCGATGTAAAGAGCAATCCCATAGCGATCGGCCATTAAGTCTGCCAGAAGATTCGAGAGCGTGGCGAGCCAGTTTTGGGCATTCAGCTCATTGAGCTTGGCCATGAGGCCCCGCCCGTACTCCTCTTCGAGATAGCGCATGAACCACGAACCCAGCAAGTACCACAGGGTGCCCAACGTGGGCCAGCCCATGTTCGTAAAGGAGGTCGCGGCCCGATCGAGGGCCGGGAATTTATTATCTAGAGCCATCTGGCGCAGGTACATGGCCGAAAGGGCAAAGTTGGCCCGCGAGTAGCCGTATTTTAAATACTCTGCATACGTGGCCGAGCCCTCGACGTCGAACTGCGGCTTAATATCATTAGGCAGGATGATGCGCCCGAAGAGCTTTCGCAGAAGCTGAGAGGGGCCGCTGGTCTGGTCAATATCCACAATATGCCAATACTCGTGATAGACGGTGTCGGCCATGTTTGAGGGGACGCGTCCACCGAAGAAGACGCTGAATTGCGTCTGTGAGGCGAACTCCCAGCTGTGCAGATTAAAGATATCTGCGAAGCCGTTGGGAGAGTCATCAAAGTCGATCACCACGATGTCGGTCTTGGGGGGTGGGGTGGTGTTGAGTTCTCTAGCCCAGAGTTGATAGGCCTCCTCGGCGGCTTCCGCCGCTTCATACGCCAGACCCTCGACTTCGGGATGGAAGATGATCCGAAAGTGTTCGGTCTCCATCATCTTCCACTCATAGGGTGGGGTGATCTGGGCTGTGCCCACCGCTGTTAGCAGAGAAGCCAAGAAGAGACCCGCCAGGATGCCTCGCCAAGACGCCATGCGCTACGACCTCCTTATAGATAGATAGAAACATACCTCCATGGACGACTCATAGTCAAGAGGGAAGGCTCAGCGTTTGGTGGGTGCTTGCTGGGAAGCTCTTTGCTGTTGGAGGGCCTGCCAGCGCTCCAAGCGCTTTTTGATCTCGGCCTCGAAACCGCGGTCTGTGGGTCGATAATAAACTCGATCTTTAAGATGCTCAGGCATGCAGCTCATCTCTGTGATAGCCCCTTCGTAGTCGTGGGCATATTTATACTCTCGGCCGTAGCCTAACTCTTTCATAAGGCGGGTGACGGCATTGCGAATGTGCAAGGGTACGGGTTCGTTGCGCGTCTTCTCCACGTCCTCTTGGGCCTCTCCAAACGCCTGGTAGATGGAGTTGCTCTTGGGAGCCGTGGCGAGATAGACAGCCACTTGCGCCAGCGCCAGCTCGCCTTCGGGAGAGCCTAGAAATTCATAAGCTTCTTTAGCTGCCACGGCGAGAGTCAGCGCCTGAGGATCGGCCAGCCCGATGTCTTCCACAGCCATGCGAATCAAGCGTCGCGCGAGGTAGAGTGGGTCTTCGCCGGCGACCAGCATGCGGGCCAGCCAGTAGAGGGCGGCATCAGGCTCGGAATTCCTCACGGCTTTATGCAAAGCGGAGATGAGATTGAAGTGCTCCTCGCCGGCCTTGTCATATTGAGGCATCTTGCGCTGGAGGGCTTCCTGAACGATCTCGAGTGTGATTGTCCCGTTTGGCGAAAGATCAGAAGCCATCTCTAAGAGATTGAGCGCTCGGCGTGCATCCCCATCGCAGACTTCGACGATGAACTCTTCGGCCTCAGCTGTAAGTGTTACGCCACGTCCGCCCAGGCCCCGCTCTTTGTCTGCAAGAGCCCGCTTCAAGATCCTCTTGATCTCTTCGGGTGTGAGGGGCTTAAGTACGAAGACCTGTGAGCGCGACAGCAGCGGGCTTATTATTTCAAACGAGGGATTTTCTGTGGTGGCTCCGATCAAGATCACAGATCCTTCTTCGACATAGGGCAGAAAGGTGGCCTGCTGGGCTTTGTTGAAGCGATGGAGCTCATCGACGAAGATGAGATCTCGCAAGATATGAGCTGTAAATTTCTTGCGAGAGTGCTCCATGATTTTTTGAATCTCTTTGATGGAGGAGCGGGTGGCGCTGAAGTGATGAAAATCCGCGTGGCAGGCGCGGGCGATGATCCGGCCGAGAGTCGTCTTGCCCGTACCCGCAGGTCCCCACAACACGAGCGAGCGGACTCGATCGCTCTCGATCATCTTGCGCAGGGGCTTGCCGGGGCCGACGAGGTGTTCTTGGCCGACGAATTCTTCTAAGCTTCTGGGTCTCAGCCGTTCGGCCAGCGGGGCCTTCTGCTCTGAAGCGAAGAGTTGACCCATGCTCTCAAAGAGCATTTTATGATTTTCGGGCGTATTGTGCCAGTCACTGCGGGAGTATAATCTGCTTTGCTTATCCTTTGGCAGACTTGACGTAAAGAGCCACGTTCACTATGATAAGCCTGCAAAAGGGGGTCGGTAGCTCAACTGGCAGAGCAGGCGGCTCTTAACCGTCAGGTTGGGGGTTCGAGTCCCTCCCGACCCACCCCTTAACTCATCGGGACGTATTTGGAGATCTTCCCCTCAATGCGCTCGAAGATCTCTTCTAAGCTGCGCCCGGTGATCGTCAGGCCGTGGTTCTTCAGACCCACTATGGCTTGGGCCCGATTGGGGGAGGCACGCACCAGCTCCGCCACGGCTTGAGCCAACTCCAGAGTGCCACAAGGATAATTGAAGCGCGTGATGGGCACGCCCTCCATCCAGCCGTGCACGTGCACGATGGCATTTACTTCAGGGTGCTCTCGATAGATCATCCAGTGCTCGATGGCATCTACTGAAGCTCGTCGTGGAGGAATGTCCGGCCGCGTGCTGATGGTCATTGCCTGACGGGCTTCATCATAGCCGCGGATGAGCAGAATATCTCGGCCCACGGTGCTGAGCCGACTCTTGTCCACGCCGCTGGCGCTCATCCAGAAGCCCAGATGTGGCTCGCGCACGCTCAAGTTGCCGTAGCTTAGGCCCCCAATGCCGTAGAGTCTCTGAAGGTGGCGCATCTCCGCAGGCGTAAGAAGCTCTTCGAGCGGGAAGGGAGCCGGCAAGAGCCCCAGAGCATCGAGCCGACGACCGGCTTCCCTGAGCGCCTGAGTCCGCTCATTCCCTTCCCAAAGAGCCCTGGGAAGATCCGGTTGGAAGAGGTTGTCGATGACCAGCGTGGAACTGATGATGGGCCTAAGCCTCTTATAGACGGCGCTCATGAAGGGGTACACTTTCGAGTGAGCGGTGTCATAGGTGCCCAGCTCCGGGGTCACGAACCAGGCCCGCCAGAGCGGGATCTCTGGGGTGATGGGAGGCTGGATGCCCACCAGGACATTAGAGAGGCTGCGGACCAACAGCGGATAGAGGATCCTCTGGACTTCTTTGTGTTGTCCCGGCAGATCCTCCTCTACGAGGATGCCCACGACGAAGGTGGCTTTGCTTTGGCGTCGGAAGGCTCTCAGCTTCTGGCCGGGCTCGAGGAAGTGGAACACGACATCCGGGGGCTCTTGGGGCTCGGCCTCGAAGCGATACCCCCGCCGTTCCAAAAACCGGCGCCACTTTCGGGCAAACCAGGCCAGAAGCTGGTCCCCTCTGCGACGCAGCCTTGAGCGGGCCTCTCTCATCCGCCCGCGGATCCTCCCAAAGAACGTAAAAGCACGCCGTCGGCTCATACTGCTCTTAATTTAATCCGCGCCGAGCGGAGAAGTCAAAATCTTAGGACAAGTGAGTTCCCAAAGGGTGTCCGCTGTCTTCCCCTGCCCTCTTCAAATTCACATCGCAAGTAGGCATAGCCCACTGCCCTTCGCGCTCTCCTCGCGTATCATCCCAATATCCACAGGAGAAGGTTGTGCCATGCTCGATCGCAAGGCAAGGAGGGATACCACATGAGACGCATCTTCTCTAGGTCTAGATGGGGGATCTTGGGGATCATGCCTCTGCTGCTGCTTCTAGGAGGCTGCGGCTGGGAGCCCTTAATCCCCGATGAGGGCCCGAACCCTGGCCAGACTCCCCCATCCCCTCAGTTACAAGTTGAGATCGTCTATGAGTGCCCGCAGTGCGTCCAGCCGGCCGGGGGGGCAGCTCCTCTGACGTTCACCTTCCAAGCCAAAGTGACCCTGCCGGACCCGCAGCAGGAGAGAGTATTGGTCTACAGCTGGGACTTTGGGGACGGCACCAAGGACGAGGGGGAGCGGGTGACCCATACCTTCCAGAAGCCAGGGACATATCAAGTCGGAGTGCGGGTGATCACCTCCACTGGGGCCGAGGCCCGCGCTCTTCTCCAGCTCGTCGTTCAGGAACCCTTGCAGCCCCAGCTCTCTTTCCAGCGCGACTTCCAAGAGGGCGAGTTCTGCTCCTTCGAGCGGATCTTGCCCGAGGCGATCCGCGTAGGCGAGCGCTTCAAAGTCCAAGTGACGATCAAAATCAAGCAGGATGCCCAAGTCGTCATGTGGGAGGACGACGTCTGGTTCCCAGAGTTCCGGCTCTTCCAGGAGCCTGCGACCCTCTGGATCGGCTTGAAGGCCGGCGAGACGAAGGTCCTCCTCTACGAGGTCCAGCTCTGGCAGGCCCCCACCCTGCCTGAGGTCTGGATGAGCGGAACCTTAAGCTGCAACGTGGGCGGGAACAGCCAGTCTGAGACGCTCACGCTGAAATCGAAGCTCAACATCGTCGAGTAGTCGAATCCGCGGGGCGTTTGCCTCCCAGTCCCCCTTGTGCCTATACTCTTGTGCAGGGGGGAGGGGAGGAGCGCTTGGGACTTGAAAGCGTCTTTCAGCAGATCGACGCTCAGGCGGAGCGGACTGTGGAGCTCCTGCGGAGACTCTGTCAGCAGCCGAGCGTCTCGGCTCAGGGGCTAGGGCTTCTAGAGTGCGCCCAGCTGACACGGGATCTTTTAAAGGAGGCGGGCCTAAAGGCGGAGCTGGTGCCTCTTAGGGGCGGCCCGCCCGTCGTCTTTGGGGAACTTTCCAGTCGAGCCTCGAAGAAGACGCTCGTCTTCTATAATCATTATGATGTGCAGCCGCCAGAGCCTCTGGAGCTTTGGCAGAGCGACCCCTGGGCTGCGGAGATCCGTGCTGGGAAGATCTACGCCCGTGGGGCCTCGGATAACAAGGCCAATATCGTCTCGCGGCTGGCGGCCATTGAGGCCTTTCTCGAGACCCGCGGGGACGTCCCCTGCCATATCAAATTTATCATCGAGGGCGAGGAGGAGATCGGCAGCCCCCATCTGGCCCAGTTCATCCGTGAGCATCGAGGGAGACTCCGGGGGGATGGGGCCATCTGGGAGTTCGGCGGGCTCGACTATGGCGATATTCCGGCGGTGACCCTTGGCCTCAAGGGGATGCTCTACGTCGAATTTTTCGTGAGAACCTTGGCGAAGGACTCCCATTCGGCGCGGGCGGCGGTGGTGGAAAACCCAGCTTGGCGCCTACTTTATGCGCTGGGCACGATCCGCGACGGGCAGGGCCGGATTCTCATCGAAGGCTGGTACGACGACGTGCGGGATCTTTCGCCCGAGGAGCTGGAAGCGCTCCGGCGCGAGCCGCTTCCGGAAGAGGAGTTAAAGCGCGAACTGGGGATCTCGCAATTTCTCGCGGGGCTCTCGGGCCTAGAGCTCAAAAAAGCCCTCGCGGCTGCTCCTACGGCCAACATCGCAGGCCTCTATTCCGGCTACATAGGCGAAGGCCATAAGACCGTCCTGCCTGCCTACGCCCAGGCCAAGATGGATTTCCGCTTGGTGCCCGATCAAGACCCTCAAAAACTCAGCCGGCTCTTGAGGGATCATTTAAAGAAGCACGGCTTCAGTGATATCGAGCTTAAGATTCAGGCAGAAAACCCGGCGGCGCGTACGCCCCTCTCGGCCCCGATCGCTCAGATCGCCTGTGAGACGGCCAAAGCCGTCTTCCATAAAGAACCCATTGTGCATGTCAGCTCTGCGGGTTCCGGCCCGATGCATCTATTCACCCATGAATTGAAGCTGCCCACAGTGGCGATTGGGTGCAATCATCCGCACAGCAACACGCACGCGCCCAACGAGAACCAGCGCATCGATGTGTTAATTGGGGGCACGAAGTGGATCGCGGCCACCCTCGAGCGCTTTGGAAGCTCTTGAGAGGGAAGCGAGAAGAGCGAGCGGGGGCCCCTCGCTTGGGGTGCCCCCGCTCTCATCTCGCGCTAAATGTCTAGCAAGCCCTTCCAGCTTAGGGGGAGGCTGTCAACAGGAGGAGGAAGCCGGGCCCCGGCGGGTGACCGATCTGCCCCTTCTTAAGGGGAATCATTTCAGGAGGGGGCGGGACTGGAGTCCCCCCTTAGCCGGGGTGGTGGGAGTCATGAATCTATTGGGGCTTAGAGCTCAGGAAGTGCCGCTGGATACCAGCCGTGCGAGGGAGCTTTTCGATCAACTTCTCATATTCCTCTACTCGCTGGCCCGCTGGGCGGGACAGTTGACCGCCAATCTGGTGGAGTGGGTGTCGGGATATGCCCTGCCTGCGGAGATCATTGACCCACTGGGGGTTTTGATCCTGCTTACGGCCTTTCTGGTGCTGGCAGAAGTAGCCAGGCGACTAACGTGGATCATGGTGATCGTGGGCTGGATTCTGATTCTCATCCGCATCGTGCTGGAAGCTTTAGGAAGATAACATGTACAAGGACCTCCATCTTAAGATCATCGAGCAGCTAAGACGCAACGGTCGAGTCAGCCTAAGAGAGCTCGCCCAAGCTTTAGGGATCTCCACCACCACCGCCAGTAAGCATTTAAGACGCTTGCAAGAGGAGGGCATCATCCGCGGCTTCAAGCCCATTTTAGATTACAACAGACTGGGCTACCCCATCACCATCATCACGCAAATCAAAGCCAAGGGAAATCTCATCCCCCAGATCGTTGAGACCCTCAAACAAGACGAGTGCCTCACCCACGTGTATGAAATTACGGGCGAGTTCGACATTCTAGTGATCGGGAAATTCAAAGATCAAGAGAGCATGAATCGCGAGATCAAAAGATTATTGAGTCATCCAGCCATCGAGGAGACGAACACCTCTGTGGTGCTCTCCATCGCCAAAGAAGAGGCGGACCTTCGCCTCCGGTGAGAGGCTATTGACAGAGGCCGGGGACTTAGGGCATAATACGCCCAGCACAGAAGACATCCATCTTAAGCGGGTGGTGAGAGGGATGACCGAACTTCGGGATTTCAAAATCTTCTCCGATCTGGGTCCCAAAGATCTGGCTCAGTTAGAAGGCATGGTCCGCCGCATCAAGTACGGTCAAGGTGAGATCATCTTCCAAGAAGGTGCTCCGGCCTTCGGGTTCTATCTCGTATTTGATGGACGGGTGAAGCTCGTCAAGCGCACTCTAGGGGGCAAAAAGCAGATTTTAAAGCTGGTCGGCCCAGCCGAGACCATCGGCGAGACGACCCTCTTCGACAAGGGCGTCCACATTGCCTATGCCAAGACCCTGACGAAATCTGAAGTGGGTTTCTTGGAACGTGGAGACTTCTTCAATTTCTTGGAGCGTCACCCGCCGGTGATCTTCCGCATGTTCGAAAAGCTCTCCGAAGAACTAAAAGCGTTTCAATGCAAGCTGGCCGAACGCTCCTACAACGGGAGCAAGGAGCGCTTGGCTCGGATCATCCTCAAACTGGGAGAGACGGGCATTGAGCTGTCGCGCACGGAGCTGGCCGAGATGGCAGGCGTCTCCTCCAAGACGGCCATTCGAACGTTGGGCGAGCTTGAAGATCGCGGGGTGATCACCGTCAACGACCGGGCGATCTCCGTGCTCGATCCCGAGAGTCTCCAGAAGATGGCCGAGCCTTTCCCGTTTACGCTCAATGAGAACTTGATCATCTAAAGCGCGCCAGACAAACGAGCCGCCCTCCAGGGACAGGTGTCCTTTCTCGATGGCCCGCCGGCTCCTACACTCAATGGGGCGTTGCCAGTCGGAGTGGAGTCGTCTCCGAGAGCCGAAGGGAACTGAGGCGCGCCTCGGTGGACCGACTGCATGAATGGGCTAGCACGGATCTGGAAACTCCTCGCCACGCTTGCGGTCTATGCTCTGATCAGCCTGTTCCTTTGGGGCTTGGAGATCCGTTCGCCCAAGATGGTCTTTGCCCTGTTGGGGATGGCTTTGCTGATCAACGCGTTCTTCTGGGAGGTGCTCGGCGGGGTGCTCTTGGGAGGGCTGACTTTTCTTGTGGCGCTGCCGTTCCTGCCGGCCGAGAGCTCCTCCCTCGGGGCCGTAGCTCTCTTTGGCTTGGCCGCTGTGCTCGTCGGAGGTGGGATCGGCTGGATCAACCGGCGCGAACGGAAAAGACATCCAGCGCCTAAGCGACCCAAGTCCTACCCGGCCGAGATCTTTCAGAAGGCGCTCAATCCCATGCTCATCGTCGACCCCAGCGGAAAGGTGCTGGAGCGCAACGACCGGGCCGTGGAGCTCTTGGGGTCTGTAAAACACTTCTGTGAGTTCATACACATTGACGATCTAGAACGTGCCCGCTCTGAGCTGGAGCGGGCGGCCACCCTGGGGGAGGCCAAGGGGCTCAAACTCCGGGCCGTCTCCTGGGACAAAGAGACTCTCCCCTCCGACATTCGCATGAGGAGGATCGCTCCCGATCAGATCTGTGTAGAGATCCATGATCTTTCCGATCGTCTAGAGCTGGAGCGCAAGCTCTGGGAGGCTGAGGCCCGCTATCGCTATCTCATCGAAGACGCCATCGATACCCTGGATACGGGCATCGTCTTATTAGATCGAGATAAGCAGGTCATCTGGGCCAATCAGACCCTGGGGTATCTCTTCAATCTCGACCGGGATGAGCTCATCGGGGTCGATCTGCGAAGGATGCTCTCTAAAGTGCAGCCGCGCCTGGCCGACGTAAGCGCCTTGGAGCGAATCTTAGAGGCGGGCGAAGAGAGCTTTGTCTTTACGCTGCGCGACGGCTTTGACGAGCGCATTCTAGAGTTCCGCTCCACCCCCGTTGAGACGGAGCGTTATCGGGGCGGACGGATCGATCACTATATCGATCTTACAGAGCTGAAGAAGCTGGAGCGCGAGCTTCTGGAAAAGACGAAGAGGCTGGAGGAGAGCAACAAGAAATTAGAAGAGTTCTCGCACGTCGTCTCGCATGATCTCAAGCAGCCCTTGCGCACGATCCAGGCTTTCACACAGTTTTTGATTGAAGATTACAAAGACAAGCTGGATGAGCAGGGGCTAGGCTATCTCGAGTCGCTGCAGCGTTCTTCCGTGCGCATGAAGAATCTCATCGATGATCTTTTGAAGCTGGCGAGCATCGGGACCAAGCGCGAGCCGCTGGAGCCTGTGGATCTAAAAGCGGTGCTGGCCGAGGTGCGTGAGGATCTGGGAGCGCTGCTGGAGGGAGTTCAGCTGGAGCTTCCCCAGGAGCTGCCGGTGGTGGTGGCCAACCGCACCCGCATGGCCGAGCTCTTTTCCAATCTCATCTCGAATGCGGTCAAATACAATGACAAGCCCGAAAAGTGGGTTCAGATTGGACTTGAGGAGCAAGTGGATGAGTTCATCTTCCACGTGCGTGACAACGGTATAGGCATCGAAGCGCAGTATCAAGATCGAATCTTTGAGCTCTTTGAGCGGCTGAACCCGCGCGGGGAAGATCCCGAGAGCACCGGGGCGGGTTTGGCGATTTGCAAGCGCATCATGAGCGAGCTAGGTGGGCGGATCTGGGTGGAATCCCAGCTAGGGCAGGGTAGTACGTTCTATTTCACGGTGCCCAAGCGGGCTCGCGTGCTGGCGCATGTCCATCACACGCAGTGAACCAGAGGAGGGGAGGTTCTCTATGAAACTCAAAAAGCTGCGCATCCTCCTAGTGGAGGACAACCCGGAGGACATTTTAATTGCCGAGCGCTCGCTCCAGAAGGCGAACATGAAGGACAAAAGCGAGCTGTTCATCGTGCGGGACGGTCAGGAAGCGCTGGACTTCCTGCGCCGCCGCAAGAATTTTAAAGATGCGCCCCGGCCCGATCTCATCCTGCTGGATCTTAAGCTGCCCAAAGTCAACGGGCATGAGGTGCTGGCAGAGATCAAGAGAGACGAGAGTCTGCGCCGGATTCCCGTGATTGTGCTCACCATCAGTGAGCGCGAGGAGGACATGGTCAAGGCCTACAACTCGGGCGCTTCAGGGTATATCACCAAACCCCCCAGCTCGGCAGAGTTCGCCAAGGTGATCGAGACGGTGCTGGACTACTGGCGGATTTCGGAGCTGCCGGCGCAGAGCAGCAACGGCGAAGGCCCTTGAACTTTCACCGAATTTTCACCTGGCGGTCATGGTTTTTCCACCGCAGGTATTTTAGAATTCGGTGCGCTCAGGAGGGGAACCCCCCAGAGTGATCGAAGACCCCCTGAGGGACACCGAGCACCTCAGATCCTGACCAATTCGCACTCCGCGGCGAACCGGGGTCCTTCGTCCTCCGCCGCGGCAGGGGTAGGATCGAGGGGATGATCGCTCATAGGAGGGAGTGCAAGTCCGTGACCAGGTGTCAGCCGGCTCTGTGGGACCAGGGTTTTGCCGCGCTGTTCTCGCCAACCTCCTTCAGCACGGATTTTTCCCCAGTCCGAGGGCCGGCCGGGGTTCGAGTCCCCATGGGCGAGGGAAACCGACACCCCTTCTGTGGTTGCTAACCTCATTCCCGGGAAGGCGGGGCGCCCTCCCCGCCTTCCCACCTGCCTTCCTCCTCTCAGGGTCTTAAGCTGACACCACGGTGGCCGTGTCAGTCAGTGTCGGAACTCGCGGATACGGGTAAATATCATCGCGATCCCATGCTCTTCGGCTGCTTGGATGACTTCGGCATCGCGAAGAGAGCCGCCGGGTTGGATGATCGCTGCCACTCCCCCACCAGCTGCGATCTCCACGTTGTCTTTGAACGGGAGAAACGCATCGGAGGCAAGTACGCTGCCCCGCGCTTTCTTTCCAGCTTTGCGGACGGCCATCTCCGTGGCGTCCACGCGGCTCACTTGGCCTCCGCCGATGCCCACCGTCTGCTCCTCTTTCGCTAGCACAATCGCGTTCGACTTGACGTGCTTTACCACTTTCCACGCGAAGAATAAATCTTTCATCTGCTCCGGCGTAGGGTGCCTCTTTGTCACGCATTGCAGATCGTGCTCGCTGAGCTCCTCCGAGCTGGGGGTCTGCACCAGCACTCCAAAGGCTGTGGTGCGTAGCTCTGCGAGAGCGTCAAAGGGCTCCTCTGGGGCGCGCAGCAGGCGGAGATTCTCTCGCTGGCTCAACACCTCAAGCGCCTCTTTTGAAAAATCGGGCGCGACCGCGACCTCCAGAAAATGGCGCGTCATAAGAGAAGCCGTGGCTCCATCTAAGGGGCGGTTTACGCCCACAATCCCTCCAAAGGCGGACTTCGGGTCGGCTTGATAGGCCCTAGCAAATGCCTCAGCGAGAGTAGCCGCAGAGGCCACTCCGCAGGGGCTCGTATGCTTGATGATCACAGCTGTAGGCCTTTCAAATTCAGAGACGCACTTGATGGCGGCATCCGCGTCGAGGAGGTTCACATAGGAGAGCGGTTTGCCTTGGAGTTGAAAAGGAGCCGCTCTCCCGTAGAGGGCTCCCACCTGATGCGGGTTTTCGCCATAGCGCAATGCTAGGCGCTTGGGCTCTGCCAGCGTGAACATCTCCGGCAGAGGCTGATGGTCAGAGAACCAGCGGGCGATTAGGGCGTTATAGCGGGCGACGTGCTGAAACGCCTTCTCGGCTAGGGATCTAGATGTCTTTGAGCTGAGGCCTCCCGTACGGGAAAGCTCATCCAAGACGGCCTCATAGTCTTTGGGGTCGACGATGACCCCCACGGAGGAGAAGTTCTTGGCGGCGGCTCGGATGAGCGCTTCTCCGCCGATGTCCACCCACTCCATCGCCTCTTCCGGGGGCATCTCCGCTGTGACCTTGAGCTCGAAGGGATAGAGATTGATGACCACAAGATCGATCAGCTCAATCCCTTGGGCGTGAAGCTCTTCCAGCTGGCGGGAGTCGTTTCGTTTGGCCAGGATGCCGGCAAATATGGTGGGGTGAAGGGTCTTGACGCGGCCGCCTAAGAGAGGCGGCTGGCCGGTATATTCTGAGACCTCTCGCACAGGAAGGCCGTTCTTTCTGAGAAACTCGGCTGTGCCCAAGGAGGCGACGAGTTCGATTCTTAAATCCACCAGTCCTCGGGCGAAGGACTCAAGCCCTGTTCTATCGAAGACGCTGACGATGGCCCGCTGGACCCGGATCATGGCTCATCGCTCTTTGAGCGCCAGCGCAACGTGATGGGAAATCTTCGATCCTTGCCGAAGGCCCGCGGCGTGATCTTTAGGCCCACGGGTGATTGGCGGCGCTTGTATTCATTCTGATGGACGAGATCTATCACGCGGCGCACGACATCGGCTGGAAAGCCCTGCTGGACGATCTCCCTTAGGCTGCGATCTTGTTCCACGTAGGCCTGGAGAATGGGATCGAGCGCGCTGTAGGGGGCTGGAAGATCGTCCTCATCGCGCTGGCAGGGGCGCAGCTCCGCCGTGGGGGGGCGAGTGAAGACTCGCTTGGGGATGACAGGATTTTTAGAATTTCGCCAGCGTGCCAGCTCATAGACGAGCGTCTTGGGGACGTCCTTAAGGACGGCCAAGCCCCCGGCCGTGTCTCCATAGAGCGTGGCGTAGCCCACGGCGAACTCGCTCTTGTTGCCCGTGGCCAGCACCAACCAGTTGAATCGATTAGAGAGGGCCATGAGCAGCGTCCCGCGGATGCGGGCCTGTAAATTCTCTTCCGTCTTGCCCGGAGCTTTCTTATCGAGGAACGGTGCCAGAGCCTTCAGAAACACATCGAAGATCTCGTCGATCGGGATCTCGAGGAGGCGGATCTTTAAATTCTTTGCGAGTTTGTGGGCGTCTTTGCGGCTGGCCTCGGAACTGAAGCGCGAGGGCATAAACACCCCTATCACGTCTTTGGGGCCCAGGGCATCCACGGCGATCGTGGCTACCAGCGCGGAATCAATCCCGCCGGAGAGGCCGATGGCCACGCGCTCGAAGCCGTTCTTCTGCACGTAGTCGCGGGTGCCCACCACCAGCGCGCGATAGATCTCCTCCGGTCCTTGGGGGCTGAAGGCGATGCGTGGCTTGAGCCCAGAAGATTTCTGCTCACTCACCAGAGGGCGGGGCAAGGGAATTTCAGGGACAGAGTACTCTTCTTCTGTTGTGGTAGGCGCAAGACGGAGTCTGGGCTGCCGCAGCCGATGGCGAAGGACCTCTATAAGATCCACATCGGCCATGAGAAGATCTTCTTCGAAGCTCTTGGCGCGGGCCAGTAGCTCTCCGTTGGCGGTGAAGATGCTGCTTCTGCCATCGAAGATCAGCTCATCTTGTCCACCCGCGTGATTGCAGAAGGCCACGATCACTCCATAGTCGAGGGCGCGGGTGGCGAACATCGCCTCGCGCTCCGCCCCCTTGGTGCGATGATAGGGGGAGGCCATCAGATTGATCACCACATCGGCCCCTCCCTGCCGGACCTCCGCTTCGATGGGGCCGGTGGGATGCCACAGGTCTTCGCAGATCGTGATCCCCAAGCGAACTCTCCCGTCGGTGAAGATGGGAACCTTCTGGCCGGGCCGGAAGTAGCGATATTCATCGAAGACGCCGTAGTTGGGAAGCTTAGCTTTGTGGTACGTGCCTACCCATTTCCCATCGGAGAGGACCGCCGCGGCGTTGTAGAGATCGCGATCTCGATCGACAAACCCGACGACTAGAGTGATCCCCTTCGTCTGGGGAATGAGCTTCTGGAGGGCCTTGAGATTGGCGTCGATGAAGCTGGGGTTGAGCAATAGATCTTCCGGCGGGTACCCCGTAAGGGCCAGCTCCGGGAAGACGAGCAGGTCGACTTCCTCGGCACGGGCAGACTCCAGGCAGTCTGCGATCACCCTGAGGTTGCCCTCAAGATCGCCCACGGTGACATCGACCTGAGCCAGTCCGATCCTGAGCACGGCCATTGCCCTGATTGTAGCAGAAAAGCCCTGTTTCTTGTAGGCTCAAGCCTCAGCTCTTCCGAAGCCACCGCCTCCGGGAGTACGAATGCTCACGATGTCTCCGGTCTCCAACTGCATGGTCCCTTTGGAGGCAATGGGGATCTTGCGGCCATCCCGTATGAGGAGATCCCGGCCGGCAGTTCCGGGCTCGCCGCCCATAAGCCCATAGGGCCGAGTCTTCCGGCGATCGGCCAGGAGCGAGAACGTCATGGGCACCAGCGCGCGAATGTCTCGCCGCAGTCCGTGGCCGCCGCGATATCTTCCCCGGCCGCCGCTCCTCCAGCGGATCTCGTAGCGTTCTACCCGGACGGGATAGAACGTCTCCAAGGCCTCGATGGGCGTGTTAAGCGTGTTCGTCATGTGGGAGTGAATCGCATCGATGCCCTTCTTCTGAGGGCGGGCGCCGAAGCCGCCGGCGAGCGTCTCGTAGAAGGTGAAGGCCTCTCCGGTACGCGGGTCGATGCCGCCGAAGGTGAGATTGTTCATTGTGCCTTGGCAGGCGGCGAGGGCCTTCCCAGGGCAGGCCCCTGCCAGGGCGAGAATGAGCACATCGACGATGCGCTGCGACGTCTCTAAATTCCCTCCCACGACGGCGGCCGGAGGGCGGGCGTTTACGATCGTGCCCAAAGGAGCGTAGATTTTAATAGGCCGATAGCAGCCCTCGTTAGGAGGGATGCTCGGGTCTGTCAAGCAGCGCACGGTGTAATACACAGCCGAGGCGGTCACGGCATAGACGGCATTGAGTGGCCCTTCCACTTGAGGAGCGCTTCCTGTGAAATCCGCGCGCATCTGGCCCTTGTGGAGTGTGACAGAGACGCGAATCGGGATCTTCTCATGGCCTCGGCCATCGTCATCCAGATAGTCTTCAGCGGTGTAAATCCCCTCAGGCAGTCTTCTGAGCTCGGCGCGCATCCGGCGCTCCGAATAGTCAAGAAGCTCGTCCATGGCCTGGGAGAGCGTCCTCCAGCTGTATCGGGCGATCAGCTCCAGCAGGCGCCTTCGGGCTGTCTCGTTGGCGGCGAACTGAGCGCGCAGATCTCCCTCGCGCTCGGCGGGCGTGCGCACGTTGGCCAAGATGAGCCGAAACGCTTCCTCATTGAGTCTGCCCCTCCGCCAGAGCTTGATAGGCGGGATGCGTACCCCTTCTTGGTAGATCTCCGTGGCCTCTGCGGCGATGCTTCCCGGCCTTAGGCCTCCCATATCGGCATGATGGGCACGATTGGCTGCAAACGCCCTCAGCTTGTCTCTCTCAAAGATGGGCGTGATCAACGTGATGTCCGGGATATGCGCTCCTCCGGCAAAGGGGTCATTGAGCGCGATCACATCTCCGGGCGCGAATTTCTTGATGGATTCAAGCGCGGCGGCCACAGAGAAGGGCATCGCGCCCAGATGCACCGGGATGCTTTCAGATTGGACGATCAGGCGACCCTTTTCGTCAAAGAGCGCTGTGGAGCAATCACGCCGCTCGCGAATATTAGGGCTTAAGGCCGTGCGGATGAGCGCAGCGAGCATCTCCTCGGCCACGCCCATAAGCGCGTATCTGAGAACCTCCAGCCGGACGGGATCGAGCGTCATACGCCGTCTAGGGCATACAAGAGGCTGTTGTTGTTCCCGATCACGATCTCCAGCAGCCCATCGCCGTCGATGTCCGCCAGCGTCGCAGAAGAGAAGAATATGTTGGCATGAAGCGGTGTGAAAGTCCACTCCACGCGGAAGCGCTGCTGATTGGGGATCGCCTCTAAGCCATAAAGCTTGAAATCATGGGAGCCCACTACAACTTCGATCTTCCCATCGCCGTCAATGTCGCCCAGCACAGGGGAAGATTCGACGAAATTTTGGGCCTCATGAAGATATTTGATCTGCCCTTGGCCGCCCAGGGCATAGACGTGGTTGGTGTTCGTCCCGATCACGATCTCTGGCAACCCATCGCCGTCGATATCCCCGATGGCCGGGGAGGAGATGACGCGTTGATCGGCATTCAGATTGAAGGACCATTTGGGTTGGCCGCTTTGGCCCCTGAGGGCGTAGACGCCTTTGGGGCGCGGGCCGTCGATGGCCCCTTGGCCGAAGACGACTTCGATCTTTCCATCGCCGTCGATGTCGGCCAGGGCCGGCGAGGACTCAATGGGGTTGCCGGCGAGGAATTGCCACTTGAGGGCGCCGCTATGACCGTCGAGGGCATAGAGGATGTTGTCATAGGAGCCGACGACGACTTCTAGTTGGCCGTCGTCGTCGATGTCGGCGGCCGCGGCGGAGGAGAAAGTGGCGAACATGAGGCGGAAGGCCCAGCGGGCGCGCCGGGCGCGCCCATCTAAAGCATAGATCTGATCTGAGCCTATTATTATTTCCAGTTGCCCATCGCCGTCTATGTCTACAAGGGTGGGCGAGGCCCGCACGCGCGCATTGGTAGAAAATCTCCACTTCTTCTGGCCCGTGGCCCCCTCGATGATGTAAATATGGCGATCATCCGAGCCGACGACGACTTCGGTCTTCCCATCGCCATCGACGTCTCCAAGAGCCGGAGAGGACCAGATCAGGGCCTCCGTTTGGAAGCTCCATTTGGGTGCGCTGATCGTTCCCTGGGAGGAGCCAGCGATGGCATAGAGGCGGCCGTCGAAGGAGCTGATCACGACTTCCGTCTGGCCGTCTCCATCGATGTCGCCCACGGCGGCGCAGGGCTCGATAGCCCCAGAGGTAGGAAACTGCCATTTGATGCTGGGTCCAGTGACCCGCCCCTGCCCCTCGGTGAACCCCGTGTGCTGTGCGTCGCGGCGGAACATGGGCCACTTATCGATCGCCGGGGTTGTCATCGAGGCTGGGGCCGACGCTCGCTGGAGCGCCAGGAGGGCCAGCAGAGCCCCAGGGAGTACGCCTAGTTTTTGGAGGAAATCCCGTCGTGTCATGCGGGCGAGCTCCTTTTTCGTCTGCTCATGGCTTAGAGTATATTTGGCGGGAGATCCGAAGTCGAGCATCTTTCCGCGGTGGCCACGGAAGAGCGAGATCGACCTAGCCCGCTCGCCACGCTTTGGCGGCCATCTCCACGAAGAGGCTCACCGTAGAGGCGAAGCCCGGCGCATCAGACCAGATCGCCGTCTCCTGCGGGATTTCCGGTAGCTCCTCTTCCCCCAGTGTGGAGAGGAGCAACTCCTTCTGATCCACGATCACCAACCGTCCGGGAGCGCCTGTCTCAGTTGGGTAATGAGGCAGGAGGATCGCTTTGGCCTCAGGTACGGCCTTCGTGAGCTGCTCCAACACAGGAGGACGCGAGCTGGCGATGATGACTTTTAAGCTCCTTTTGGCTTTAGTGTGTAAGATATCCAGCATCTCTTGGGAGACCAATTGGGCCAAGAGCGCGGAGAACAGGATCGATTGGCGGGCAGCGCGCATCATTGCTTCTACTCGTGCGGAGACGTTTTGCAGACCGCTTACAATCCAGAACTCGCCGCGATGCTCGCGTTTGAGCTTGCGCTCCTGTAGGAGATTCTGCAACGTCTGTCGTGCTCTCTGAAGGGTCTGCTCATGTTGGCGCTTAAGCTTTGCCAAGGCCATCTCTAAGGAGATGGTTCGATAGATGATCGGTCTGGAGCGCTGGATCTCTACGAGGCCTTTTTCTTCTAGGCCTTGGGCCACGTCATATACGCGCGATCTAGGAATATGGGAGATCCGGCTGATGTCAGAGGCAGTACCCCGCTCAAGCTGCATAAGCGCCACAAGCAGCTCTGCCTCGTAGCGCATCAACCCCAAATCCTGCAGCGATTGCAGTGCTTCCTGTCGGCTCAAGGGATCTCAGCTCGCTTTATCATGGTTAACACAAATGGGAATACGGTGTCAAGAGGCCGATCTGATCTACGCTATCCAGGGGCTTGACAGGAGCATGCCTCTTGTGATAATAATAGTAACAAATTTGTAACTATGAAAGTAATGACAATTGGAGGTGAGCCATTCGCTAAGCCAAAGACACCCCTTCGGGGACTAAATCAGACTCAAAGGAGGATTCGCTATGCCAAGGTGGTTTGTCTTTGTATTGCTGCCGCTCATGCTAACAGCTCTGATGACAGGCTGCGTCAGCTGGTCTAAATCTGTCGTATACGAGGACTCACGGGTTGCCGAGCTTAAGGCACAGGGTGGGGCCCTCGATCCGGCGCTCCAAGCAGTGCTCGCGGGCGCCAGCCCGACGGACACGCTCGAGGTCATAGTCAATTTCGACGAGGCACTGACCACAAACGGGACACTCACAAACGCCGTCCTTGGTCTGGGCGCGGGCGTAATCCAGTTCAAGCATCTTCCGATGATCGCTGCACTGGCCACCCCAGCCCAGATTGCTGCCATCCAGACCCTCCCTGGTGTACAGTCCATCTATCTAAATCGGCCGCTCCGGCGGTACTTGGGTGACACGCGCCAAGGGACTGTGAGCGGCCAACTATTCGAGAGCATTCCGACCATTCGCGCCGATGAAGTGCACGCGCTCGGCATCACCGGCCAAGGTGTGGGAGTGGCGATTCTCGACACTGGTATCGACGGACTCCATCCCGACTTAGCCTTCCCCACTAAAACTGTGGCTAACGTCAAGTTCTTAGCCAATAGTCGAGATCTGTTCACCTTTTCAGGACAAGGGATTCCTAAGGTCGCAGCTACGCTCTGGATCGAAGATGTGGCCAACAGCGATACCACCAGCGGCCATGGCACCCACGTCGCCGGCATCGCCGCGGGTACCGGTACAGCCTCCAGTGCTGGCATCTACACCGGCGTCGCGCCAGGAGCAAACCTCATCGGTATCGGAGCTGGTGATGCCATTTTCATCTTCTGGGCCCTGGCGGGCTTTGACTTCATCCTCGACCATCGAGTGGACTTCAACATCCAAGTGGTGAACAACTCCTGGGGCACGGAAGGCCCCTTCGATCCTGGCG
>JBBIOR010000008.1:47195-73098 GCA_037443265.1 Candidatus Fraserbacteria bacterium | reverse complement strand
CCACCTATCCTACACAGCGGCCACCAAGACCCAATGCCAAGCTCCAGTAAAGCTCCACGGGGTCTTTCCGTCCTGCCGCGGGTCGTCGGCGTTTTCACCGACGCTTCAATTTCGCCGAGCCTCTCGTTAAGACAGCGCCCAAGTCGTTATACCATTCATGCGCGTCGGAACTTACCCGACTAGGAACTTCGCTACCTTAGGCATTCTTGTTGGCTTCGCGTCGCCGCGAAGATCGGGCCATATCTTCACCCCGGCTGGGGGTGTCCGGCGTACGGCCTCTGAGGATTCTCTCGACTACCTCCTGGAGCGTTCTTTTGCGCTCCTTCCCCTTGCTGGCCGGGTTCAGCGCATACGCCTTCTCGACGATGCGTGCCAGCCCCTCAGGGGTTAAGTGCTCCTTGCGTTCTTCCATGGCCTCTACGATCTCCTTGAAGCGCTCAAACACATCGCGCTTCGTGGAGAAGATCATGTACTTTTCAAAGAAAGGGATCACCCTCTCTTTAAGACTGCGGCGACTCACGATGGAGAAGACTAGAACGCCTTCGCTGCCCGACTTTGGCGCGATACGCCCAGTGCCAAAGAGCTCTTTGGCCATCTCGAGCAATTTGATGCCACTCCTGTGCTGATACAGGAAGAACTCCGGATCAACAAGGTAACCAAACTTGCTCGTCGGATGTTCTTTGATCGAGACGCAAAGGCTGCCTTCCCCCTCGATGAATCCTGCAAGGAACCACTTCTTCGCTTCGGCCATCGAGAGCCTTTCCTGCTGATTGGCTCCACCCATGCGTTCTCACCTCCTCGGTAGCATGGGATACAGCGAGCTGTTCCAGCATATAGCCGGATTTTATAACGGCCGTTCGGTAGCCGAACCACCGTTATAGTTACGGCCGGCCTTCGCTGGGGCTTCGGTTCGGAGCTTGCACCCCTCCCCTTGACCTTCCAGCAGTGGCCAGGTCTCACACCCTATACGTCCCCTTTCGGGTTGGCAGGGTGCTGTGTTTTTACTAAACAGTCGCCTGGGCCTGCTCTCTGCGGCCCGGATCGCTCCGGGCTCCCCTTCTTGCGAACGTACGGGGACATTTTGCCGAGTTCCTTAACGAGAGTTCTCTCGCCCACCTGAGTATCCTCTACTTGCCTACCTGTGTCGGAGTGCGGTACGGTCTCTGCGGCGCTCCCTAGAGGTTTTTCTCGGCCGCTGACCCGCCTTCCTTCGCCGCCGTAGCGGCTCCGCATCCCGGCTCGACTTGGCCCGCGCGCGGATTTGCCTACGCGCGGATGCCTTACCGGTTGCACGGGGCAATCCGTCACCCCGCTCGGCTCAGCCTGCGGCGTCCCCCCCTGGTCGACGCGCCGAAGAGGGGCCGGAATATTAACCGGCTCTCCATCGCCTATCCCTTTCGGGTTCGGCTTAGGGCCGCCTAACCCTGGGCGGATGAGCCTTCCCCAGGAACCCTTAGGCATTCGGTGGTCGAGGTTCTCACTCGACTCGCGCTACTCATTCCGGCATTCTCACTTAAGAGCAGTCCATCTCGCCTTCCGGCTCGACTTCGCCCCGCTCTTAACGCTCCCCTACCGCTCGATCCATGCGCACATGGACCGAACCCGCAGCTTCGGCGCCGAGCTTGAGCCCCGTTACATCTTCGGCGCCCCCCCACTCGACCGGTGAGCTATTACGCACTCTTTAAAGGATGGCTGCTTCTAAGCCAACCTCCCGGCTGTCTGAGTAGAGAGACATCCTTTCCCACTTAGCTCGGACTTGGGGGCCTTAGCTGGCGGTCTGGGCCGTTTCCCTCGCGACTATGAAGGTTATCCCCCACAGTCTGACTCCCATCGATCCACCCGTGGTATTCGGAGTTTGGTTGGATTTGGCTTGCGCCGCACCCATCCAGTGCTCTACCCCCACGGGCTTGCGGATGAGGCTAGTCCTAAAACTATTTCGGGGAGAACCAGCTATTACCAGGGCCCGGCAGGCTTTTCACCGCTACCCACAGTTCATCCCAGGATTTTTCCTCATCCACGGGTTCGGGCCTCCCGCTGGTTTTACCCAACGTTCACCCTGACCATGGGTAGATCGCCTGGCTTCGGGTCTGTTCCCGGTGACTGATCGCCCTGTTCAGACTCGCTTTCGCTGCGGCTCCGCTCTAGAAGAGCTTAGCCTCGCCACCGAGAACAACTCGCCGGATCATACTGCAAAAGGCACGCGGTCAGGCCGGCACCCTTGACTTTGAGTCCCATCCTCCGAAGAGGACAGGGCTCAGAGCAGCCAGGCGCCGGGACCCTCCCACTGCCTGTAGGCAGATGGTTTCAGGCTCTATTTCACTCCCCTTCCGGGGTTCTTTTCACCTTTCCCTCGCGGTACTATATTCGCTATCGGTCAGCTGGGAGTATTTAGCCTTGGAGGGTGGTCCCCCCAGGTTCCCGCCGTAACACGGGTACGACGGTACTCAGCCGTGACTCTAGGGAGGAGATGACCTTTCGCCTACGGGACTATCACCCTCTCCGGTCGCCCGTTCCAGTGGCTTTGCCGGCCGTTCGGCTAGATCATCCCTTTGTGACTCCCTTCCGCCCCCGCATGGACGGATCGAGTCACGCTACAACCCCACAGGAGCAACGGATGCGGCCTTGTGCGCTCCTGTGGTTTGGGCTCTTCCCGTTTCGCTCGCCGCTACTTGGGGAATCTCGGTGATTTCTCTTCCTCCGGGTACTGAGATGCTTCACTTCCCCGGGTTCGCCTCACCCCCCTACTCAGTTCGGGGGGTGATACTCCGCCTCCGGCGGAGTGGGTTGCCCCATTCGGGAATCCCCGGATCAACGCCTGCTCGGCGGCTCCCCGAGGCTTATCGCAGCCTACCACGCCCTTCATCGCCTCCAGCTGCCCAGGCATCCACCATCTGCCCGTACTGAGCTTGCGCGATGTACTCCACTCTATTCACTTTTCAAGGACCAAACGATCCCCACTACCCAAGGGGATATGAGAATGACCGGCAGCCCGCTAGTATAACACGCTCACTAGAGGCTGTCAAGAGATTTTACAGGGAACCCTCTCGCTGTGCCAAGGGACAACGAGCACCCCGCAGGGAGCTTTTAGATCTCATCCTGGCGGGGATATAAGATCTTCTCGCCCCATAGGCCCTCAAGATCATAGAATCTGCGCGCCCGCCGCTCGAAGACGTGCACGATCACATTGCCATAATCGAGCGCAATCCACGTGGCAGAGTCGAGTCCTTCCACGGCCAACAGCTCGCTGTCTAGCCCCTCTTGGATGTTCTCGGCAATCGCGCGCAGCTGCTTGGGGTTGTCCGCCTCGGTGATGACAAAGAAATCCGTCCCCAAGGGGGCCTCAGAGAGATCTAAAATGACTGTCCGCTGGCCCTTCTTCTCCTCGATCAACTCCAGGATCTTCTGTAGAATCTCGTGCGTTTGCGTGGTGCTCTTCGCCAGTGCCAGCCTACTCTCCTCCCGTGGAAAATCCATCTCCTAGAATAAGCACTACGTCGGCCTCGTTCAACTCTATGCCGCGGTTGTCGGGGGGAATGGCCGTGGTGCGCAGCAGGGTCTTGATCATCGAGAGGCGGTCTTCTTTGAATCTTTCTTGGGTCCAGGCCACAAATTCCTCCGGCGTCATGATCTGGGCAGGGCCCTTGAGCGCGTTGGCCAGGCGCTGGGCCTTCCCAGCATCTCCGCTCATGTTGATGAGGAAGCTCTGCGGGTAATCGAACGTATCGGCGTTCCAATAGGCCACAATCTGGAAGCCCTGAGCAGACAGCCGCTCGCTGGCTCGGCGGGCGAGCCCTTGTCGTTTCACTTCATCCGGGTAGCCGTTGAGCACGATGACTCTTACGTCTCGATTGGTCAAGACCTCACGGCCGTGAAAGAATTCTTCCACAAGAGCCGCCGTCTCCACAGGCTCGGCGCGGAAGTAGCTTATGCCATCGATGGCGACAGTCTGGCCGGGCAGCACCGCCGTCTTCAAGGCCTCCGGCTTCAAGCTCTTAAGGCGATCCACGACGCGATAGAGGTCAACCGCCGCCAGATTCGTCTGAACGTTCTTAAGCGTCGTCTCGACTAGCTGCTTGATCTGAGCCGGATCGCGGACTTGTGTGAGCTTCTGCGCCAGGGCCCTCAAAAATTCCCTCTGGCGGCCGATGCGCCCCAGATCTCCTGTGACGTCATCGCGATAGCGCCAGAAATCGAGAGCCTGTGCGCCCATAAGCGTCTGCGTCCCGGCGGCGAGATTGATGTTGAGATTCTGCTTCGTATCGCTATAGCGTAGGGGTCTTTCGAGGTTGACCATCACCCCGCCCAAGGCATCGATGAGTTGCCTGAAGCCCTGATAGTTCACGACCGCGTAGCGATAGATGGGCAAGCCCAAAAGCTCCGAGACCATCCGGCGGGCCAGCTCGACTCCGCCCTGTCCATAGGCCGCGTTGATCTTGCGCAGCTGGCCGTCGGGAAATTTCACTTGTAAATCCCGAGGAATGAAGAGGACTTTCACGGCCCCTTCTTCGAGCTTGGCGATGAGAATCGTGTCGCTGCGGCGGCCCTCCCCGACCTCATCTAGTCCCAAGATCAACACGTACTCGTCGGCCCCTGGGACGCGCATGCGCGCGCCGTCTTGATACCACCAGGCGATGGCCCATCCTCCCAGGACGAGCACCGCCAAGATCACGAACAAAAAGAGCTTGCTCCTCATACTCCTCCCCTCTCGACGTCATGGTAGTCCTCCGAGAGGGAAAGTCAAGGTCAGCGGTCCGCCGCGGGGAAACTTTCGCTAGCCCTTCGGGTAGATGATTTCCGGTAGGGGACAAGGGTCCGCTGTCGAGGTCGCCAACGAAAGGGCGTGGCGGTGCTAGGAGTCGCGGACGGACGGCTTGCAAGGGATGTTATAATAAACGCGTCAACAGCCAGAGCAGAGCAAGGAGGGCGGCATGGTCGACCGAGAAGGGAAGGAGCCCAGACGTGGAGGTGAGCGCGTGATGTATCAGGCCATCCGCGAGATTGCCCTGAAACTCAAGCGCGAGCAGGCACGGGACAAGTACAAGACCATCCGGTTTGAAGAGTATCTGGAGATGGTCCGTGAAGACCCCCGGCTGATCCGCAACGCCCACCAGAGACTCTACGACATGATCATCAGCCATGGCAAGGAGGTCTATAAGCGGGACGGCAAGGAACTCATTCGCTACCGCTTCTTCGACGATCCGTTCAGCGGCGGTGAGGACGCCATCTACGGCATCGACGAGGCACTCAAGAATTTCGTCGACATCTTTGAAGCGGCGGCCAAAGGACTCGGCCCCGATCATCGAATTATTCTCTTACACGGGCCGGTGGCCACAGCCAAATCGACGATTGGGAAACTCTTGCGCCGAGGTCTAGAAGAGTACTCCAAGACGGAAGACGGCCGGCTTTACACGTATGAATGGGATGTGAGCAATTTCGACGACGAGCCCATGGGCATCGTCCCTTGCCCCATCTTTGAAGAGCCGCTCCGGCTCATCCCCCTGCCGGAGCGGCGCGAGCTGCTGGAAGAGCTCAACCAGATCTTCAAGGAAAAGTTTGGCGGCCCGTATGAACTCGAGGTCGAAGGAGATCTCTGCCCGAAATGCCGCTTCTACTTCAATCGCTTCATGAAGCTCTACGACGACGACCTTGAGTCTGTCCTCAAGCATGTCTCCGTCAAGCGCTTGATCTTAAGCGAACAAGACCGGCGTGGGATCGCTACCTTCGAGCCCAAGGACAAGAAGAACCAGGACGAAGAAGAACTGACGGGTGGCATGAACTGGCGTCTGGTGCAGGTCTACGGCTCGGACTCTGACCCCAGAGCCTTCAATTACGACGGCGAACTGTGCATAGCCAACCGTGGCCTCTTCGACGGAGAGGAGCTCCTCAAGCTCCAAGAGGAATTTCTCTATGACTTCCTGCACGCCACCCAGGAGCACGTCATCAAGCCCAAAAAGAACCCCCGCATCTACATCGACACGGTCATTCTGGGCCGGACGAACAACCCGGAGTACAAGAGGGTCAAGGCCAACGAGAAGATGGAGGCCTTCAACGACCGCACGCGCAAGATCGACATCCCCTATGTGCTGCGCAGGTCGGATGAGGTCAAGATCTACGAGAAATTCTTCCAGGGGCCGCGGGTAGGCGGCAAACACATCGCGCCTCACACCCTCGATATGGCCGCGCTCTGGGCCATTCTCACCCGGCTGGAAGAGCCCAGCGGCGATGTGACTCTCCTGCAGAAGGCCAAGCTCTACGATGGGGAATCCATCCCCAATCGCACCGTGGATCTTCAGAAGCTAAAAGAAGAGGCCCGCGAGGAGGGCTTCTTTGGGGTGAGTCCCCGCTACGTCATCGACATGATCTCCAAGGCCCTCGTCAACGACAAGGAGGGCTGCATCAACCCTTATAGGGTGCTGGCCATGCTCGAAGATAATCTCAGACACCACTCGGCCATCGACGAAAGTCGCCTCGAAGAGTACAAAGAGCTGATCGAGATCGTGCGTGACGAGCTCTCTGAAATCTCGCAAGAGGAAGTCCGAAGGGCCATCTCTCACGACCCCGAAGAGCTCACAGAAGTCGGGCAGAAGTACTTCGATCACGTCCTGGCGTATCTTAACGACGAGAAGGTCGAGGATAAATACACAGGCGAGGAGAAGGAGCCCGATGAGGAGTTCATGCGGGCCATCGAGAAGCAGATTGGGATCACAGAAGCCCAGAAGGACGATTTCCGACAAGAGATCGCCAACTGGATCTCGGAGCGAGCCCGGAAGGGCGAGTCCTTCAACCCCGAGGACAACGATCGCTTGAGAAGAGCCATTGAGAAGAAGCTCTGGGAGGACAAGAAGCACAACATCAACTTCTCGGCCATGGTCTCTGATAAATCTACGGATCCGGAGCACAAGCGCAGAAAGGCCGAATGGATCGAGCGGCTCAAGAGCGAGTTCGGCTACTGTGATGTCTGTGCGGAGAACGTGATCGATCACGCCGGGGCCGAGGTCGCCCGCGCGGAGCTCGAGAGGAGAGAGCGAGCTTAGAAGATGCGCAAGCGCATCCGAAAAGACTTAGAGCGCTATAAGCGGATCGTCCGCGGGGAGATCCGCCGCAACCTTCGGGAGCTGATCGAAAGCGGCGAGATTTTAGGCCAGCGCGGCCAAGATATTGTAAAGATCCCCATCAAGAGCATTCGCATTCCAGAATTTCGCTACGATCCGCACGATGCCGGAGGCATCGGCTCCGGCGACGGCGAGCTGGGTGAGCCTGTCCAGATCGATCCCGAAGGCCGCCAATGGGGCCAGCCCGGCCGCTTTCCGGGCGCACACTTTCCCGAGGTCGAGATTGAGCTTCGCGAGCTAGCGGAGATCTTGGGCGAAGAGCTGGAGCTGCCCCGGATTCAGCCCAAGGGCCAGCGGCGCTTCTCTGAAGCGGGCGAGCGATACACCGACGTCTCGGTCGTCGGCCCAGAATCGCTGCTCATGAAGCGCCGAGCCTACCGGGAGGGCTTGAAGAGACAGCTGTGGATCGGGGACTCGGGATCCGCCGCACCGCAGGAGTCTGCCCAGATCCCGCCGTCGCTGCGCCCGCCGTTCTGGGTGACCCCTGTCAAGGAGGACAAGCGCTATCTCTACAGCGAACCTGAACCGGAGCCCCAGACAAACGCCGTGATCATCTTTATGCGCGATGCCTCGGGCTCCATGTCGGGAGAGAAGACGGAGATCATCCGCCAAGAGAACTACTGGATTGATCTTTGGCTGCGCACCCACTACGACAACGTCGAGCGGGTGTATATCTTGCACGACTACGAGGCTCAGGAAGTGGACGAGCGCGAGTTCTATGAGCTTTCTACGGGCGGCGGCACGCGCATCTCCAGCGCCTATGAGCTCTGTGATAAGATCATAGAGCGCCGCTACCCGCCCCAGCACTGGAATATCTACCCGTTCCACTTCTCCGATGGCGAAAACTGGATTGGGGATTCGGAAAACTTCTGCGTGCCGCTCTTAAAAGAGAGGCTCTTGCCCAAGTGCAATGTCTTCTGCTATGGGCAGGTGACGCTGGGCCGCCGCTCGCCGGGACTGCACCTGGTCAAGCTCCAAGAGCACCTGAGCGAGGATGATCGCCTCGTCTACTCGATCATCGCCGGACGGGAAGATATTCTTAGATCCATCAAAGATTTCCTGGGGAAGGGGCGCTGATGAACCCCCTCAGTGTTACGGAGCTGGAAGAAATAAGACGTGAGGCCAGGCGCTTGGCCGAGGCGGCGGGTCTTGACCCGTGGGAAGTCGTCTTTGGAGTGGTCGATTACGATCAACTCAATGAGCTCTCGGCGTATGATGGCTTCCCCGCGCGCTACCCCCACTGGCAGTTCGGCATGGCCTATGATTATTTTCGCAAAAGGAGCGCCTACTCCGGCTGGTGGACGTATGAGCTGGTGCTCAATACTCAGCCTGCGATCGCGTATCTGAGGGCCAGCAACACGGTGGTAGAGACAAAAGCCGTGATGATCCACGTCTACGCGCACGTCGATTTCTTCAAGCACAATCGCTGGTTCAGCAAGACCAATCGAGACATGATCAAAGTGATGCAAAACCACGCCGAGCGGGTCGAGTGCTACATGGACCGGCACGGCGTCGAGAAGGTCGAGTCGTTCATCGACAAGGCGTTGAGCCTTCAATACAACATCGACTCCCACGCGCCGTTCATCAAGCGCCGCTGGCAGAGAGAGCGCAAGGAGAGTGAGGAGGAGCGCTTGGGAGACGTCGCACGCATCCCCGTCAAACGGGACTACATGGATCGGTTTCTGAATCCGCCGGAGTGGGTCGAAGAGCGCCGCAGGCGACTGTTGGAGGAACTGGAACGTACCAAGCTCCGGGAGGCCTGCGAACTGGATCGGCCTCAGAAAGATCTCCTCCAGTTTCTGATGAGATTTGGCCGTCTGGAGGATTGGCAGAAGGACATTCTCGCGATGATCCGCGAGGAATCATATTACTTTGTGCCACAGCTCCAGACGAAGGTCATGAACGAAGGCTGGGCCTCGTTCTGGGAGTCGAAGATCATGGCTGAGTTTGCCAGCCCCAATGAATTTCTCGACCATGCGGACATGATGAGCAAGGTGCTCAGCGGCAGTCCGCTGAACCCCTATCGCCTGGGAAGGCTCATCTGGGAGAACATCAAAGAGCGCTGGGACAAGGGTCGATTCGGCCGCGCGTGGGAGCTCTGTAAAGATCGAGAAAAGAAGGAGCAGTGGGACACCCAAGTGGGCCTGGGCACCCAGAAGATCTTCGAGGTCCAGCGCACCTACAATGACATCACCTTCATCGACGAGTTTTTCACGGAAGATTTATTTGAGAAATTGAATCTCTTCGCCTTCGAGTACATTCCCGAGACGGGCGCGTATCACATCACGTCGCGGGACTTCGCGGATGTCAAGAAGAAACTCCTGCTCAAATACACGAATTTGGGTAAGCCCACGATCAAAGTCGTCACGGGCAACTTCGATAACAAAGGCGAATTGCTCTTAATCCATGAGTGGAACGGCATCGGGCTCCACTGGGAGGATGCCAAGTCTGTTCTTAAAAACATATACGCCATGTGGGGCCGGCCGGTCAATCTTAAAACGATCGTCCGCCGCAAGGTAAGAGATCCCGATCCCACCCGCAATCGCATCCATCCCGAGCGGCCGCTTACGGCCGTGACCGAAGAGCAGGGCGTGTTGCTCCGCTACGACGGGGAAGCCTTCCGGGAGATCGCACTCAGCCCGGAGGAGGTGGCCGACATCCGCGTGGACGAGGTGGATTATCACACCACGCCCAAAGAGTGGATCGGCTGACGCCATCCATTGAAAAACTCGACTCCTTCCATTACCATCTGAGACATCCGTGGTGGGGGTGAAGAGACTGAGAGAGCGAGCGAAGGCGCAGCGGGAGATCCCGCTCTCAGACGTGGCCGAAGCGACGGCGCTGCTGGGTCCATTCAACAAGCATCTGGCGGTCATCCAAGAGCGATTCCCTGTTCGGATCAAGATGCGCGGCGATACCCTCCTGGTCGAGGGCGAGGAGCAAGAAGTCTCTCAGGTCATCCAGCTCCTAGAGAAGCTCAAGGGGCTCATCGCACATGGGCATGTGCCGGAGGTCCGGGACGTGGAGTATCTGGCTGAGCAGATCCAGGCGGATGAGGACATAGAGTCCGTGCTCAGCGGGGTGGTGCAGCACACCCACTGGGGCGAGGAGATTCGGCCCAAGACGAAGGGCCAAGCCCGCTATGTCCAAGCGATGGAAAAACATGAGATCGTCTTTGCCATCGGGCCCTCGGGCACGGGCAAGACGTATCTGGCTGTGGCGATGGCGGTTCAGTCTTTGAAGAAAGGCCGGGTGGGTCGGCTGATTCTTACCCGGCCGGCGGTCGAGGCGGGGGAGGAGCTGGGCTTTCTGCCCGGAGATATCGTGGCGAAAGTCAGCCCGTATCTGAGGCCGCTCTATGACGCCCTCTACGACATGCTGCCGGCCGATGAGGTGAAGCGCTATCTGGAGACCGGACGAATTGAGATCGCGCCGCTGGCCTACATGCGCGGGCGCACGCTCAACAACAGCTTCATTATTTTAGACGAAGCCCAGAACACTACCTCCGGGCAGATGAAGATGTTTTTAACCCGCTTGGGGCTCCACTCTCGGGCGGTGATCACAGGAGACGTGACTCAGATTGACCTTGAGCGAGGCGTCTCGGGTCTGGTGGAAGTCCAGCGAATTCTCTCCGGGGTTGATGAAATCTCGTTTGTGTATCTGGAGAAGAGCGATGTGGTGCGCCATCCCTTGGTGAAGAGGATCATCGATGCTTACGAGAAGATGGAGCAGAAGAAAGCGTGAGCTGTCTGCGGTGCTTCAGAGTGGGATTCCCAGGGCGCGGGCATGGCTCTATGCCGTGGTGGCTGCGCTCCTCTTAGCGGGGCTAGCGGCCTTCCGAGTGGATCTGTCAGGGTCTGCGATGGTGAAGCTATTCAGCTGGAACCAAGTGCTGGGCAACACCCTGGTCATCACGCTTCTGGTGATCCTATGGGCGGGATATCTAAAGCTTCGCCAGCCGGAGCTTCTGTCCCGGACCCGGATGCGAGTCTTTCTGGTAGGGCTTCTGGCCGCTGTGGCGCTGATCGGCCGGGCTACGGATCTTCTGGCGCCGTATCTGGTGCCGGAGCCGATGGGGGCGTATCTCATCCCGGTGGCCTTTGGAGCAGGGCTGGCGACGATCTTCACCACCGCCGAGGTGGGCCTATCGCTGACGGTGCTCCTCTCCTTGTGGGTGGGGCTTGGGAGCGCTCTCACTCCCACTCCTGCGATGCTGGCGGCCTTCGGGAGCGGGACGGTGGCTGTCTTCCGCTGTGCCAGGCTGCGCAAATTCTCTGATCTGCCGCTCACGGGCTTGGAGATTGGGATCGTCGGAGCTCTCTTGCACGCCGGCATGGCGCTCTATCACGGCAGCGAGGGGATGGGCGGCATCGCCCTGCTCTGGTCCGGCTTAAATGGCCTCTTCAGCGTACTGCTCATCTTCGGGGGGCTCCCACTGGCCGAGTACGTCACTCAAAGGACCAGCCCCTTAGGGCTGGTGGAATTGCTCAATCCTTCGCATCCCTTGCTGATTATGCTGCGCGAGAAAGCTCCGGGAACGTACCATCATAGCTTCAGTGTGGCCGATCTGGCTGAGAGCGCCGCTCAAGCGATCGGGGCGGATCCTCTTTTGGCCAAAGTCGGCGGCTACTATCACGACATTGGCAAGATCAAGCGGCCTCAGTTCTTTGCTGAAAATCAACAGAATGGCCGCAACCCCCATGATGAGATCTCACCCAGCATGAGCCGAGTAATCCTCACCTCACATATCAAAGAGGGCGTGGAATTGGCTCAGGAGTACGGTCTCCGCGAGGATGTGATCGCCTTCATTCGACAGCATCACGGTACTTCCGTGATTCGCTATTTTTATCTGAAGGCCTTGCGAGAGGGGAAGGCCGGCGTGCCCTCTATAGACGACTATCGCTACGGGGCGGAGCTCCCTCAGAGTCGGGAGACGGCCATCGTCATGCTGGCCGATGGGGTGGAAGCGGCCTCTCGGAGCGCCAAAGATCTTGCCCATCTGAAAGAGATCATCGAGGAGGCGATGAACGGCCCTCTTAAAGACGGGCAACTCAGAGACAGTCCGCTTACCCTGCGCGATCTGGAGAGGATCAAGCAGGCCTTCTTCGAGACGTTGCGGGCCATGCGCCATGACCGCGCCGCCTCTTACCCGAAAGACTCGGAGCTCAAGGAAGCTAGGCGTTGACTTAGCTTGTGAGAATCAGCCATAATCCTCCCAGTCCTCGGCAGTTGGGAGGTTTTCCAATGAAAGCGATGGCGGTGATGCTCTCGGTGGCCTTCTGGCTGACCCTCTTAGTCGTCCCAGCGTATGCGCAGACGGACTTGATGAGCGCTTCAGCCTCGCTGCTCATCTCCATTGCGGCCCTGCTGGTGGCCGTGGGCGCTCTGATTGTATTTCTGCGCTTGGCACGCCTTTTGGAGCGCATGGAGGAGCGCTTCAAAGAGTAGCGCCCCTCCCTGATGCGTAGCGCGGGCTAGGATCAGCGAATTGGCACGCAGTTCGCGGTGTCTTCGTTGCACAGGTAGAGGCGGCCCAATTGGAAAGGCAGCAAGGGCCCGGTGCCCTCGGGGTCCGCGCGGATGGTAAATTCGAGCTGATTGCTCCGTGGCTCCAGCTTAATAGCCTCACCACCGACCAGGACGAACGTCGGGATCTGTCGCAGCCCGCCTTCCAGATCGCCGTCTCCATCGATATCTAGCTGCAAGCTGAAGCGCAAGATGGTGGGATTGGCCACGCCGATGGTGTAGAGGATCTTCCCATCTCGGACGCGGCCTGTCAGAAGCGGCTGCTGGAAGCGAGGCGCAGTGTTCTCAGACAGGCGATCCTTCTCCGTCTGCCCGGGGGTCGCGTTACCGATCACTTGAACGTCGATGGAAGTAAAGCCGCTGAGTTGCAAGCTGGTGCTGACCATGGCCAAGAGGACGCGAAATTCATGATCGCTCGTCCAGCTGGGATCGCCCTGGACGATGAGCTGGAACTGATTGGGCCAGTCTCCCTTGATGAAGAAGCCCAAGCCTTGAGGTGTGGGTGGAGGCGGAGGCAGCGGAACCGAACTCACCTGAAGGGTCTGAGAAGTCGAGCCGGAGAGCCCCGCGTTGTCAATCACCGTGAGCGTGACGGTGAAGGTGCCAGGCTGCGAGTAGCTGGCCTGCACTATAGCCCCTGTGGCATCTGTGATGCCGTCGCCGTTGAGATCCCAGCGGTAGCTGGTGATCGCTCCGTCAGGGTCGGAAGAGGCTTGGCCGTCAAAGGTGACGATCTGGCCCACTTGAGGGTTGGAGGGGCTGAAGGTGAAGCGTGCCACGGGAGGCTGATTGCTCGGCCGCGCCAGGACCTCGATGAGCTGGCTGGTGGAGCCGGTCGCGCCCCGATTGTCTGTCACGATGAGCGTTACGCGATACGCCCTGGCGGTGACGAAGCGCACCGTCACGCGCACGCCGCTGGCCTCCACGCGCGTCGTCCCTTCGAAGATCCAGCGCCAATCGACAATGGAGCCGTCGGGATCGAAGGAGCTTGAGCCGTCGAACGTCACGCTATCGTTCACCAAGGGCTGAGTGGGATTGAAGACAAACTGGGCCACTGGAGGCTGATTCGTCGGCTGGGCCGCCAGCACCTGGAAGGAGGCCACGTCCCAAGCCCAGCTGAGTGAGGGGTTGATCGCTTGAATTCTCTGGCCCAGCACGGCACGGAAGGTGTTAGGGTCCGTAAACGAGAGATTCCTCTGGCCGCTCAGCCCTAAATTCACGGGGCTGGAGACGATAAGCCCGTGGATGCTCTCCAGGCCCGTGGGGTCCGTCACGCGCAGCTGGGAGACCCCTAGAAGAGTCGCCAAGTCATAGCTTCCGGCCCTCAGGAAGGCGTTGGCCGACTCCGACGTGGGATAGAGAATGGTCGCCAGCCCTTGGGCGTCCACGTCGTAGAGATAGACGGAGCCGTCGGCGTTGGTAGTGAATTGCACGCGGATGGGATCGCCCACGAGGTAGCTCGTGCGATCCGTGCGGACGTCGATGCCAAGCGACGGCTGGCTCTGAGCTGTGACGCTGAGAGAGGTGCTGTTGTTTGTCTCGTTCGACTCGCTCACTTGGTTGAAGACATCGGCGGTGATGGTGAAGGTCATGCTGGAGGAGAGCAGTGGGCGATTGAAGCTTATGGCGGTGGAGGCTCCGGCGGCCAGGCCGGGGACGTTCTGGGTGAGGTTGCCGAAGCTATCGCGCAGCTCGACGGCAAAGGGCCCGGCGTCGGCGTCCCCTTGATTGCGGACTTGGGCTGTTAGGGTGATGGTGTCGCCTAGGCGCGGGTTGACGGGGAAGAAGCTCGGGCTTAGGACGATAAGGTCGGGTCGGCGGGTGGGTTGCGTCGGGGAGAGATTGAGTCTTCCGGTGCCAAATTGGGTGGGCGAGCCCATGGGTACGGCGCTCCCCTTAAGTCGGGTCTCCAGGCCGCTGGCGGTGAGCGTGGGATTTTCCGAGAGTAGGAGGGCCGCGGCTCCGGCCACATGTGGGGCGGAGGCCGAAGTCCCAATGAAAGGACTGAAGCCGGCGGTTGTAGTCGTCACGCTATCCGGCCCACTGATGTCCGGCTTGGTTCGGCCGTCTGTGGTTGGACCCTGAGAGCTGAAGGGCTGAATGGGGCCCGTCGTCCAATTGAGATAATGGATCGCTCCGACGGCCATGGCGGCCGAAGAATCCGCCGGCGTCACGATGCTCCCCTGAGCCACGCTGGGAGTGATGTCTTGATTGAGATTGAAGATCGCCAGCTGTCTGGCAGAGGTGACGTTGGCCGCTCTCACGCGGATCTCGAAGGTGCCGCCACTGGTGGGGCGGAAGAAGAGATTTTCTGCGGGGGGTTGGGAGCCGTTCTGGAGGCGTTCCGAGGAGGCGAGGAGGACCCCGCTGCTTGTGGTAAGGAACAGGTCATAATCTTGGGCGGAGCGCGGCCAGTCCTGCCAGCTGAGATAGATGCTGATCGCCTCGCCGGCTTGGGCCGTAAACTGGAGCCCTTCGCGTCCGGGGGCAAATTCCACAAAGCCGTTGCCGTTGGTGTCTTGGGCGAAGCCCTGCCAGTGGCGGCGGGCGTAGTTGCCCGCGGCGTTCACCCAGAGAATATCCGCGGCCCGAGCGCGCTGGACGGCGGCCGCAATGGGGCCAGTCCCATCATAAAAGCTCGTGTTGAACCAGGCCACGGAGTGATTGATGATGTCCACGCCCTGGCCGATGGCGTAGTCTATGGCGTTCTCCAGATCGACTTCATCGGCGATCTTGAGGAGATAGAGCTGGGCGGCCGGGGCCATGTCGTAGATGATCTCGGCCACGGCCGTGCCGTGTGATGTGGTGGTCTCAAGGCCCGTGCCGCTGAAGTCGCGCGTGCTCAGATTCATGGGCAGCTCTCCCTGTGTCTGGGCCGAGGAGAGGCCGATGAATCCCAGATCTATGACCGCGATCTTGGTGCCCTGGCCGCGCAGGCCGCTGCTGTGAAACGACGAAGCTCCCGTGACGGAAACGCCCTCGCTTAAGACCAGAGCCTGCGGGACCAGCGGCGGACGAATATAAGCAATGCCGCTCAGGGTCACCAGTTGCAGCAGGGCCGTAAGAGCGTTGGAGCTGAGCGGGATCTTTAGCTCAAGGAAATTTCTGGATTGGGCTTTGACGGTGCCGCCGCCCAAAAGTGCAGCGATCGCGCTCACCAGGCCCGCCGTAGGGCCGGAGACCTCCGCCACGACGGTGATAGCATTGTCCTGGATAGGGACTCCGGCCCGGCTGGCCGCCTGCTGCACGGCCTGGCTGCTCACGCTGCTCGCCAGCATCTGGAGCAACTGTGCCAGCACGCTGTCGATTTTGGGATTGGGAGTGCTCTTCTGTGAGCCGGTTTGTGCGCCGGCCAGATCCATGTGACTGGAAAGGCCGAGCACAGCTCCGATCAGCAAGATCAAGATTGCGATGCGCATGATGTGGGTTTTCATAGGCATCTTCCTCTCATTTCATTCGTGTTTAGGATCATTTTGCCCTCAGGGGCTCGGCGACTGAGGACGGCTGGGCAGCCGCACGAAGGCCACGGCCGGATCTTTGGCCAGTTCTTCGAGTCTATGAATGAGCGCCTGGACCCGGACGCGCTCGGCTGCCCTCTCTTCCACGACCAGATCCAGTCCCTCCGGCAGGCTGGCCCCTGCCTCCAATTCGACGAGCACGCGGGCTCTCAGCCCGGAGAGCTCGATCCCGTTCTGGAGAGCATACGCCTTCCAGTCTGGGGCAGTGATGAGCCCATAGAGCACGGAGTCGATTCGTACGCCCTCCGGCGGCTCAGGCTTGGCGGGCGGGATCAAAGGCTCAAGGCTGAACGATTCGGTCTGTGAGGGTATCACCCCGAAGGGACGCAACGTTGCGACGATCGCGCTTACGTCTTCTGGATTGAGGGTCGTCTTGGGCAGCTTGGGCGAGACGATCAACTCGTACCTCGTGGGCAGCTCGCGCGCCGGGCGCAGGGCCAGCTGCCAGCTCTCTTCATCTAAGCGAATCCAGAAGTGCTGACCATCGACGTAGAGCTGAGGGGGCACAAAGAACTGCGCTTCCTGAAGGGGGTCACAGGCCGTGCAGGGTCTTTGGCCCTTCAAGTAGACCACATTCAGTCCAGTTTGGATGCGAATCCAGTAATCCAGGCTTTGCGCGGCCCAAATGACGTTGAGAATATCTACCGGCTGGGGGGGCAATAGAGCCCGAAAGTGGCGCTGGGCCTCGATGATGGCCGCTCCCGCGCTACTTGCTGTAGGCGCCCACTGGGCCGCCCATGAGCCCAGGGCGAGGAGTACCATTCCAAGCCATAAGGCCAGATTGATTCTCATATGCTCTCTCCTCTCTTACGGGGTGCAGGGGAGCCCGGAAGCGAGCTCCCCCTGCAGGTTGCGTCACAGCTGGTCAAAGCGGAAGCAGATGACGAACTGGAAGCCCGGCACATCTACGAGCACAAGACAGATCTGGATCTGCACGAAGGGCAGCAGTCTTCCGGCCGGGAAGCTGATCACAAAGGGATTCGAAGGTGGGTTCTTCAGTGAGCTTCCCAGGAAGACGAAGTTTCTCTGTCGCTCCAGTGTGCCGTCGCCGTCGAGATCGAGCCTAAGATCGAACTTGATCTTGGTAGCCGTAGGAGAAACTCCGATAGTGAAGTCGATCCGGCCGCTTCGGACGGCCCCACTGATCTCCAGGCGGTTGCCTGCCGGGACGGGCACAATCCCCTGAGGGGCCACATTCCCCGAGGCTTGCTGGTCCACGCTGGTGAAGACCCCGTCAGTTTCGAGGATCAGGCGGAAGGGGTGATCCGTGAACCAATCGGCTCGCCCTCGGACGGAGATGCGAATGTGAGTGTTGTCTATGGCATCGATGAAGAAGCCGGCCTGCGTGCTGGGCAGCGGGACCGGGACCGGCAAGACCGTGAGGAACTGGGTGGTGGAAGAGGAGGCACCACGGCTGTCTGTCACCGTGAGGGTTATGGGGAAGGTGCCCGGGCTCGTGTAGGAGTGGAAGGCCGTCTGGCCTGTAGCCGTGAAGCCGTCTCCAAAGGTCCAGAAGTGCTGGACGATGAAGTCCCCCAGATCGGGATCAAAGGAGGTGGAGACGAATTGGACGGTCTGGCCCACGAGAGCCGTGTTGGTGCTCAGGGTGAACTGGGCGACCGGGGGCCGGTTGAAAGGCGGCAGCTGACTGACTACTTGGAAGCTGGTGAAGGCCGTGGCCAACTGCCCCACGGCGATGATCCCCTGGACGGCGCTTTGGACTTGCTGAGCAAATTGCTGGGGGTTGGTGCAGAGCGTGGGAAAAGGATCTCCGGGATTGACCGGGGTGTTGAAGATCTGCCTAAGATCCAGGGGCTGCAGGCTGGCAAAGACCTGGACGAACTCCGTCCCGACGGGAGGCGTGACCACGAAGCGATACGTCGCGCGATCGGGCAGGACGAAGGTCCCCACGGGCACTTGCGGGCTAGGCGAAAAGGCATTGGGGAAGATGAGCGTGCATCTTCCGCTGGCGTCGATGTCGACCACGTTGAGAAAGACTTGGCTGGCACTGGGGGCTGTGGTCTGGATGAAGAGGCGGATCTCCTGCCCCACTTGATAGATCCGATCGGCTCGATCTACGTTGATGCTCACTTGAATGTCACTCGAAGGCGGCACGACGATGATGCCCTGCTGGGCCTGGGGGAGCGCGATCTGGCCCGCTCCCACAGCGATGATCAGCAGGGCGACGAACAGACTCAATCTCTTCATTATAGATCCCTCCTGTTGCGGATCATGAGCTTCGGCCGCGCCCTGCGGCCAGTTGACGGACGATGGGGACCCACTCCGCTCCACTGGTGTGGGCCTCGATGTACTGAATGAGCTCATTGGGGAGTGCCACGGCCCCGCTGAACGAGGGCGCGCGCAGCTCCTTGAGCACCTCGCTCTTCATGCCCGCAGAATCATCCAGTTGACGATCGAGCTTGCGTTCGAAGCGATCGAGGGCAATGGCCGTGGCTGTAATGACCGTGTCGACTCGACCGACGGTGAGTTCAATCTCTCCAAAATCCGTCTGGAGGTTCTTCTTCGAGACGTTTGGCTCCAGGGAGATTCCCAGTCCGCGGTAGACCTGAGCCACGCTTTGGAGCGTCTGACTGAGGGTGCGGACCTCTTGGGCGACCAGATTCATCAGCTCGCCCTTGCTCTGCTCCCGGCTGAAGAGTTCTAAGACGCGACGGATCAGAAGCTCAGCCGAAAGATCCCCCTTGGCCGGGTTGATGGTAAACCCGATGGTGCCGAGGATGTTCTCCGCGGAGGCCCGGGTACTCTCGCTCAGGCGCTCGTCGACGGCCTTTAAGAGATCCAGGGCCCGCGCGGGCTGAATGTGGCCTCGCTCGATTCCCGCTTGAAAATCCTGACACAGGGTGTTCTTCAGTCCCTCCGAGACACTCAGCTCTTCGTTGATGAAAGAACAGACGTCCTGAGCGGACTGAGCGCCCGTAGGGACCCCAACCCAAAGCATCCAGAGTAGAGCCAGACCGACGGGGGCACGAATCATGTGTGATCCCTCTTCTCTTTCGTCTGGCCCACTTCTCGGACGGCATTGATGGTGTCGTCTACGCTCTTGACGAAGTAGTTGGCGGCGGGATCATAGGCCCACCACGCTCCGTCGATCTTGAAGCGATACTCATACGTCCCCGGCGGCAGCTCCAGATGGATGTACCAGAGGCCGCTTCTGTTCTGGAGCGGGATGTCCTGCCATTCCTTGTATTTTCCCACCGGGTAGCTGATCTGCAGAGCTACTTCTTTGGCCGCGGGCTCGAAGACCACAAAGGCCACACCTTGGGCTTTGAGGGGGTTGGCGATCCAGTTGCCGACCAGGAATCCCAGCGCGAAGATGGCGGCGGCTGTGGCCAGAGCCAGGGCTGGCCGAAGAGTGAGCGAGCTCAGAGGGGAGAACCACCGACCCGCTCCTCTCGGCCTCTTCTCGAGCGCTTGGAGCACCCGAAGCTCCAGGCCCTCCAGGCGCTCCTGCTCCTCAGAGACTGCCTGAGAGAGACCTTCTCGAAGAAACTGGCTGATCTCATCCTCAGTGGAGAAGCTCTCACGCATTGCCTTTCACTCCTTTCGCTGCCAACCACTCTTTCAGGGCCAGTTTCGCTCGATGAATGCGGGTCTTGACCGTGCCTTCCGGAAGTCCCAGCGCCTGGGCGATCTCTTGGTATTCGAGATCCGCGTAGTAGTAGAGCACCAAAGGCGCGCGGTATTTCTCATCGAGGGCGGCCAGTGCCTGTTGCACGAGCATCTGGCGCTGCTCGCGCGCAACCTGAGTGGCAGGATCTCCCCCGGCCCCGGCGAGGCGCGAGACGTCTTTAAGCGGGGCAAAGAAGCGCTCCCGCCGCAGCTTGTTCTTGCAGATATTGGCCGCGATCGTGAAGATCCACGTGGAAAATTTGCGCGTAAGATCATAGCGGCGGAGGTTCTCATAAGCGCGGATGAACGCATCCTGAGCGACATCTTCGGCATCGGCGGCGTTGCCCATAATCCCCAGCGCGACCCCGAAGACGGCCTCTTTGTACCGGCGCACGATCTCACCCCAAGCTTCCATATCTCCCTGTAGCGCCTGTTGAATGAGCTCTAGCTCTCCCTCACCCATCATGGGTCCTTTCGCGCTCCATGTACACTCACCTCAGAGGAAAGTTTCACGCCTGAGTCTACCACCCCTCGACACTCATCACCCCTAAGTCAGACAAAACGGAGGGAGGGGTCGTACGGGGGTCCTTGGGAACCGGGCCGTCTTCCCCTAGCGTAAGCAGTATAAGATGCCATGATTCGACCGAGGAGGCCTCATGAAGGGTGAGCTGAAGATTCGGCGTCCGCATCCAAGGAGTGGGCGCGTTGTGATATGCTTCGTGGTCGGGATTCCTCTGGTGATCGCGAGCTGTGCCTTGCTGGGCAAGCCTCCGGTGGCCATCGTCGATGCCTCGCCCCTGGCAGGCGAAGCTCCCCTTGTGGTGATATTTGATGGCTCTCAGTCCTTCGATCCCGATGGCACCATCGTCACATACAGTTGGAATTTCAACGATGGGAGCCCCACAGCCAGTGGCCAGACCGCCTCTCATAAATTCCAGAGGGAAGGGGTCTTCAAAGTCGTGCTCACGGTGACAGACGACCGCGGCAACCAAGACAGCGACAAAGTGTTCATCACCGTGGGGCGCTCCCGCCTCTATTTTTCGTCTAACCGCCGCACCGGCAGCAGCTTCGAGATCTTCAGAATCGACACCGATGGCAACAATCCCACTCAAATCACCACCACATCCGCTCCTCGGGACGACGTGCTCCCCAGCTTAGTCCCCAACACCCGTGACAGGCTGGCCTTCTCTTCAGATCGAGATAGCCCTGGAACCATGGATATCTTCACCTCGAGCTCCCAGGGGACGTTGCTCTCGAACTTGACCGTGACTCAGACGATGAGCCACGAGATCCAGCCCTCGTGGTCGCCGGACGGCGCGTTCATCGCCTTTGCCTCCAATCAGACGGGGAGCTGGGAGATCTACCTCATGAACTCCGACGGCACGGGGAGGAAGAATCTCACCCTCACCTCCGGAGGAAAGAGCGTGGCTCCGGCCATCTCGCCAGATGGAACGCACATTGCCTTCGCGGCCGACTGCAATTCCATCGCCGTCGCTGGCGGAAAAGCCTCCTTGAGCGATTGTGGCAACGACTTTGAACTCTTCCTGATGGTGCTCGATGCGAACAACGACGTGGCGGCCGCCTCCAAGCTGACGAGCAATACGTTCAATGATGTGGCCGTGGGGCTAGATCTAGGGCCCTCAGGCCTAGCAGTCACCGGAGCAGATCTTGGCTTTGGGGTCTCGCGGCCTTCCTGGTCGCCCGATGGCGCGAAGATCGCCTTCGCGGCCAGTCCCGGAGCCACGGAGGACATTTTCATCTGTAGCTTGAATCTGGTCACCCACAGCTGCACCACTAACTCTCCCTTGCCCAACGCCTCGGATTCGGGCTTTCGAGAGTTCGATCCCCACTGGTTTGCGGATTCGAGCGGCGAATGGATCGCGTTTGTGAACAACCGCCCCAGCGGGGGCGTGACCTTCCAGATCTGGAAGGTCAAGACAGATGGCACAGGCCTCGCTCAGCTCACTTCGCTGGGGACGAACGTGCAGCCGGCGGGTAGCCGCGAGCGAAAGTAGCCGTGATGATCATCTCCAGAGCCCAAGGATTCCGGCCGCGACGAGCCCGGAAAGACCAAGAATCTGTAGACGCTGAAATGAACGTGCGCGTTGCGTGCGTCTCCATAGGAAATGATGAGTCAGAGCGATGGGGAGCATAAGAACACTTGTCAAGATCAGCAATCCCAGTGTATAGGCAGCGAGCGGGACAAGTCCCGGCCAGCCTCGGGCGGAAACACCGGTGCTCAGGGTGGCCAAGTAGGGTCCACAACTTATGAATCCCAGCGCGTATGCCAGCCCAAAGAGCACGTCCCAAACCCCGAGAAGCGGACGCTGGAGCGAGGAGATTCCCCCTAGCAGCCAAGGCAAGAGGGCCAGAGTGAGGAATCCCACCGCAGCGAGCTTCTGGGCTGTCCGGAGCTGCTCAGGAGCGACGGGTTCCACAAAGATCGTCTGTACGCTGAAGCCGGCCAGCAAGATGAGCAGTCCAGCGTTCACAGCGAAGCCCCACTCCCAGCAGCTACGGACGCGGGTTGCCAGAAAAGCCAAGCCGTATGCGGCCAGCGCAAGCACTACGATCCGCCCACAGGGCTGCGCTCCGAGGGTGACAAAGGGGGCCGCAAAGGCCCAGGGGATCATCCAGTCGTTCATAGCTTAACGCATGTAGAGGCCGCCATTGACGTTGATCGTCTCGCCGGTGATGTAGCCGGCCTCCTCTGAACAGAGAAACGCGATGACCGCGGCGATCTCCTCCGGGCGGGCGATGCGCCTTAGGGGGATCTGCGCGCGGATCTGCTCGCCCCTTTCGGCCAGTGCTTTGCGATTCATTTCTGTATCTGTATAGCCAGGGGCGACAGCGTTGACGGTGATCTCAGGGGCCAACTCCAGGGCCAGCGATTTGGTGAGGCCGATGAGGCCGGCCTTGGCCGAGGCATAATGGGCTCCGTGGTCGGAGCCCGTAAGCGCGCGCAACGAGCAGACGTTCACAATTCGACCCCAGCCCGCTTGTTTCATGTGGGGCGTGGCGGCCTGAGCGCAATAGAACGCCCCGTCGAGCACAACGGCCAGCATCCGGCGCCAGTCAGCAACAGAGAGCTGATCGAGCGTCGCGTGGGACGTGTAGCCCGCGTTATTGACGAGGATGTGCAGCCCACCGAGTCTTTCAACCGTCTCGCACACCATGCGCTGGGCTTGCTCGTAGTCGGAGACGTCGGCTTGGAGGATGATTGCTCTTCGGCCGAGAGCTTCAATCTGCTCGACGACTTGATGGGCCCGCTCTGCTTGAGAGAGACAATTGACGGCCACGTCGCAGCCGTGATGGGCCAGTTCTATGGCCGTAGCCGCGCCAATGCCGCGGCTGGCTCCGGTGACTAAAGCAATTCTCCTCTGCGCGTTCATCAGCGGGATGGTACGAAAACTCCCGCAACGAGCGCAAGCCACAAGGGGACCCTTGGTGGACAATCCTCTTTAGATTACAATAGTTCGTTTGGTACCCCGTGATCCCAAGGAGGTCCCCTATGTCCAAGGTGGCAGATGTGAATTGGCAGGAGTGCGGCCAGGAAGCCGTTCAAATCCTATCGGAGCTTCTCCAGATCGACACGACAAACCCGCCGGGCCATGAGCGGGCGGCCGCCGAATATCTCCAGAAATTCTTCAGGAAAGAGGGCATCTCGTCTGAAATTCTAGAGAAGGAGCCGGGCCGGAGTAATCTGCTGGCCCGGCTTAAGGGCTCAAAGCCCGGCCCGAAATTGATGCTGCTTTCGCACACGGACGTCGTGCCCGTCGCCCATCCCCACCATTGGAAGTATCCACCGTTCAGTGGGGCGATCCAAGAGGGCTATGTCTGGGGCAGAGGCGCGCTCGACATGAAATCCATGACGGCCGTGGAGGCCGTCGCTTTCGCCCTCTTTAAGCGCATGAATTTAGATTTCGCCGGCGAATTGATCCTTCTCGCCGTGGCCGATGAAGAGAAGGGCGGCACATACGGCGCGGCCTGGCTGGCTCAAGCTCATAGAGAGAAGGTCTGTGCGGACTTCATCATCAACGAAGGCGGCGGCATGCCTCTAGAGATCAATCGAAGAGTCTTCTACACGATTGAGGCGATCGAGAAGGGCCTCTGGTGGGTGAGAGTGCGCGTAAGGGGGACCGCCGGCCACGGCTCCATGCCCCACGACGATAACGCTCTAGTCAAGGGCGCGCGCCTCATTGATCGCATCGCCCGGCATAAATTTCCAAAGATCATCTCCCCCGCTGTACGCACATTCTTCGAGAAGATCGCTGACGCGCTGGGGAACAAGGGCCGTGAGATCGCCCAGGCCATCTGCGCAGAGGGCACCGATGTGGATCTGAAAGGGCTTCTGGCAGGCACGCCCATCCATCCCTACCTGGTCAATGCGTTCATTCGCACGACCTGCTCGCCGACGATGATTCAAGCCGGGCTCAAGGAGAACGTGATTCCAGACTCCTGTGATCTTGTGCTGGATTTTCGCTTCGTGCCCGGCTTCTCCCGCGCACAAATCCAGAAGCTTTTAGAGTCCATCGCCCAAGATCTGAGTATGAGTATCGAGATCGAGACGCTGCAATTCCACGAGGTGTCAGAGTCGCCTTACGATACAGAATTTTACAGGATCATCGAGCAGACGGTGCAAGAGGAACTGCCGGGCGTGGACGCCGTGCCGTATCTCATGACCGGCGCTACGGATTCGCGCTTCCTCCGCGAGCTGGGCGCGCTCGCCTATGGGTTCCAGCCGCTCTCCACGAAGATGAGTCTATCTGAGCGTAGTAAGCTCATTCACAACGACAACGAGCGCATTGATGTGGAGAGCCTGGAGCTGGGCGTCAGGCTGCTTGCGAAGATCGCCATGAGAGCCCTCCAAGCCCGCTAAGAGAATGTGCGTCGGAGGCTCATGGGATGCTACTCTTCGACCGGTGCCTGCCATGAGAAGAGCGTTGGTGACGGGGGCGACGGGCCTAGTCGGCAGTCATTTGGTGGAGAAACTCCACGCCCGAGGCGATAGGGTCCGTGTGCTCGTTCGTCCCCGCAGTCAAGCGGCGTTTCTCAAGGAACAGGGCGTTGAGATCTTCTATGGCGATCTGAGTGATCTGGCGAGTCTTAAGAGGGCTGCCTTGGGGATCGAGATCGTCTATCACTGTGCGGCCCGGCCCCCTCTGGGCGGCACCCTGAAAGAGTTCTACCGCGATAACGTTGAGGGCACCGAAAGATTGCTGCAAGCCGCTCTAGCCGCTGAGATTGAACGATTCGTCCACGTGAGCACGGTGGACGTCTACGGCTACGATCACTACGATGCGGCCGATGAATCTACTCCGCTTAGAGCCGATGGCCTCTATTCGTGGTCCAAGATCGAGGCCGAGCGGGTGGTCATGCGCTATTATGAAAGACATCGCCTGCCCGTTGTGATCCTCAGGCCCTGTCTCATCTATGGAGAGCGGGATCGACATCTTATGCCGACGGTGCTCCAACTCCTCTCACTTAGGCGACCCCCGCTGATCTGTGGAGGCCAAGTGCTTTTAGATCTGGTCTATGCAGGGGACGTGGCTGAAGCCCTCTGTCTGGCGGCCGCGAAGCCGGAAGCGATCGGCCAGGCCTATAACATCACGGACGGGACTCGGCGCACTCTCTATGAGATCATTGATGCCTTGGCCGGCCTTCTGGGGAGGAGCCCTCAGTATCTGAGTGTGCCTTACTCCCTGGCGTATGGGATGGCCGTACTGGTCAGCGGCCTGAACTCTTGGCTCAAGCTGCCTGCTTCCCCCATCTTGCGCTGGGAAGTGATCAAAGCCATGGGACATCACCGTCACTTTGATATCTCCAAGGCCGCCCGTGAGCTTGGCTACCGGCCCCAAATGCCCTTGGAGCGGGGGCTTAAGCTGGCCCTGGAATGGTATCGCGCTTCCGGCTCCTTCGACTCTACCAAGGCTATAGAAGAGAGAGAGTAGCGCTGTGGCTCGCGAGGCTTAAAATAAAGAGGCCTTTCCCCAAGGTGGGGATTGACAAAGGCGCCTTTCTAAGCTAAGATGAGTCTCCGGGTTCTCATAAGGGGGGGGGCTTGGCCTGCAGCCTCGAACCGCGTCCTCAAATCACACCCTGCCCGGGCCAAGCCCT
>JBBIOR010000008.1:27993-47095 GCA_037443265.1 Candidatus Fraserbacteria bacterium | reverse complement strand
TGGCCTGCAGCCTCGAACCGCGTCCTCAAATCACACCCTGCCCGGGCCAAGCCCTTTTTATTTTAAAGAGCAGATTGCATCGAAAAACAACAGAGGGAGGATCGAAAAAGGATCGAAGTTCTACTTCTCAGACCCCGAGGGCGACGACGCCGGTGTTGGGGCTAGCCGGGCCTTGAGGCCGAGCAGGCCGCTTACGGCCGTCAGTTCCACCTCTCGCCCCTTGGCCGCACTCAAGAACGCCAAAGCCCAGCGCATCTCGGCCTGAGCGTTCGCGAGATCCTTCTCGGCCAAGGCTCGGAGGGTGTGGTCGATGGCCTGCTTTAGATACGAGGAGACGTTCTCCAAGGCCACCCGGAGCTCCTCGCTCGCTCCCCAAATCTCTGGGGCCTGGCGGATCTGCTCCAAATAGCTTACGACTCCCACACCATCTCCAGGGTTGGCATAGGAGGAGTCATAGTGGGCTCCAGCTCGTCCCTCGAGCACGTTGATCACGGCATGAGCGTGGAGCTGTAGATCTTCCAGCGGGAACCTTACATGCGCTAAGACCGCTTGTTGCAAAGCCAAATCTAGTTGCTCTAGCGTCTGGGTAATCAAGTCGGCGGTGGTCGAGCTGGCCACCGGCTGGATCACTCCCGCAGACAACAGGAGCAGTACAGCCACCCCCAAGCTCTTCCACGTTGCTGATGCCTCTACGCTAGCCATGTCCGCCGACCCCCTTGGATGTGCCTCTGCCATATAACAGAAAGTCTGCCCTGAAAGCCATCGAAAATGGATCGAATTCAGAGCGAAAGCTTGTATCCATGGCCTCGAACGTTCTCGATGATCTGGGGAGAGATGTCCTGTGCTTGCAGTCTCTTTCTCAAGAGATAGACGTAGTGAGTGACGTCCTTGCGGGTCATCCCGTGGCCATTCGACCAGAGCTCGCGGCGGATCTCCTCAGCGGAGAAGACCCGGCCAGGCTCCGAAGCCAAAAGACGCAGCAAACTGTACTCCTTAGGAGACAGAGGCAAGGCGTGGCCATTGTGGCTGAAGACGGCCTTGCGGGCGTCATCGATGCGTAAGCCGCTGACGGAGAGGGTAGACCCCTGGGGCTGTGTGGGAGTCTGCCCGTCACGCAAGGACGACTCGGCTGAGTCTCTCAAAGCAGCTCGGCTTTTTAACAGGAACGTGCCGGTTACTAGCAACCCCAATCCAAAGACGCCTGCCACGCTGATCCCAAGCGCAAGCAACGTCTCCTGGATGGCTGTCCAGACGACCGAAGCCATGGAGAAGCCGACTCGCACATAGCCATCGGAGTAGGGAAGCGGCTCCGTCACGTCGAGGATGGGAAGCCCATCCGCCAGAGTTCGCAGCTCGAGGTGGGGTCGTCTGCTTCCTGTCTCCAGGGGTGGTAGGTTCAAGCTGGCCGCTTCTGGGCTGCGCAACTCCACGCGAATCTGCCCCCCAAGGGCCCACTGAGCGTAGTAGATGCTGCCTCGTACGATCGTCTCAAGCAAAGCTCGGATCTCTGGCTCCGTTTTGGGCTTGAGATCAATGATCTCAGCGACAGAGCGGGTGAAGATCTTCGCCTGGGTGCCTCGCTCCTGCTGGAGGCTGTGCCAGCGGAGGTAGAGATGGACCCCATCCACGAGGAGCGCGATGATCAGCATGGCGGCTACCCTGCTCCAGAAGGGGCGGTTGCGCCACACCGCCTCTCTCCTTCCCGATCCGGCTGCGGCTGTCATGCCGGCGCTCCTTCCACCCATCTGCTTTCCGCATTATAGCGGCGCGCTGGGTGCCCGCCAAATCCAGCCCTAGAGTTCAAGGGATTTGGCGATGGTCTCCTTCTGGATCTCGTCTGTGCCCTCGACGATCCTCAGCACTCGGGCGAATCGAAAGATGCGTTCGATGGGAAGCTCTTTCATTACGCCCATGCCACCGTGAATTTGAACAGCTCGATCGGCCAGGCGATAGAGCATGTTTGTGGCGTACCACTTGGCCATCGAGCTCTCTTTAATGATCTGCTCGCCCTGATCCATCCTCCAGGAGGCGTGTAGGACCATCTGCTCGGCGGCGTATAGTTCCGCGGCGGATTCGGCGATCATCCCCCGGATGTGCTGGAATCTACCGATGGGGCTTCCGAAGGCCGTGCGCACCTTGGAGTATTCGAGGCAGCACTCTAAAAGATAATGGGCCAAGCCCACGCTCAGGGCCGCGATGTTGAGTCGCCCGATCCCCAGCCAGCTCATGGCGATATAAAACCCCATGCCTTCCGGGCCGATGACGTTCTCCGCCGGGACTTTGCAATTCTCAAAGATGAGCTCCGCCTGCGAGCCGTCGTCTAGGAGGCTGCGATTGATCTTGCCCACTTGATAGCCCGCCGTATCGCGCTCCACGAGAAGAGCCGTCACGCCCCTATAGCCGTGCTCTTTGTAGATCTTCGGGTCTGTCACGGCAAATACTTGGGCGAAATCCGCGTCTGCGGCGTTGGTGATGAACGTCTTTATGCCGTTCAAGATGTAATGATTGCCCTTCTTTTCAGCCCGGGTCTTGAGGTTCTTGATATCGGAGCCGGCCTCGGGCTCGGTGAGCGCAAAGCAGGTGGTCTTCTCCCCGCGGATGAGGGGTTTTAAAAATCTTTCGCGCTGGGGCTCGTTGAGCGCCAGGAGCATGGGGCTGGGGCCTTCGGGGCCGGCTAGCACGCTGATATTGAGCCCCAAGCCGTGGCGGAAGACTTCTCGATAGGCGTAAAAGAGGCCGACGCGGCCGACCCCTCCGCCCCCGACTTCCTGGGGCATGTGCATGGCGTAGTAGCCCAGCTCGGCCGAGCGTCTCCGCACCTGATCCATGAGAGCTTTGAACTCGGGGACGAGGCGGCCGTCGTCCTTAAGGCGGGTGCGCTCATCTTCCAGATATTTTCTGTGGCGCTCTTCTAGGGGCTGCACCTCTTTCTCTATAAATGAGCGGAGCCCGCGGCAGATCAGCTGGATCTCCTCAGAGATCTTGAAATCCACCATAGATGAAGGCAATGTACGCCAAAGGGAGTGGGAAAATCAACTCTCTCTTGCTTGCCTCGCATTTCACACGGCGGAGCTTGCGATTGGGGGAATTTGAGCAGGTCCGGTCGCCGGGGCGCTTGACACGGCAGGGGAAACGGCCTATACGTGAGGGGCTGAAGGAGGGCCCAATTTGGAGATCATCCGGGTGGAGCTGGCCGAGCGCACTTATCCCATCTATATGGGAAGCGGCCTGCTAGAGGAGCTGGGAAGATTCTATCAAGATCACAGCCTGGGTCCTCAGGCCACCATAGTAACGGATGAGATCGTAGCTAAGCTCTATCTCGATCGGGCCCTTGAGAGCCTGGCTCGATGCGGCATCCGAGCCGAGCCCATACTGCTAGAGGCCGGAGAGCGCTCCAAGAGCCTAGCGACCGTGGATGCGATTTTTGAAAGGCTGATTGCAGCGCGCTTCCGGCGGGATGCGACCATAATTGCCTTAGGAGGCGGGGTCATCGGGGATGTGGCGGGCTTTGTGGCCGCCACCTTCCTGCGCGGCGTCTGCTGGGTCCAGGTCCCGACGACTCTCGTGGCCCAAGTCGACAGCAGCGTCGGAGGCAAAGTCGGGATCAATCACCGCTTGGGGAAGAACCTCATAGGGGCCTTCCATCAGCCGCGCTTCGTGCTGATCGATCCTGCGCTCTTGAGGAGTCTGCCTTTGGGAGAGTGGCGCTCGGGCCTGGCGGAAATCATCAAATATGCCCTGATCCGCGATGAGAGATTCTTTGCGCTCTTAGAGGAGCGCTGGCCTTCTCTTGCGGAAAAGCAGGATGAGGGGCTTTGGCCAAAGATAATCGCCCGTTGTGTGGCGATTAAGAGTTCGATCGTGGTGGAGGATGAGCGGGAGCAGGGGGTGCGGAGGCTGCTCAACTTCGGGCATACGATCGGCCATGCCCTGGAAGCAGCACTGAATTATCAAATCCGGCACGGGGAGGCGGTGGCTTGGGGGATGCGGGCCGCCGCCTGGCTCTCTTGGGAGAAGGGCCTGCTCTCTAAGAAGGAGTCTACGCGCGTTATGTGGCTCCTGGGGCAGCTAGCTCCCTCTCGCCTGCCCCCGCTGAGGGCGGAGGTGGTGCTCAGTTACGTCTATCAAGACAAGAAGATCTATCACAATAAGCTCCATTTTGTGCTGCTTCGCCGGATCGGGGAGGCTGTCGTGCGCGATGACGTCAGCGAAGAGGAACTCGTAGGGGCCTTAGGGTATCTTCAGGGGCGAAGATGAAGCGGATTCTCGTCCTTCACGGGCCGAATTTGAATCTCTTAGGGGAGCGGGAGAGGCACATCTACGGCCCGCTCACGCTGGAGGAGCTCAATCGCGCCCTGGAGAGCTTTGCTTCTGCCCGGGGACTCGAGCTTAAAATCTTCCAATCGAATCATGAAGGGGCGCTCATCGACAAGTTGCACGAGGAGCGGCGTTGGGCCGAGGGCGTTGTGATCAACCCAGGGGCGCTTACGCATTACAGCTATGCGCTGCGGGATGCCATTGCGGCTGTGGGGATTCCCACCGTGGAAGTCCATCTGTCCGACATCTATCATAGAGAGGCATTTCGAGCTGTGTCCGTCATCGCGCCTGTCTGCTTGGCCCAGATCTGTGGTGGAGGTCTTAAGAGCTATTTAGAGGGCATTGAGAGATTGCGGCAACTTTCCCTGAGGAGGCCTTCTGGATGATCGAAGAGCGGCGCAAGAGGATCGATGAGATCGATGAGCAGCTCCTCAAGCTGCTCAATGAGCGTGCTGAGTGCGCCTTGGCCATCGGGCGCGAGAAGGCTCGTCAAGGGTTGCCGATTCACTCTCCGGAGCGGGAGGAGGAAGTGCTCGCCCGCTTGGAGGCCCAGAATCGCGGACCTCTCAGTCAAGCCGCCGTGCAGCGCATCTTTAAAGCCATCTTTCTCGAATCGCGTCGCCTGGAGGAGCAGATCACTGTCCCTGAAAGAAAGAAGCGATGAGGAAGAAGCGCATTGCCTTTCAAGGAGAGCCAGGGGCCTACGGAGAGGAAGCCATCGAACGGTATTTTGGCCCAAGCCCGCAGACGGTGCCCTGCCGCACCTTTGCGGAGGTCTTCGCGCGGCTAAGCCAAGGGGAGGCAGAAGCGGCTGTCATTCCCATCGAGAACTCGATCACCGGCGTCATTGCTGAAGTTCAAGAACTCTTAGCGAAGCAGCCGGTGAGAATTCTCGACTCCGTCTCCCTAAGAATTGAGCACTGCCTCTTGGGGAATCCGGGCAGTTCCTTGGAAGCGATTCGGCACGTGTACTCTCATCCTCAGGCTCTTATGCAGTGTAGGGATTTTCTGGAGCAATTGGGAGTCCAGGTGCATGCCTTCTATGATACGGCTGGAGCCGCCAAGCAGATCCAAGCCGTAGGAGATCTCGACCGAGCTGCTATCGCTGGGGAGAGGGTGGCCCGACTCTACGGCCTCATCATCTTGAGAGAAGGAATCTCCTCGCAACCGGACAATACTACACGCTTCTTGGTGATTGCCCCTCGGCTCGCAGCCAGGCCTTGACAAAGTCGGTGAATCATGCTATAGTGACCTCTCACAAGAGGAGCGTAAGAGATGGCGGGCTTACAGCTGAGTAAGATTCCACAACAGGCCTTCTACTTGAGCTTCTCTTTTGCCTTCTATTTCTGGCCCCTCCGGGGCCAATAAACCTTCCCATCTCACTTTTCCTTTGCTTTTCCGCGACGGTACGGCAAGCGCCTGAGAGCGTCTGAGGCTCTCAGCGGGCTCAAAAGCATCAGGAGGTTGCTATGGTGATGGCGACGACGAAGCCTGGCGAGAGGCTACTGGCCAGCCGGGCCTGGAACCCCCAGGGCACGGTGATCGAACTCAGCGGGGTGCGCATTGGCAGCTCGGAACTGGTGATCATGGCCGGGCCGTGCTCCGTGGAGGATCCCGAACAGATCTGCATCATCGCAGAACAGGTGGCCAGGGCTGGCGCAAAGATCTTGCGGGGTGGTGCGTACAAGCCGCGCACATCTCCGTACAGCTTTCAGGGTCTGGGCGAGAAGGCTCTACGCTGGCTGAGAAGGGCGGCCGATGAGCATGGCCTTTTGGTCGTCACGGAGGTGCTTGAGAGCACGCACTTAGAGCGGGTCGCGCGCTATGCGGATATTTTGCAGATTGGGGCGCGCAACATGCAGAACTTCCCGCTCCTGCGAGCCATAGGGCAGATCGATAAGCCCGTGTTACTCAAGCGGGGCCTGGCGGCCACACTGGAAGAGCTGCTCTGGGCGGCAGAATACGTGCTATCGGCAGGGAATCCGCGCGTGATCCTGTGCGAGCGAGGCATCCGTACGTTCTGTGATCACACGCGCTTTACGCTGGACATCGGGGCCATTCCGGCCTTGAAGCAACTGTCGCATCTGCCCGTGATTATTGATCCCAGCCATGCGGCCGGGGATCGGGCGAAGGTCATCCCCTTGGCGCTGGCCGGGATTGCCGCAGGTGCCGATGGGTTGATCGTAGAAGTCCATCACGACCCGGAACGCGCCCTAAGCGATGGGCCTCAGTCGCTGCGGCCAGAAGAGTTCCGGCAACTGATGGGAAGACTGGCGGCCCTGGCTCCGACAGTCGACCGCAGGCTGGTGAGCTATGGCCTCCCTACCAAGCCCTAGGCGAGTGACGATTGTGGGCGTGGGCCTGATGGGCGGCTCGCTGGGCCTAGCCATCAAGCGCTTCTGCCCCGAAGTGGACGTGATCGGTGTCGATCAGAACACTGCGATCCTTTTGCGAGCGCAGGAGCGCGGAGCCATCCATTGGGGCACGCCCGATCTGGTCGAGGGTGTGACGGATGCGGACTTGATCTTTCTGGCCACGCCCATTGGAGCCATTTTAGCGCTTCTGCCCGCTCTAGCTCCCTGTATCCCGCCGGGAGCGATCGTGTCGGATCTGGGCTCGACCAAGCGAGAGATCTGCCGCGCGGCCCAAAAATATCTGCCCCAAAACTTCGTGGGCGGCCATCCCATGACCGGCTCGGAGAGGAAGGGCCTAGAGGCTGCCGATCCGTTCTTGTTTGAGAACGCCATCTATGTGCTCACCCCGCTTCGCCCGGATGACGAAAAAGCCCAGAGGCTGGCCGATTTTTTGCGGCAGCTGGGAGCTTCTCCGCTCTTGCTCAGCCCAGAGCACCACGATCGCCTGGCAGCCTACGTCAGTCATCTTCCGCAGCTGTTGGCGGTCGCTCTGACCCATCTCATTGGGGAGAAGAGTGCCCGCGACGGCTTCTACAGGGAGCTGGCAGCCGGAGGCTTGCGAGACATGACTCGCATTGCGAGCTCGCCTTATGAGCTCTGGCACGACATCCTCTTCACCAATCAGCCAGAGATTGAGCAAGCCTTGGAGGCTATGATTTCGCAACTTCGCGCGATGCATAGCGCTCTTAGGCGGGGCACGCTTAGGGAGAGCTTCCAGAAGGCTGCAGACTTCCGCAACGCACTTCCGCCGCGCTCCAAGGGCTTCTTGCAGGCTCTTTATCGGCTGGCGGTGGTCGTCCCGGACCGACCCGGAGAACTGGCCGCCATCACCACGGCCATCGCTCGGGCAGGGATCAACATCAGCGACATTGAGTTATTGAGGGTGCGCGAGGGTGCCGGTGGCACCTTCCATCTCTACTTTGCGCGGCCTGAGGAGGCGATCCGGGTCCAGCAGCTGCTTAGGGCCATCGGCTATGAGAGCCTAATGATCGATTGAATCCACTATGGAACAGAGGATTCGGCCGGCGCAAGGCTTAAGAGGCACCCTCACGGTGCCGGGCGATAAATCCATCTCGCATCGGGCTCTGATCTTGGGGGCTCTGGCCGAGGGAGAGACCCGCCTTGAGAATTTGGGGTCGGGCCGGGATGTAGGGAGCACGCTGGGCTGTCTGCGCGCGCTGGGTGTGGAGATCTCTAAAAGAGAGGCAGAAGCCATCGTGCGCGGCTGCGGGCTTGATCTTTCCCCTCCTAAAGGGGTCCTCGATGCGGGAAACTCCGGCACGACAATGAGGCTGCTCTGCGGCGTGCTGGCCGGCCAAGATTTCTCAGCCACGATCACGGGAGATGAGTCTTTAAGGAGGCGTCCGATGGCGCGGATCATCCAGCCCTTAACGAGAATGGGCGCGCGCATCGAGCATCAGGGAGGACGAGCCCCTCTGGTGATCCGCGGCGGGAATTTGCAGGGCATCACGTATGAGATGCCCGTAGCCAGCTCCCAGCTCAAGTCGTGCGTGCTGCTGGCCGGGCTCTATGCCGCAGGCCTCACCACCGTCATAGAGAGGGTAAAGACGCGCGATCATACCGAGCGCTTGCTGGCTCACTTTGGGATCGAGCTGGCCCGAGATGGCCCCACGATCGCCCTTCGCGGCGGGTCGGATCTTAAGGCCTCTCAGATTCAGATAGAGATCCCCGGTGATCTCTCCGCGGCCGCGTTCTTCATCGCGGCGGCGCTGCTGGTCAGGGACTCTCGCCTGGTCATTCGCGATGTGGGTGTAAACCCCACGCGGACGTGCTTCTTAGAGGCTCTAAGTGGGATGGGGGCAAGAATCTCCCTCCAGAATGAGCGGGATAGAAGCGGCGAGCCGCGGGCCGATCTCATGATAGAGAGCTCGAGCTTAAAGGCCATCTCCGTGGGAGGCGAGCAGATCCCCCGCTTGATCGATGAGCTGCCTCTTCTGGCTCTCTTAGCCACCCAGGCCTATGGGCGCACGGTGATCCGCGATGCCCAAGAACTCAGGGTTAAGGAGACGGATCGCATCCGGGCCGTGACTTTGAATTTAAAACGCATGGGGGTAGAGCTTAAGGAGCGTGCAGACGGCTGGGAGATCCCAGGACCCCAAGCGCTAAAGGGGGCGCAGCTTGCGAGCTTCGGAGATCATCGGATCGCCATGGCGTTTGCCGTCGCGGGCCTAGTCGCTCAGGGCGAGACGGTCATCCACGGAGCCGAGTGGGCTGATGTCTCATTTCCCGGCTTCTTTCAAGCTCTTAGGGGGCTTGCGCAGCCATGAAACTCTTAGGCGTGATCGGAGATCCCATCCAGCACTCGCTCTCCCCAGCCCTATTTGACGCTCTTTTGAAGGAACTGGGCTTGGAGGATCTGTTGGACTATCGGGCTTGGCGTGTGCGCTCCGAGGATCTTGCGGACTTTTTGGCCGAGATGCGAGGGAGCTCCCTTGTGGGAGTGAACGTCACTCTCCCCCACAAGGAGCGAGTCGCCTCGTTGCTGGATGGTTTGGATGCGGCAGCCGCGCTTGTGGGGGCTGTAAACACCCTCCACAACGACGCTGGCTGCCTGATCGGCTATAACACCGATTGGATCGGGTTCTTGCGCTCCCTTAGGGAGCGGGGCATCGCGCTGAAGGGGCAGCAGGCTGTGGTGCTGGGGGCCGGGGGGGCCGCCCGAGCTATTCTCTATGGGCTCATCCGCGGCGGCATTGGGAAGATCGTCCTTTGGAATCGCACTCCCGCCCGTGCCCACAGGCTCGCGCAGGATCTCTCCTCGGCCACGGGCTTCCACCAGTTTGACGTGCTGGAAGAAGCGACCCTGGACGAAGCTCTACCACAGGTTTCGCTCTTGATCCATGCCACGCCCGTGGGCATGCATCCCGCGCAAGAGGAATCTCTACTGGCAGGGTCCTGCGGCCTACATGCCGGCCTCCTCGTCTATGACTTGATCTATAATCCTTTAAAGACTCCGCTCCTTAGGCAGGCCGAAGAGAAGGGGGCGCAGATCATGAATGGCCTAGACATGCTGATCTATCAGGCTTTAGAATCGCTCGCGATCTGGCTGGCACCTCTCGGCCGGCCGCAACTGATCCGAAGGGCCGAAGCTCTGATCCCTAGACTCAAAACCCAAATGAGCGCTCTGCTGAAGAGAGGGGGATAGGCATGAGTCGGCTGCGGTATCTCACGGCTGGGGAATCGCACGGACGGGCGCTGGTCGGCATCTTAGAGGGCATGCCGGCCGGACTGGAGCTTTCTTTAGAGAGGATCAATCACGAGCTTAGCCGGCGCCAGGGGGGCTATGGCCGCAGCTTTCGACAGAAGATCGAGCACGATGAAGCTCAGATTCTTGCGGGGGTTCGTTTTGGGGTGACGCTGGGCAGTCCCATTGCGGTGCTCATCTGGAATCGGGATTGGAAGAACTGGGAAGGGCTGATGGACCCTTGGCATAAGCCGGCTGAATATAAGCCGGTGACGGTGCCGCGGCCGGGGCATGCGGATCTCGCCGGGGCTCTCAAATACGGCCATCGGGATCTGCGCAATGTGCTGGAGCGAGCCAGCGCGCGCGAGACGGCCGTGCGCGTGGCTCTGGGGGCCATCGCCCGCCAGTTCCTAGAGAGATTTCAGATTAAAATCACAAGCCACGTAGTGCAGATCCTCGATGCCCAAAGCAGAGTGGATGCGCTTTCGCTCCCCCCTGAGGAGATCACCGCGCGGGCGGATGAGTCTCCCGTGCGCTGTCTGGACAAAGCAGCCGAAGAGAAGATGATCCAGCGCATCGACGAGGCCCAAAAGAAGAGAGATACTGTGGGCGGGGTCTTTGAGCTGCTGGCGACTGGCCTGCCCGTGGGCCTGGGAAGCTATGTGCACTGGGATCGCAAGCTGCATGCGCGCATCGCTCAGGCTCTCTTGAGCATTCAGGCCATGAAGGCCGTGGAGTTCGGGCTGGGTAGGGAAGTAGCCGAGCGCTGGGGCTCAGAAGCCCACGATTTGATCTATTATGAAGAGGGGCGAGGGTTCTATCGTCAGACGGCACGGGCCGGGGGCATCGAAGGCGGGGTGAGCACCGGCGGGCCCCTGGTCATACGCGTGGCGATGAAGCCCCTCTCGACACTGATGCGCCCCTTGGATTCTGTGGATATGATCACGAAGCAGCCCGTGAAGGCGCACATCGAGCGCTCGGATGTCTGTGCCGTGCCAGCGGCTTCTGTGGTGGGCGAGGCGGTGTTAGCGCTCGTCTTGGCCGATGCCTTCTTAGAGAAATTCAGCGGAGATTCCCTCCCAGAGATTGAGGAGCGCTTCCTCGCACGCCGCCTCGTGTAAGGGGGCTTACAGACGCTCCACTGGAAGAGGGCTAGAATCAACTCAATCGATTTAAGAAGAAGGAGAAGGTGGGAATATGGCGAAGCTGGCCCTTGTCGTGCTGGCGGATGCGGAGACCCATGAGAGCCTGGGGCGCCTGGTCAACGCGTTGATCGCGGCCAAGGAGTTCAAGGAGCATCGCGATGAGGTGAAGCTCATCTTCGATGGTGGCGGGACCAAGGGGCTGGCCGAAGTGGCCGAGCCCTCCCATAAGGCCCATGCCCTCTATCAGGCCGTGCAAGATAAAATAGCCGGGGCGTGTAGCTATTGTGCGGCGGCCTTCGGGGTCAAGAACGCTCTCTTGGCTAAGAAGATCCCCCTGTTAGATGAATACGCTCAGCATCCCAGCCTGCGAGGCTTGATCGCTCAGGGCTTTCAGGTGATCACGTTTTAAGGGCGGCCGCGCTCATGCCCCTTGACTTTCCCCCAGGGTGCTTCTATAATGCCTCCCAAGGAGGATGATCCGCCATGAGATCTCTGCCGGGTGAGTATCTTTGGTTCTTCTTCTAAAATTCCCCCCGTCTTCTGCGAGATCCCACCCCTAGAGCCTCTAGAGCTATATCGCCGTCTGCGCGAGAGAGCGCGCATCAGCTTTCTTCTAGAGAGCGCGCCGTCTCCAGAGAGGAGGGCCCAGTTCAGCTTCCTCGGCTTTAGCCCCGTGGCCCTCTTCGCCCTCAAGGCCGGGAGGCTATTGCTAAACGGGGAGCGTCGAGACCGGCTTTGGTCGCCCGCTGGAGTTCTTAAGAGAGACTCTAGCTCAATATCATAGCGCTTCGGCTGAGGGTCCCCTGCAGCGCTACGCCGGAGGCCTGGTAGGCTACTTCAGTTACCCCTTTGTGTGCCATCTGGAGAGGTTTCCGCGGCGCTCTCCCCCCTCAAACTTCCCGGATTTCGAGTTGGGGCTCTTCCTGGACGGGATCACCTATGATCATCGTCAGGGGCGTGCCTATTACTTCTCATATGGGGAGGATCGCCTCCCCATCGTGCAAGAGGCTTTAGAGGGGGCGGAGCTGCCGGTCGAAGGCCTTCGAGTTGGCCCCTTCGACCAAGATCTCTGCCGTCAGGAGTTCCAAGGAGCCGTTGAGCAGATCCGGCAAGCCATCCGCGCGGGTGAGATCTATCAAGCCGTGCTCTCACGCGAGCTTTTTGCCTCCTATGACGGAGATCTTCTGGCGTTCTATCGAGCGCTCCGTCGCATCAACCCTTCGCCGTATATGTTCTTTTTAGATTTCGGCGAGCGAATCATCGCGGGCAGCAGCCCGGAGATGCTGGTGGCCGTCTTAGGCGAACGCGTCATTACCTATCCCATTGCGGGGACGCGTCCGTTAGGGAGTAGGCAACGGGAGCGTGAACGCTATCGCCAGGAGCTTCTGGCGGATGAGAAGGAACGGGCGGAGCACGCCATGCTCGTGGATCTGGCCCGAAACGACATCGGCCGGGTGAGTGAATACGGCAGCGTGCGCGTGCCCCATTTTTTAAGCGTCGAGTGCTTCAGTCATGTCCAGCATCTGGTCTCGCGGGTGGAGGGTCGTCTTAGAAGAGATCTTGATGCGCTCGATGCGTTCGCTGCGCTCTTCCCCGCGGGCACCGTCACGGGAGCCCCAAAGCTTCGAGCCATGGAGATCATCGCCCAGCTGGAGAAGACGGCCCGCGGGCCGTACGCCGGGGCTGTAGGGTATCTCTCCCTCAACGGGAATTTGGACATGGCCATTGCCATCCGCACGCTCTACGCCGACAAAGAGAAGTTATTCTTAAGAGCTGGGGCGGGGATCGTCTATGATTCCGTCCCCCAGCGCGAATGGGAGGAGACGGAGCGCAAGCTGGCGGCCTTAAGAGCAGCTCTCAAGGAGGCGACCTCATGCGCGTCCTAGTCATCGATAACTATGACTCCTTCACCTTCAATCTCGTGCAGTATCTGGGCGAACTGGGAGCGCAGCCCATCGTCTTCCGCAACGATGAGCTGCCGTGGGAGCAGCTGGCAGAGCAGAAGCCCGAGCGGATTGTGATCTCGCCGGGTCCGGGGCATCCAGGGAACGCGCGGGATTTTGGCCTCTGTGCGCGCGTCTTAAAGGAGCTTTCGCCGCGCGTGCCGACTCTTGGAGTCTGTCTGGGCCATCAGGGCATTGCAGCCGTCTTTGGGGGAAAGATTATCCAAGCTACGCGGATACTTCACGGCAAGACGTCTAGGATCTATCACGATGGCCGGGGGATATTCCGAAAGATCCCCAACGGCTTTCGCGCCGCACGCTATCACTCCTTGGCCGTAGACCCCCGCTCGCTCCCTAAGTGTCTTAAGATCAGCGCGATCTCTGAAGAGAGCGAGATCATGGGCATTCGCCACAGCTTCTTGCCCATTGAGGGAGTGCAGTTTCATCCCGAGTCGATCTTGACAGAATACGGGCGTCGGCTGCTCTCCAACTTTCTGGGACCGGCCATCTTAAGGGGCGGGAGGGTGAGTGTGCCATGAATGAAAAGATCAGCGAGGCCCTCGCTTTGCTGGCAGAGGGAGAAGATCTGAATGGGGAACTGGCCAAAGGAGCGATGGGGGAGTTGATGAGCGGTTCTTGCGATCCTGCGCAGATCGGGGCGTTCTTGATGGGGCTGCGCGTCAAGGGCGAGACGCTCGAAGAGATAGTCGCCTGTGCCCAAGTGCTGCGCGAGAAGAGCCTCCGCATCCATCCCAAAGTTCAGGCGATGGGCGGGCTGCTTACGGACGTCTGTGGCACCGGTGGAGCTCGGCTTAAGACGTTCAACGTCTCGACGCTGGCGGCCTTTGTGGTCGCCGGGGCCGGCGTGCCGGTGGCCAAGCACGGCAATCGCAGTGTCACCGGCCCCTGTGGCAGCGCCGATCTTTTAGAAGCTTTGGGCCTCAATCTGGAGGCCCCGCCCGGCATCGTCCAAAGATGCATCGAGGAGATCGGAATCGGATTCTTATTTGCGCCCAAGTTCCATCCGGCCATGAGACATGCGGCTCCTGTAAGGAAGGCCCTGGGCATCCGGACGATCTTCAATCTCTTGGGGCCGTTGGCCAATCCGGCGGGAGCCCAGGCACACCTCATGGGAGTCTTTGACCCCCATCTTGTGGAGATCTATCCCGAAGTGCTGCGAGCCCTGGGGATCAAGAGGGCACTGGTCGTCTACGGCCTGGACGGGCTGGATGAACTCTCCAATGTGGGCCTCACGCGCGTGGGCGAGCTCCTCCATGGGAAGATCCGTCATTATGAGCTCTCGCCGGAGGCGTTTTTTCTGCGGCGTGCGGACCCGGATGAGCTTCGGGCGCTCCCTCCCAGAGAGAGCGCAAAGATTGCCCTACAGTTGCTCCGGAACAAGCTCCACGACGCGCGCTCTGAGATGCTCCTCCTCAATGCTGGGGCCGCGCTCTATGCCAGTGGCGCCGCCGGCTCTCTGGAGGAGGGCCTGATGCTGGCCCACGAGAGCTTAAAGAGCGGAGCGGCCTATGAGAAACTTAAGCTGCTCCTCAAAAGGATGAGGTGACCCCTATGACGGATTTCCTGGAGGGGATCAGCACAGAGATCGAGAAAGCCATAGCCGAGGGACATTACGTCGTAAAGAGACAGCGCTACCCGCACATCTCTCTGCGGCGCCTTATGGCATCTCGGGATTTTTTGCTCATTCCGGTCATTGAGCATCGCTCGCCGGTGGAGGGGGATCTGTGGGTGGGCGAGATTGGGCCCTTGGTGGAGGAGCTTTGGGCCGCCGGAGCGCAGGCCCTGGCCATCGTGTGCGAAAAGCGGGTCTTCTCGGGCCAGATGGAGGACATCTCCATTGCCAAAAGCTATGGCCTGCCCGTGCTCTATAAAGACTTCGTCATCGCCCCCCTGCAGCTAGAGGCGGCAGGGAGCTGTGGAGCCGATGCGGCTCTGCTCATCTTGAGTCTGTTTGAGAAGGGGCTGACGCAGCTCCCTCTAAAAGAGATGATCTCATACGCCCACGAGCTAGGACTTGAGACCGTCTTAGAAGTCTTCTCCCTGGAAGAGTTCATCAAAGCGAAAGAGACGGAGACGGACATCATCGGGATCAACAACAGAAATCTTAAGACTCTGACGGTGGATCTCTCCGTTACAGAAAGAATTCTTTCACAGGAGCGGGCTGATCGGCCAGTCCTAAGCGAGAGCGGCGTCTTGACCCGTGGCGATGTGCTCTATCTTCAAAGCACGGGAGCCCGCGGAGTGCTCGTAGGCACCTCCATCTTGAAAGCTCAAGATCCAGCGAGCAAAGTCAAGGAGCTTCTAGGAGAGCTATGAAGCCCTACTCAGACCCGAGAGGCCGGTACGGAAACTACGGCGGCACCTTCGTGCCGGAGACGTTGATGTTCGCCCTCGAAGAGCTCGCCCGCAAGTTTCATAGGGCCAAGAGCGATAAGAGCTTTAAGGAAGAGTTTGAGGGTCTCTTGCGCCGGTATGCCGGTCGACCCACGCCCTTGACGTTTGCGCAAAATCTAAGCCGAAGATACGGTGGCAAGATCTATCTCAAACGGGAAGACTTGGCGCACACGGGAGCTCACAAGATCAACAACGCCCTGGGGCAAGCTCTTCTGGCCAAGCGCATGGGCAAGAGGCGCCTCATCGCGGAGACCGGGGCGGGCCAGCACGGCGTGGCCACCGCCACCGCCGGGGCTAAGCTGGGCCTCAAGACCGAGATCTACATGGGTAGAAGAGACATGGAGCGCCAGAGGATCAACGTCTTCCGCATGAGGCTTCTAGGGGCTGAAGTGATCCCGGTAGACGGCGGCTCCCAGACCCTTAAAGATGCCATAAACGAAGCTCTAAGAGACTGGACGAAGAGCGTCGAACACACGCATTATCTTCTGGGATCTGTCCTGGGGCCGCACCCCTATCCGGAGATGGTGGCCTTCTTTCAGTCTATTATTGGCCGTGAGACCAAAGAGCAGATCCTAGAGGAGGAAGGGAAGCTGCCGCAGGCGATCATTGCTTGCGTAGGAGGAGGGTCGAACGCCATCGGGATCTTCAAAGAATTTCTCGCGGAGCGCGTGGAGCTGATCGGCGTGGAGGCAGGCGGCTTGGGGCTTAAGACGGGCCGGCACGCCTCGCGGTTTGGAGATCCTAAGCGGGGCCGGCCGGGGGTGCTCCACGGGACGCTCACGTATGTGCTGCAAGATGAGCACGGCCAGATTTTAAACACCCATTCGATCGCCGCCGGGCTGGACTATCCGGCTGTCGGGCCGGAACACGCCTTCCTGCGCGAGATCGGCCGGGTGCAATACGTCTCCGTCACAGATGAAGAAGCCCTGGAGGCCTTTCAGATTCTCTCAAAAGTGGAGGGGATCATTCCGGCCTTGGAGTCCGCTCATGCGCTGGCTTATGCGCTCAAGCTGGCCGGGAGCGCTAGAAGAGACGAGATCATCATCGTCAATCTGAGCGGCCGAGGAGACAAAGATCTCTTCGAGGTGGAAAGAGTTCTCCATGGAGCGCTATAAAATCTTTCAGAAGCTACGCGGGGAGGGATGCGGAGCTTTTGTGCCCTTTGTCGTCCTGGGCGACCCGGATTATGAGACCTCGCTGGATATCATAAAGGTCCTCATGGATTCGGGCGCAGACATGCTGGAGCTGGGGCTGCCGTTCTCTGATCCGATCGCGGATGGGCCCACGATTCAGCGAGCCAGCCAGCGCGCCCTAGAGAGCGGCATCACTCCTGACAGGGCCTTCGAGCTGATCCGAAGGGTGCGCGAGCAGAATGGAGAGATCCCCATTGGCCTTCTCACGTATTATAATCTCGTCTATGGCCGGGGTGTGGAAGATTTCTGTGGGCAGGTGGCTGAGGCGGGCGTCGATAGCCTTCTTATTGCCGATCTTCCCATAGAAGAGTCGGCTCCGGTCCTCTCTGCCGCTTGTGAAGAGGGCCTAGCTCAGATCTTCCTGGCTGCGCCCACGACGCCAGGGAGGCGGCTGCGCAAAATCATCAGAAACTCGAAGGCTTTCATTTACGTCGTCTCCGTCTTGGGGGTGACCGGGGCGCGGGATGAGCTCGAGCCAAGGACTATCGAGACCATAAAGCGGATTCGGGGGCTTACTGGGCTTCCGTTGCTTGTGGGATTTGGCATAAGCCGGCCGGAGCAGGTGTGGTCTCTTCTGCGAGCTGGTGCAGATGGGGTGATTGTGGGGAGTGCTCTCATTAAGCTCATAGAAGAGCATCTGGGATGCAGACAGAGGATGAAGAGCGAGGTCGAGCGGCTGGCGCTTGCGCTTAGGCACGCATGCCGCTTCAGATTGGGGTGGCAGTCCGCGGCCTAGCCGTCAGACCTCGGGGTGCTTCCTCTTGCTGAAGTAGAGGATCCCCGGCTGTCGCCGGTAGCCCAGGTGCTCAAAGGTCCTCATTGAGATCTCATTCCAGTCTTCGATCAGAGCGGCTACGATCTCGATGCCCTGGGCTTCTAAGCGCTGCTCGACTCCCTCGACGAGCCGGCGGGCGATGCCGCGACGACGATACGCGGGCAGGACAGCCAGGCGGTTGATCCAGCCCTTGCGCCCATCGTGGGTTCCCAGGACGGAGCCGACGATTCGCCCGTCGACTTCCGCTACGAGATACATCGAGCTTTTCTGTTCGAGCTGCCGGGCGAAGGCTTCGCGGCTATCCCGGCCCCGAGGCTTGTAAGGCAGATCCGCCTCCTCCCAGAGCGCGATGAGCACATCGTAGTCCTCCAGACGAATGTCACGGATGCGGATGTCCATCGAGGCTCACCTAACTGCTCTTACGGACTTGTGGGAGATGCTTGATGGCCCATGCGTACATGGCTTGGAGCACCGACGCTAGCCCTCGTCCCTTAGCGGTCAGATGATACTCTGCCCGCGGCGGGTGCCAGCTGTAGAGCTTTCTCTTGATGATCCCTGCGCTCTCTAGATGCTTAAGCCGTTCGGCCAGGATGTTCGTGGGGATCTTCTCTGGGGACTCCAAAAATTCCCCGTAGCGCTTCTTCCCCGTTAAGAGGTCTCGGACGATCAGCAAGCTCCAGCGGTCGCCTACCAGGTCCAAGGTACAGGCAATGGGGCAATAAGAGCGCCAAGGCACAGTGCTTCTTCGGCCGGTCTTACCCATAGTGTTCCCAAGTGCTTATTATACAGCAATCACTCTGTCTTGACACTTGCATTTTGCAAGCATTTGTGCTACCCTTTGGTTACTTGCAAAGTGCAAGTTATAGAATCGGAGCTTAGAAAGGAGGTCTCATGAATCTGCCGCAATGGGAGGCCCTTCGTGTTCAGGCCCTAGCAGATTTATTTCACAAGTCCGCTCAACGGACTCCCCCAGATAAAGCTCGGTGGAAGCCCGATTTCGATCAGGCTCTAGAAGAGGCGTTGCGTGCCAGCAGCGATGATATCAAGATGCGACAAGTGACGAAAGCAATAGTTTTATGGACGGTGCTTCTTGCCGGGGTGCTGGCTCTGGCTCAGGGCATTCTCCCCCCCAACCCCAAGGTCGTGGGAGCTCCCATTATCGTCGAGCCTGGCCGAACTGGAGGTACGTTCAACTTCCCCATATCGCCGCTATCTACGCTGAATCCTTACGTGTCGGGTAGTATAGTTACGACCTCGCTCATGAACGCGAAGCTTTTTGAAATCAATCCGATCACGTTTGAGATCGAGCCCGCGGTGGCCGAAGAGCATCAAATCGCGCCCGATGGGTCGGCCCTCACGCTGACCCTCCGCGAGATTCAATTCTCAGACGGGACACCTCTTACGGCCGACGATGTGCTGTTCACGATCAACGATGTCGTGCTCAACACGGAAATCCAAAGCGATCGTCTGAGCAGCTTGAGACAATTCTTGACCAGTCGAGACGGCCAGCTCATGATTCAAGAGGCTGAGAAACTAGACCAACGCCAGCTGAGACTTAGACTCAATGGGGGAGTCGGAGCCTTTGTGCTGAAGCAGCTTTCAGAAAATTTCGTCATTTTGCCGCGTCACAAGCTGGCCGATTCTGTCCGGCGGCTCAACCCTCGCGCATCAGCCGATGCTTTTGTGAAGGCTTGG
>JBBIOR010000008.1:0-27893 GCA_037443265.1 Candidatus Fraserbacteria bacterium | reverse complement strand
GCAGCGGCTGCTCTCTGACAATCTTCCCGTGATCTGGCTTTACAGTCCCGCCACACTGGTGGTGGCGCGGCCGACTCTGGGCAACACGGGCGCTGTTAAAACCATCGAGGCTGCTTTCAATCTCATGGAGACCCTCTGGCGCAAGGATCAGTGATCCGAGGGCGCGTATCTGATCAGCGGATTAGATCTGGGCTGGATCGTGGCGACTACGGCAGCTCTGCTCGCTTGGCGTGATCTATTCACGCTGCCGGGCTGGGTGTTATAGTAGGCACTAATACCGCTTTTCGAAGATGCGCGGTGGCGGGGAAACCTCAAGATCAAGGCGGCTTACGGGTTTATTTTAGCATCATAAGCTGGACTTCTTGCTGATGAGGCTGGATCTCCCAGCGCCGTAGGCCATGGGCCGTGGGGGCACGGGCCACTACCGAGGCGGCTCCTCCGCCAGGGCGAAGCTCAAGGAGCTGGTTGCTCCAGGCCCTGAGCTCGTAGCGCAGCCCAGGCTGAAGGCGCAGATCGAGCCGCACGCCGTCACTATCGGCTAGGAGCTGGCGCACATGTGAGCTCGGCGCGGGTACAAGCGTGGGGAAGCCCACGACGACCACACCGGCGATCTGAGGCACCAGCACGTAAAGATGTGCCTCCCCAGAGGATAATCTTCCTTGAACGGCCGAGACGATCTGCTCCCCCACGGGGTCGTAGACGAGATAAGGGCTCTTAAGGGGGAGGAGCTTGCTTGGCTCTAGGAGGTAAGCTCGGCTTTGGTGGCCTATGTTGAGCACGGTCAGGTAGAGCCAAGGCGGCCCTTCTTCGGGCCGGCTCTCCGTGTACGCTACCCAGACGTCTGAGTGGAGCGTTTGGGCGAGCGGCCAGAGGGGCCGATCGGGCTTGGCCAGCAGGCCGTCGGGCAGGACAAGCCTCTTCAATAGCTTCACATCGGCCTCTCCGACCTTGTCCCCGAAGCCGACCGGGCCGGCGCTGAGCAGACGCCACCACGCTTCCTGCACGGCCTGAGGCTCGGCAAAGCCCTGCGGGTGGCGGCGATGGCTGATGAAGACATCGTGGAAGGGGAGTAGCCCCAGGGCGTGGAGGAGCAAGCCCAGCCAAAGCTCGTTCTTCAAATACGCCTGACGGGTTACGGTGCCCATCTCGAGGCCCTGCTCTTTTAACCGGGCGACGGCGCCCGTCACTTTAAAGAGATAGTCTGTGTAAGACCGCGCTGCGATCACGTTGGAGTGTTGAGTCGAGGCCAGATGGAAGCCCATCGTCGGCATGCACAGCATCAAGGGAAGCCCTTCATCTGAGAGCCCTGTGCAGAGGCTGGCGAACCAGCTATCTGCCGCTTCGAGCTGACTTCTCAAGGCAGGGACCAGGTGCTGCTGGGTGCGTAGCCAATCGTGCCAGGCGGCTATGGCTCCCTCTTGTTTGAGTTGCCGTGCCAGCCGGCGATAGAAGGCGCGACTTACAGGGCAGGCCGACTGCTTCCCCCACAGGATGTGCCCCTCTCGAGCCCCTTCGGAGAAGGCCTGGCGGCTGAAGGCCGATAGATGGAGCACGAACGGCCGGCCTGTCTTCTGCTGAAGGGCCTTCAAGCCCCGGGGGAATTTCTTCGCACTGGGTCGGTAGCTTTTGGCCAGCCCGATCTCCTCAAACTCGTACCAGAGATCCAGGCCGAAGTAGCCCACGGGGATGTTTTTAATCTGGAAATCTCGAGCCAGAGCGAGCAGAATCCGCTCGTTCATGGGGTGGAGCAGCTCCGTGTAGTAGCTCCCATAGGCGTTCCAGTATCCCAGGCGGCTCAAGAGGGGGTGAGACCAGGGCTCAATCCGTCTCTTGCGGCCCAGCTTAAGGAGCAGATCGCCCCAGGCGTAGAGTGTCGCGATGAGGCCCCGGCCGAAGACGAGCAGCGTCTTCACCACTGTTCCCCTGGGCACGGCCGCGACGCTTCCATGGAGGCCGCGGGCTACGGCCGGGCCCAGCGGCGTTCGGATCAGCCGCAACGGACTGATCAAGAAGTGACTGAGCGGTGAGACGACCAAGCAGTGTTCTTCCTCATCGTAGAGGGCCAGAGGAGCAAAGGCTCGCCCGTGGGGTAGCTCTTCGGGGCTTTTGCCGAAGTGGACCTCGGGCCACTCCCCTCCCGGGTAGGACTCCTGCGCATCTTTGAGGCCCCAGCTGTAGAGCAAGAAGGCCCCCTCACGGAGATGCAACACCGGGGCGTTGAAGGTCGTCTCGACGAAGCTGTCGGCTAAAGCTGTGCTGGAGAAGTCCCTCAGTGCTTCCGCTTCGGCGACGGCGAAGTCCCCATAGAGCTTGAGGCGTAGCTCCAGAGCTAGCTCTTGCTCGAGCGCATAGCGTGCGGCCAAGCCCTCGTAGGCCCCTAGAGGATCTTCGCCATGCAGCCCGTGTAGGGCTTGGAGCCGGAGCGCACCCGTGTGGCTCCAGAGCCACTGCTTATTTTCGACGAGCCCCAGCGCCAGGCGTCCCACCCACCGCTCGCCCCTCCACGTGAGACCCAGATGACCATCTTCGGTGAAAGCTTGAAGCTCTTTGATGTGCGCGAGCCTCCTTTCAGCGACAGGGGACTTGGGTGGGCACGAGCTGGGCGAAGGTGCCCTGCTGGAGGTCGTAGCCGCTCAGGATCTCTTCTTGAGTGTAGCCGGGAGGTGCCAAGTAGTCGTAGGCTAGAGGCGCGACGTCCGGATGGGGGTTACCGCCGCCGACCCACTGAGCGGCCTGCTGGCGCACCGGGCGGATGTGATTTTGAGCGAAGCCATCCTGGCTGGCCACCATCACATAGTGCCAGCCGCAGAGGCGGGGCACGAGCGCCTTCTGCACCGTGACGATCACCAGGCGTTTAGCCGGATCTGACGAGACATCGATCGGTGCCGTCCGGCCATCGGAGGTGGCGAGCAGCCTGCCATAAGCGGGCCAGCCGGCAATCTTCAGGAAGGCATCCCAAGGATGCTCTTCGGCGAAGCGCACGTGCATGGCCTCGCCCTCAGGATGGGTGACCGTCAGGCCTCCGGGCTGGACATCGAGATAGACGTTCAGGATGGGGTGGCTGAAGCCCAGAGGCGAGTTCCAGGGGTTGGGCAGGGCCGCAAACTCAAAGACGAGCGTCCAGCTGAGCTCACTCTCGTAGATGTCATATTGCAGTAGATCGAAGATGCCCTGAGGGCTAAAGGCTGGGTCCGTCGGGTAGGTGTAGGTGCCGGGGCCGTGGTCATCACCGGCAGGATCGCTGAAGACGGCGTAGAGCGCCCCGCTGATGCGGCGCGGGATGCGCACGCTGAGGGGCCGTCCTGGCAGGGCCTGCACCTGCTCGCCCCGCTCCCGCTCGAGCGATAATCTCAAAGCGACCTGCCTCTGCGGAGATAAGCCCAGCTCGCTGTAGGGGATTTGCATCTCAACGATCTCATCGGCGACGACGAGGCGCTTCAAGAGTGTGCGGATGTCGCTGGCGAAGCGCCAGCCTCCCTTTCCATCGGCCACGAAGCGCGACACATGTCCCCGGCCGCTCCCCTCCAAAATCGCAAAGCGCACTTGGGCGACCTGGGCCAATCCGAAGCCCAATTGCGCTCCGCCGAAGCGGGTTGCGGCGTTGACCGGCATTTCAGGGGTGCCGCTGGCATATAATCCAAGCACGAGATCTTGTCCGATCCAGTTGCGGGCGGGCTCAGACGTATCGACGCGCAGGTAGAGCGTCTCGCCGCTCACTCCCAGCGCCAAGCCCGTGATGGGCCCTCCGCTCGGGCCAGCAGAGAAGGCTGCGGCCTCCCACTCGCCGGCTGTGGCCTGGCCATCGAGAGTCGGCTGGACTTCCCCCAGCACGGCCGCTACAGGCGGCAAGTTCACGACGAAGAGTGCCTGCGGGATCTCGGGTTCGGGCGTGCCTATAGCCCTATAGGCTGTGATGAGATGCAGCTTGAAGAGGCGATCGAACATCTCATCGTTACCTGAGTCCCAGTCCGTGCCATACCAGAAGAACCAGTCGCTCCCCTCGGCGGCCCGGATGGCTTCCCAAGCTTCTTCCAGAGCAGGGGTGCTGCCTTGGGCGGCCTCGGCAAAGAGAACCGCTCGTCGGGCCTCTTTCAGTTGATTCCATGCGGCGTCTTCCTCGGGCTCGCCCTGCCATGTGGAAAGATCTCCGCTCCAGGAGCCGGTGGGTAGCTCCCCAAGGCGCGGCCACGCGGCATCCGGGTGCTCCGCTAGAAACTGCGTCGGCGTGAGAGTGCGGAAAGAGGCCGACTCGCTCAGCTTTCGGTAGAGGGTGCGCAAGAAGGCCCGCCCGTTGTCCGGGTAGCCGGACATGAACATCCAGTTCTCCCCGTCCAGGGCTACGACGACGAGCCTTTCGCTGCGATCGGCGAGCGCCTCGTATCGCCGTTGCAGTAACTTCAAAAAATCTTCGACTGCTTGCTCAGTAGGCCAGCTGCCATAGACGAAGCCGATCCGGTCTGAAAGCTCCTTATCGCGGAAGAGTGTAATTATTCGTCGCCCGGCTTCTTCCGTCACGTAAGGGCTGTAAAGCTCCTCAAAGTTGGGAGTGTGTCCCAGGGCGCGGGCCAGGAGATCTTGATCTGTGATCAGCCACTTAAGACCCGCCTCAGCTACGAACGGGATGATAGAGGGGCTGACGGCCTGTTCCGGCGGCCAGAGGCCCGCAGGCTTGTGCCCGAAGAGCTGCTCATATTGGGCGATTCCCAACTTAAGCTGCGCACGTACGCTGTCGGGCCAAGGATCTTTCTTTACGCCTTCCCAACCGGGGCTAAGCAGAAGCGGCAGGATGGGATGATAGTAGGGGCTCCCCAAGATTTCAGCCTGGCCGCGCTCTGCCACTGCCCGATATTGAGCTATGACATCTTGCATGATCGCGCCCTGGGCACGGACGAGTGCAGCTACATCGTCTTGGGTGAAGGACGCCTTCCTTCTGAGGGGCTCCAGGCCATATGGGGCGTGAAGCTCAGGGCTGGTCTGCCACAGGAGGAAGAGCGCCTTGAGATCCGTAAGCTCAGCCTCGTCGAGAGGCCGGCGGGCAGCCAGAGCGCGCAGCTCCCGATAGCGCTGCACCGAAGGCAGATCTTTATACGGGTTGACGCGGCCGTCCGTGCTGAAGATGTAGTTGCTCATCCAGAAGAACTGAGTCTGGATAATCGCGCGCTCTTGGGGTGTCAATTGCTCCTTAAGGGCCAGCTCCAGATGGGGATCACTGGCTCCCATATAGGCGTAGACGCCGCCGCGGGCGGCCTCCTCCCTGGTGATCAGGGCGTAATCTTCCAGCTGGGCGATTAAGCTGGGCTGCAAGTTATACGCGACCCGAATCTCTGGGAACTCCTGCAAGATCTTGGGGCTATCGAAGTATTCCTGCACGGCGTGCACGCGCGTCCAGGGGAGTTCATAAAATCCGGTCATTCGATTCTGATAGAGCGGCTGATGCTGATGCCAGATGATCGCCAGCTGGAGCGGCTCTTCCGAACCCGTGGCAGGCAGATTCTCCCTGGGGGCAAGAACTGCCGCCCCCAGCAGCGATCCTAGCAGAAGCAGTACCCATTTAGATGGCTTGCGCCATTTTCTCATAGTTGCCTCCTCTCTTCGATGCAAAGGCTGCCGCCAGCAAGCGGAAGCCAAAGGGCTCAAGCTCAAGATGGCTCCCCTGGGGCAAGGGCTCTTCGGCCCACAGATCCCAAGTGGGACTTTGCCCCTCCAAAGTCAGGGTGGGGCGTGCCAAGCGCGCGGACTGCGGGCCGTTGTTGAGGACCACCCAAATCACCTGATCGCGCAAGACGCGGCCATAAGCGAAGAGCGGCCCTTGGGTGTGCAGCGTCCGAAAGACGCCTCGACGTAGGGCGTCCCAATGGCGGCGCAGCCGAATCAGGCGCTTATAAAAAGCCAGGAGCTCACCCGCCATGGGATCAGACTCTAGAGTTGTCCAGGGGAACGTTCGCCGACAGTCGGGATCTTCTCCACCTTCCAGCCCCACTTCGTCCCCGTAATAGACGGCTGGCACACCCAGGTACGTAAACAAAAAGGCGGAGGCCAGCCGGACTCTGCGAAGGTCCCCATGGCAGAGCGTCCGGAAGCGCGGTTTGTCGTGGCTTCCCAAGAGATTATACATGGCGTAGTTGGCCCAATCAGGATAAGAGCGGCGTAGGAAGCGCAGCCCATGGTCAAACTCTTCAGCCGTCAGGCGGCCTTCAGCAAAGAAGGCGACGAGTAGCTCCCAGAGCCGGTAGTTCATGGCGGCGTCCAGGCAGCCGCCCTTGAACCAGGCCGCAGCCGTCCCCATGACCTCGCCCAAGACGTAGGCATCCGGCTTGACGGCTTTGGCTGCCCGGCGGATCTCCCTCACGAAGCTGGGATCGAGGTATTCGACCGTGTCCAATCTCCAGCCGTCCATGTCGGCCTCGCGCAGCCAGTAGCGCACGACTTCGAGCAGATACTGGCGCACCGCGGGGTTTTGCAGATTGAACTCGGGCATCTGAGCCACACCCGCCCAGCAGTGATAATTGGGCTCGGGCTCCGTCACGATGGGAAAGCCCTCGATGACGAACCACTCCCAGTATGGGGAGCGTGGCCCCTTCTCCAGCACCTCTTGGAAGGCGAAGAAAGAAAGGCCGCAGTGATTGAAGACGCCGTCAAGAATCAAGCGCATCTTATGGCGATGTAGCTCCTGCACCAGCTCCTTGAGTAGCGCAAGATCTCCAAAGTGAGGGTCAATTTGATAGTAATCTTCGACGTCGTATTTGTGATTGGAGGGGGCCTTGAAGATGGGGGTGAGATAGAGGGCCGTCACGCCAAGATCTTTGAGATAATCCAGTCTTTTGAGGATTCCGGAGAGATCTCCACCCGAAAAGCTCGTGCGGGTGGGCCGCTCCTCCCAGGGCCGCACATCGGCTGGATCCGTGCGGGGATCGCCGTTGTAGAAGCGATCGGGAAAGATTTGATAAAACACGGCGTCCTGGACCCATGGAGGAGGGCCGCCACTTGGTTGGAGCATCAGTCAGCTCACCCCTTGAGCGCTCCGCGGGTCAGCCCGGAGATAATCTGGCCCTGGAGCAGGAGGAAGAGGACCATAATAGGCAGGGCCCCCAGCACAGAGGCCGCCGCAAAGTCCCCCCAGCGTCTCGCATACTCGCCGGTGATGAAGAGCTTAAGGCCCACCGGGAGCGTGTACTGCTCGGCCCCCGTAAGTAGGATGCTCGCCAACAGGAACTCCGAGTAGATCCCAATGAAGGTCAGGATGAAGATGACGGCCAGAATCGGCCGGGCCAGCGGCAAGATGATTCTAATGAAGGCTTGAAAGGGGGTGGCCCCGTCGATCATGGCCGACTCCTCCAGCTCATGAGGGATCGTGTCGAAGTAGCCCTTCATCAGCCAGGTGTTGAAGCCCAAGACTCCCCCCATGTAGACCAGAATCAGGCCGGCATGGGTGTTAAGCCCCAGCCACGGCAGATAGTCTCCCAATCTCATCAGCAGCAGGAAGAAGGCCACAATGGCCAGCGAGGTGGGGAACATCTGGATGAGCATCAAGGCCAGCAGGCCGCTACGGCGGCCCCAGAAGCGGAAGCGCGAGAAGGCATAGGCTGCGAAAGCGGTCAAAAAGACGACGAAGAAGGCTGAGAGTCCTGAGATTTTGACGCTGTTCCAAAGCCAGCGCGGGAAGGGCAGATATGGGTTGATGAAGAGCTCTTGATAGTGCACCAGGCTGGCCTTTTCCGGGATCAATCCCTGGGCCACCAGCGCGTTGGTGGGGTTGAACGAGGCGGAGAGCACCCAGAGGAAGGGGAAGAGGGCGAAGGCGATGGTCAGCCAGATCATGAGGTGGCGCAGCGGTCCGCCGAGTGGCCCATGGCGGGTGTACATCATAGGGCTTCACCCATCTTCTCCAGACGGCGCGAGAGGCGGAAGTTTATGGCGCTGATGGTGCCCACGATGAGGAATATAAGGATCGTAATGGCCGCGGCGAAGCCGTATTCGGCCCCCTGCCGGCCGGCGAACGCCAGCTTGTACGTGTAGGAGATCAAGATGTCCGTGGCTCCAGCGGGGGTCTGCGCGCCGGCGATGGGCGGACCCCCACCGGTGAGCAGATAGATCACGTTGAAGTTGTTGAAGTTGAAGGCAAACGAGCCGATCAGCAGCGGGGCCACGGAGATCATCAGGATGGGGAAGGTGACGTGCCGGAACTGCTGCCAGCGGCTGGCACCGTCCACGTAGGCCGCCTCATACAGCTCCGGCTGGATGCTCTGCAGGGCTCCTAAGCTCACGATCATCATATAGGGGTACCCCAGCCAGAGGTTGACCAGAAGCAGCGCGACCTTGCCCCAGAAGGGGTCGTTCAGCCAAGGCAGCCGTAGTCCCAAGAGATCCTCCAGGATTCTATTTACAATGCCGAAGTCGGCGTTTAATAAGCCGGCCCAAACGAGGATAGAGATGAAGCCTGGGATCGCATAGGGGATGATCAGCAGTGAGCGATAGAGCCGGCGCGCCTTAAGATAGGGATCGTTCAGGAAGATGGCTAGTGTCAGCCCGAGGGCGAACGTCAAAAGCACGCTGAGCGTCGCCCAAAGGAAGGTCCACTGGAAGACGCGCAAGAAGGGTCCGGTGATCTGGGGGTTCGAGAAGATGCGATAGAAGTTCTCCAGGCCGATGTACTCATAGAAGCCCGGCAGCAACTCCTCGCCCTCCTCGGAGACGAAGGTTCCTCGGATCGGCCGGTAGATCTTACCCGTCTCCAGATCGGTCAGTAGGTCATGGGCGCGATCGTAGTGGTATTGAGGGCGGAAGACGGCAAATTCGGTGAGGGTGGCCATGCGGACCACGTCCTCTTCGCCATATAGGAGCTCGAGCTGCTGCAGGGCCGCTAAGGCTTGGACGAGCTCGGAGCGGCTTAAGGAGCGCCAGTTGGAGGGGCGCGGATCTGGCAGGCTGATGGGAAGGAGGCGAGCGCCCTCCGCAAGATAGGCCCGGCCTGTCTTCTGTGAGGTGAGCAGGAGCTTGAGTTGCCCCTGCTCGTCCTTGAAAGCTTGAAAGGAGAAGGTCTCCCCCTCCTCGGGCTGATAGTAGCGGCGCTCATACCACGAGATGGCCTCCTCCTTGGACATGAGGTGTCCGGTGCCATAGTTGGTGAAGGCGATATTGATGGTGTACACGATGGGGTAGAAGGTCATGGCGGCGAAGAGCACCAGGCCGGGGAGGAGGTAGCGCAGAGGGTAGGCGCGTCGGGAGAGCAGGGCCAGATTCAGCAGGGTCAGCCCCACCAACAGGGCGGAAAGGAGCCCCCAATTTCTCTGCCAGGCGAGTGTCCCTGCGGCCCAAACCCCTAAGGAGTCGGCCACGCTTAAGAAGATGATCTTAAAGAGGAGCGCTATCATTAAAGATGTGGGGAGGGAATCGGTGAGTCCGATCCCCTCCCCTGTTGATTTATGGCGGGCACTGGAGCGACGCTTTGATGCGGGTGACGGCATCTGCCAGCGCCTGCTGAGGGGTGGCCTGCTTGTCCGCGATCTGCGTGATCGCGTCAGACCACGCGCCCCAGACCGCCGACATCTGCGGGATGTTGGGCATGGGGATACCGTCGGCGACGCTCGCCACGAAGACCGCCAACGTCGGATCGGCCCGGACCGCGGAGTCATCCAGGGCGGGCTTGAAGGCCGGAGGCCGTGGATCACGCCGGAACAGATCCACCATGATCCCAGTGGTGGCGATGAAGTTGAACAAGAAGGTGAGCGCCGCAGGCTTGTTGGCGCCGGAGGAGTTCACCATGAAGCCTTGGGCCCCCACGAACGGTCGGGGTACCCGGCCCTCGATCAGCGGTAGCTTAGCCACACCTACATTGATGCCCTTATCGCGGATGCTCTTGATCTGCCAGGGGCCGGTGACGATCATGCCCGCCTTGCCTGCCTCGAAGGTGCTGGCCATCTCGCCATAGCCGGTGGCGCGGGGCACCAGCCCTTGGTCCGTCAGGGAAAGCAGCAGCTGATAGGCTGGGGCCCCCCGCTCCAGGCCCACGTCGCAGGGATTGAGCCGCCCTTGGGCATCCTTGCCGAAGATGTAGCCGCCGTAGGCAGTCACATAGGGGAAGGAATGATAGGGATCTGGTCCCCAGACGTTATGAAGGAAGCCGTATTGGCCCTTCTCCGGGTCGGTGAGTCTCTTTGCGATAGAGACGAGCTCATCGAACGTTGCCGGGGGAGTGGGGACGAGATCTTTGTTGTAGATGAGGGCGATGGCCTCGGTGGCATAGGGCAAACCATAGAGTCTGCCGCCGACAGTGAAGCCTTCCAGAGCACTCTCGACGAAGTCCTCGCGGAGCCGGCCGAGGGCCAAAGGCTCCAGCAGGCCGTTGGCCACCAACTCGCCCACCCAGTCGTGGGGTCCGATGATGAGGTCGGGCGTGCCGGTGGGACCCGATGTAATGAACTTAGGGCGAATGTCCCCGAAGGGCACCAGCTCGATCTGAACATTAACGCCAGTCTCGTTGGTGAAGGTCGTGGCGACTTGCTGGAGCACCGGTGCTCGTACCTCGTCCGCCCAGATGGTCAGGGTGGGGGCCTGCTGCGCCTGCGCGCCCGCCAACCCGAGAAACGCCAATCCCAGCACTGCCATTAACGCACGCTTCCACATGTTTTCACCCCTCCATAGTTTTGAGGTTTGCTTTAGGTGATTTTTTTACCCGGCTCTCACCCCCCGTCGTGTCTAATAGGCCTTCTGTACATAGGGAGCTCAAAGATCGGGCTGAGCGCCAGGGTCGCGGCTCCTACGATCCAGCCCGCTTGGCCCACTTCGGCCGGCAGGATAAGGAGCTCCTTGGCCTCCTCGGGGAAGGCATGGTGACGCAGCTGGTCTTCGAGGGCCGGGCCGAAGAAGGGATAGGCCTCCAGGCGCTCTCCTCCCAGGATGACGGCCTCCGGATTGAGGAGATTGACAGCGTTCTTCAGGCCCAAGCCCAGATGGCGGCCCATCTCTATGAAGATGCTCTTAGCTAGGGGATCTCCCCGGCACGCGGCCTGCAGGAGCTCCTCCGGCTCTGGGTGTGGGGAGCCGGCCTCGTGAGCCCGCCGCAGGAGAAACGCATCCGAGGCGAAGACTTCTAGGCAGCCGCGCTCACCGCAGCGGCAGAGCGGACCGTCGGGATCCAGGCAGGTGTGGCCAATCTCCCCGGCTCCGCCGATGGCCCCTTCATAGAGGCGCCCTTCGATGACAATGCCAGCCCCGATCCCCTCCCCCACAGTCACGCAGAGGAAGTTGCGGAACCGGCGGCCAGCGCCGTGCCATAGCTCGGCCAGCGTGAAGGTGTTCACGTCGTTGTCCACAAAGACGGGCAGGCCCAGCTCTTCGCCGAGTGGCCCTGCCAGCTCGACGTTCTCCCAGCCCAAGATCGGCGAGTAGAGGAGGGTGCCCGTCTCCTGGTCTACAAAGCCGGAGATCCCCACGCCGATGCCTAACACGCGGGTACCCTGGGAGGTCCAGCGTCTTAAGTTTTCCTGAAGCAGGGAGAGGACTGTGGGGCTGTCGCTGCCCCTTTTGAAGGGGACCTCGGCGCAGGTCAGAATCTTGCCCTTAAGATCCATAGCCCCCAGGAGCAGCCGGCTGGCCTCTACCTTGACCCCGAGGGCAAGGCCATAGGAGGCATTGAGATCAAGCAAGATCGGACGGCGGCCTCCGCGGGACTTTCCCACGCCGATCTCCTTTACGAGGCCGATCCTGAGGAGATCCTGCATGATGGAGGTGATAGTGGAGCTTTCCAAGCCGGTCTTTTCGGAAAGTTGGACGCGCGAGATCGGACCGCGCTGGTGAATGAGGCGCAAGACTATCGTGCGATTGTGATCCCGGAGCAGCTGGTTGTCGCCTTTGGGGATGTACCTCCTTGGGCTCATGGCCACCTTCCTTGGGATCAAGGCCATTCTACCATAACTTTCCTCGAAGAGTCAAGTATGCCACCCGAAACCCGCTTGACACCCTCCAGCCATTCAGGCTATAACCCAACGAGTCCAGGCGAATGTCTTTGCGTACGTCACTCACTCACGGCTGCGCCGACCATCGGGGGGGTAGGCTATGATGCCCGCTGCCCCGCGCAGTTCCCGCCTCCAGTTAGACCAGCTAGAGGTACTACGCACCATGGCTGAGCACCTCAACCGCCAGATCGAGCTTCAACCCATGCTCGACTCAGCCCTCGCGCTCGTCATGAAGCTACTGGGCTTGAAGACCGGCTGGATCTTCCTTGTCGACGAAGAGGGCCGCTTCACTTGTGCGGCCGCACATGGATTTCCTGCTGCCCTTGCCGCCGATGAGTGGGCCGCCCTGCGCTGGACGCCGTGCTCCTGCCAGCGGATGCTGCTCGAGGGAGAGCTCAAGGAGCCTGTGAATATCGTCAAGTGCGAGTGGCTGAAGCGCATCCATCAGGCGCTGGCGGGGGCCGATCCCGCGACGGTGGCTGAGCAGACTGGGAATTTACACCTGCACGTGAGCGTCCCGCTGCGAGCGGGGGAGCGGGTGCTGGGTCTATTAAATCTGGCTAAGCCGGTCCCAGAGCCGCTTTCTGAGGAGACATTGGCGCTGCTGGAGCTAGTGGCCGAGACGCTGGGGGTGGCCATCGAGCGGGCGCAGCTTCACGTCCGGCTGGAGGCGGCCCGCCGCGAAGAAGAGGAGACGGCCGCTCGTCTGGCCCAGACCCTGCTGGGGCTAGTCTCGCTGGAGGAGATCGGGAAGGCGAGCTTTGCCGTGCTGCGGGAGTCGTTGCGGGCTGATGCCCTCAGCCTGCTGGTCATAGATCCTTCGGGCACCTTCCTGGAGCTGGTGGCGGGATGGGGGTGGAGCGAGGCCCACGTCGGCCGCCTCCAGCTGCCCCTGCAGCCGTCGGAGAGCAACGGCCCGGCGTGGGTGCTACACAAGCGCCAGCCCCTCTACGAGGACCACACGCAGCCGGAGGCGCCCTTTGCTGTGCCCGAGCCGGTGCGGCAGGCCGGGGTTCAGGCCTGCCTGAACCTGCCCATGATAGCCGGGGAGCAGCCCATCGGCGTTTTGGTTGCGGATTTCTTCTCGCCACAGCCGATCAGCTCGGATCAGATGCGCTTTGCCCAGCTTCTAGCCGGGATCACGGCCAATGCTATCGCGCGGGCCCTAGAGCACTGGAGGAACCGCCAGCTCTTTGAGGCGATCCCCGTGGGGTTGTACCGCTCCACGCCCCAGGGCCGGCTCCTAGATGTGAATAAGACTCTGGTCCGGATGCTGGGCTACCCGGATCGGGCAACGCTACTTGCGACCAACGCGGCTGCTCTCTACGCCAACCCAGAGGACCGTGCCCGTTGGCAAGAGCTCATGGACCGGGAAGAGGTTGTCGTGGGCTTCGAGGTGCAGTGGAGAAGATTCGACGGCACGCTCATCTGGGTGCGGGATTCAGCCCGCGTGGTGCAGGATGCTTCCGGCCGTCCCGCCTATTATGAGGGGGGTGTGGAGGACATCACCGCGCGCAAGCGCTTTGAGGCAGACGTGCACTACCTGGCCAATCACGACGTGCTCACGGGGGTCTACAACCGGCATCGCTTTCAGGAGGAGCTGTCGCGCCAGATCGGGCAGGCGCAGCGAGCTGGCCAGAGCGGCAGCCTGCTCTTTTTCGATCTGGACAACTTCAAAGAGATCAACGACCGTCTGGGGCATCGGGCCGGAGACGATCTGCTACGGGCCGTCGCCCGGGCCGTGCGCGATCGATTGCGGGAGGGTGAGCTCCTGGCCCGCCTGGGCGGGGACGAGTTCGGGGTCATGGTGGTGCCGGTGGAGGAAGATTTTGCCCTTTCCGTGGCCGAACGCATCTTGGCTGCGGTGCGTGAACAGGTGACTCTGATCGCGGGCCGACCGGTGCGGCTCACCGCCAGCTGCGGGGTGGCCATCTTCCCCCAGCACGGTCTTAGCGTCGACGAGCTGTTGGCGGCGGCCGATCTCAGCCTCTATGCCGCCAAAGCGCAAGGCGGCGACCGGGCGGTGGTCTTTTCGCCGGACCCGGCCTGGCGCGAGCGGTTCCGGGATCGTGCCGGCTGGGCTAAGCGGCTCACCGACGCGCTGGCGCAGGAGCAGCTTCTCGCCTACGCTCAGCCGATCCTCGACCTGCGCCGGGGCGAAGTCACCCAGTACGAACTGCTCGTTCGGCTGCCGCAGAGGGCGCAGGTAGTGGAGCCCGCTGCCTTCCTGGCCATCGCCGAGCGCCTGGGCCTCATCCAGCAGATCGATATCTGGATCTACCAGCAGGCGCTCATGCTGATCAGCCGTCGCAATCTGCGCGTGCACGTCAACCTCTCGGGCAAGACCATCGCGGACGACAGGGCAATCCGGGCCATCGTGCGGATGCTCGAGGAGGCGCAGGTCGCTTCGGCCAAGCTGGTGCTGGAGATCACCGAAAGCGCCGCCGTGGCGGATATGGCACGGACGCTCCGCTGTATAGAGGCCCTGCGGGCCCGGGGCTGCCAGCTAGCGCTGGACGACTTCGGCATCGGCTTCTCCTCGCTGTACTACCTGCGGCACCTGTCGGTGGACTACCTGAAGATCGACGGCAGCTTCATTCGCCACCTGGCAGAAGACCCGCAGAACCAGCAGATCGTCCAGGCGATCGCCGCGCTGGCAAAGGGGCTGGGGAAGGCCACCATCGCCGAAGAAGTGGAGGATGAGGCTACCCTGCAGCGGGTGCGCGCGCTGGGTGTGGACTACGCCCAGGGATATCACATTGGGCAGCCTATGCCCGTCTCGGAGATCTGAGTATTAGTAGAATCCCTTGCCCTCCTGGGCCACCTTTCGCAGGAGAGAGGGGACCTCATAGCGCGGGTCTTGATACTTGGCCCGAAGCTCATTGAGCTTTTGGACGATCACATTAAGCCCCATTGCGTCGGCCCGCTCGCACGGCCCCTTCGGAAAACCTCCCCCCAGCCGCATGGCCAGATCAATATCCGCCGGATCGGCCACGTCTTCTTCGATCAAGCGGGCCGCAATGGAAGCCATCATGGCATAAAGCGGCAGAGGATCAAACCCCTGGGCCTCTTCGGGCTTATAGTCTGGGCCCGAACCCCGGGTGTAATCATAAAAGCCCTGGCCCGTCTTGCGGCCCAAATGCCCTGCTTGGACTCTCTCTTCCAGAAGAGGCGGGATGGGCAGCCCGGCCTCCTTGAGAATGTTGTATTGCACGTCCAGTCCCGTAAGATCCGCCAGCTCGAAGGGCCCCATCGGAAAACCTTCCTGCTTCATGCGGGCATCGATGGCTCTTATCGAGCAATTTTCACGGGAGGCCTGCCAGGCGGCTTCCCCCATGAAGCCCTCAAAGATCGAGCTTGTGATGAACCCACGCACGTCTTTGCGGCAGACCACCGGAGTCTTTTTAAGCTTGCGGGCGAGTTCCACCGTCAGCTGCACGGTCTCGTCACTCGTCTTCCGCCCCTTGATGACTTCTACTAAGGGCATGAGCACCGCGGGATTGAAGAAGTGCATGCCCACGACTTTCTCAGGCCGCTTCGTCACAGATGCCAGATCGCTGATGGGCAATGAGCTCGTGTTGGTCGCGAGCACCGCGTGGGCTGGGGCCAGCTCGGCGAGTCTCCTGAAGAGATCGCGCTTCAGCTTGAGATTCTCCGGGGCCGCCTCGACGATGAAATCTGCCTCTCGGGCGGCGGTCGTAAGATCCGCCAGGGGCGTGATCTTCTCTAAGGCAGGCTGGATCTGCTGGCGGGTGATCAGGCCCTTCTGAGCGAGCTTTTCCAAGCTCCAGGCGATTTGCCCAAAGCCCTTCTGGGCCCGCTCTTCACTGATGTCGTAGAGTCGCACGTCGTAGCCCGCCAAAGCGGCCAGCTCCGCAATGCCGTGGCCCATCGTCCCGGCGCCAATTACGGCCATCGTCCGGACATCTTCGATCCTCATGGGGTCTTGCCTTTCTGCTGCATCAGAACACGATACTGCTCCCTAAGCGCGCTCTTTAAAATCTTGCCCGTGCCTCCCTTGGGCAGCTCTTGGACAAGATCAACCCCCTTGGGGACTTTGTAGGGCGAAAGGTGCTGTCGGCAAAATTCAATGAGCTCGCGCTCGGTGGCGCTATAGCCCTCGCGGAGCACAACTACAGCCCGAATGGCTTGAATCCATTTCTCATCGGGCACTCCGATCACGGCGGCCTCCCGCACCGCCGGGTGCTCGTAGAGCACCGACTCGACTTCTGTAGAATAGACATTCTCTCCGCCGGTGATGATCATGTCATCTTTGCGGTCCACAATGTAGATGTAGCCCTCCTCGTCGAATTTCGCCATGTCTTTGGTGTGATACCAGCCGCCCCGCAGGGCCTGTTCAGTCTCTTCTGGGCGATTCCAGTAGCCCTTCATGATGTTGGGACCCCTCACGAGGATCTCTCCCACTTCACCGAGCTGAACATCGCGGTCCTCATCGTCCACGATGCGCACGTCCACTCCCAAGATGGGCTTTCCGGCCGAGGCCAGAATGCGCTCCGGGCCTTCTGTGAGGGCGCGCCAGTGATCTTCGGCCGTAAGCACCGTCACCAGAGGCGCAGCCTCGGTCATGCCGTAGCCCTGCTGGAATTGGCAGCCAAAGACCTTCATCGCCCGCTTGAGAAGCTCTACCGGCATCGGCGAGGCCCCATAAAGAATCTGCGCCAAACTGCTGAGATTACTGTGCTGTACCCTAGGATGATGGATCAGGGCGTTGATCATGGTGGGGATGAGCACCACGGTGGTGGCTTGGTATTGTTCAATGGCAGCCAGCACGGCTTCAGGATCGAAGCGGGGCACAAAGGCGTGCGTGCCGCCGTTCCAGCTGACGGTAAAAGTTCCGGCCCCATCCGCCAGATGGAACATGGGGGCCGCATGCAGATAGACGCTATCACTGTAGAATCTAAAAGCGATCTGCGCGTGGTATGCGTTCATCATGAGGTTCTTATGAGTGAGCATGGCGCCTTTAGGATGGCCCGTGGTCCCAGAGGTGTAGAAGAGCCCGACGAGATCGTCTTCGCTCAGGTTGAGGCCGGGTTCCTCCGTGGAGGCTTTCCGCAAGAGATCTTCATAGGCGATCATGCCCTTGGGGGCCTGCTCGTCTGTGAACAGAAAATGCTGTACACCCAGCTGCTTAAGTTGCTCGATATAGGGCTTAATATGCTGGTAGATCGCGGCATCCAGCGCGAAGGCTTTGGGCTGACAGTCGGCCAGGGCATAGGCGAATTCTTTGGCTCCCCAGCGGATGTTGAGGGGCACGATCACAAGTCCTGCGAACATCGCCCCGTAGTAGAGCTCCAGAAAGCGATGGCAGTTGAGCATCAAGACGGCCACCCGATCGCCCTGCTCTAGGCCCAGATCTAACAGCCCGTTGGCCAATTTCATTACGCGCTCGTAGAGCTGGGCGTAGGTCTGCTCCCGAGATCGGCATCTCGTGGCCATCTGCTTGGGATAGATGTGCGCTGGCCGCCTGAGGGTATTGCGGAGATCCAGTATGCTCTCAGCCCCTTTCCGCTTGTTAAATTACTCTCTGCCGGGCCAGGTGGTCAATCTCCTCTTGGGAGTACCCCAACTCCCTCAGGATCTCGCGCGTATGTTCGCCCAGCTCCGGCGCAGGCTGATCCCTCTTCTCCGGAGCGCCGAAGATGCGGGCGGGAAAGGCTATGCCGAGCCAATCTTCTCGGATGAGTTCCCGTTCGCGCCCATGCGGGTCCTGGGCGACTTCAGCCAATTCGAGCACTGGAGCTACGGGAATCTCCCGGGGATCGAGCTGGCAAAGCCACTCTTCTTGAGTCTTCGCGGAGAAGATCGCTTGGAGCGAGCGCAGGATCTCTGCGCGCCTCTCCACGGAAAATTGATGCGGGATGAACTCCGGCACCCCTAAAGCCTCGCAGAGCTTGGCCCAAAATCTCTGCTCTAGCGCGCCCACGACAATGAATCTATGATCGCGGGTCTCATAGACGTGATAACACGGGAAAGCCCCGGTGAGCACCAGCTCTTGGGGTCTTAGAGACTTTCTCGTGGCGAAATATTCGGCCCAGTGGACGGTCAGCCAGGAGATGACCGCGTCTGTAAGCGAGATGTCTAAAAAGGCTCCGCCACGGCCTTGATCTCGGGCCCGCAGGGCACTCAGTATGGCAAGAGCCGCAAACATCGCCCCGGCCAAGTCGGCCACCGGCACCCCCGGAATGACCGGCCGCTCTCCCGTGAGACTCAGAAGCCCCGCCCGCGCGATGTAATTGATATCATGGCCCACGTGATCGCGATAAGGGCTCCTCTGGCCGTAGCCCGTCAGTGCGCAATAGATAATATCCGGCTTGATTTGCCGCACTTGGTCATAGTCGATCCCCAGACGCCGGGCCACGCCGGGCCGAAAGCCCTCTAGAATAATATCGGCCGTCTGGGAAAGCCGTAGAAAGATCTCGCGCCCCTTGGGGTCTTTGAGGTTCAGAGTCAGGCTCTTCTTGTTGCGATTGAGCGCCAGGAAGCGGGTACTTCGCCCGTTCACCAGAGGCGGAACCCAGCGGACGGGGTCTCCCCGCCCTGGCTCCTCAATTTTGATCACATCCGCCCCTTGGTCTGCTAGAAGCAGAGCGGCATAGGGGCCGGGCAGCAGCCCTGTGAGATCCAACACTCGAAGACCTGACAGCAAATCCCGCATGGGATCCCCTCTTGACAGCCCATGGGATTTGCATTATGATCCATCGATCGCGGGGTGTGCAAATCCCAGATGGAGCAAGAGATTTCCCATTCGTCGCAAGGGAGGTGAGAGACTCCATGGGCGATAAAGGACCGAAGAAACCCCCTAAACCCGGCAAGCCTAGCAAGTAGCGGGACTCTAACGGAAGACTGCGTGCATCTTCAAGGGAGGAGAATTCTCAATGAACAAGCAAGAATTCGTAGAGCAGCTCGCCCGAAAGACCCAACTCCCCAAGCGGAAGGCCGGAGAGACCCTAGATGCCATGCTGTCACTGATTCTGGAATCCTGCCAGCGCAATGAGAAGGTGAGGCTGACGGGGTTCGGCACCTTTGAGGCATACCAGCGGAAGGCGGCACGCCGCATCAACCCCCGCACGAAGCAGCCCATTCAAGTGCCCGCCCGCTGGGTGCCCAAGTTCCGCCCCAGCACCACCTTCAAGAAGGCCCTGGCTAGGGGTTAAGCTTCGGGCTGACCGCAATCTTTCGCACCTGCTAGGGGGACTCCTCCGCGGCCGGGGGGTCCCCCTAGCACCTTCAAGGGGGATCACCATGCCCAAATTCGTCCGAAGGCGCTCCAAAAAAGCCGGGCTTTCGCCAGGAACCCTGATCCACATTGGGGAGAAGAAGGCCGAGAGGGTCAAAATTACGCTCATCGGCTACGACGAGACGCATCTTGAGGAGAGGGAAGTCCGCTCCGTCGAAGAATGCTTCCCCTTTCGCGAGGCGCCCACGGTGACCTGGATCAACGTCGACGGCCTCCATCAAGTGGAGGTGATTGAATCCCTCGGAAGACACTTCGGCCTGCACCCTCTGGTCTTGGAAGACATCTTGAGCACCGGCCAGCGCCCCAAGCTGGAAGACTACGGCGATCACATCTTCATCGTGCTTCGCATGCTGAACGACCACGAAGGGCAGTCTGAAACAGAAGATGAGCAAATCAGCTTGATCTTAGGCCGAAATTTCGTGCTCTCCTTCCAGGAGAGGGTGGGAGATGTCTTCGATCCCATCCGCGAGCGGATTAGAAGCGGGAAGGGTCGCATCCGTAAGCTGGGCGCGGATTATCTGGCCTATGCGTTGATCGACGCCATTGTCGATCACTATTTTATCATCTTAGAGAGACTGGGTGATCGAATGGAAGCGCTCCACGAGGAGCTGGTAGAGAGCCCCAGCTCTCAGACACTTCAGGAGATCCAGCATCTCAAGCGGGAGATGATCTTTTTAAGAAGATCGATCTGGCCGCTGCGCGAGGTGATCAGCGCGCTCCATCGCGGAGAGTCTTCGCTCTTTGGGGAGCCGACCCGAATCTATCTGCGAGACGTCTATGATCACACGATTCAAGTCATCGACGCCCTCGAGACGTTTCGGGATATGATCTCGGGCATGCTCGATATTTATCTATCCAGCCTCAGCCATCGGATGAACGAGATCATGAAGGTGCTTACCATCATCGCCACGATCTTCATTCCGCTCACATTCATCGCGGGCGTCTATGGGATGAATTTCGAATATATGCCGGAGCTCAAGTGGCGCTGGGGATACTTTGCCGTCTTGGGGGTCATGGTCCTGCTGGCCCTCTCCATGCTCTTCTACTTCCGGCGAAAGAGATGGCTATAAGCCTGTCAGAATTGGACTGGCTGGAGCTATAATAAAATTTTGGGAGGGCTCGGTTCGGCTGTCTGGGTTTTTCTCCACGCCCCCACCTCCGGCGTGGCTTTTTCCCAGCAGCCTGCCTGGCCCTCTTTTGCCGTAAGCTTAGGACGCGATCCCCTCCAGTGCGTCCTCCAGCACGTCTAGTCCTTCGTTCAGCTCCTCTTCGCTCGTCACAAGCGGAATGAGCATGCGGATCACATTGCTGTAGAGTCCGGCCTTCGCCAGAAGGACGCCCTGCCGGAGCGTCTGCTGAATGATCTGGGCCGTCTCCTCGCTGGCAGGCTCCTTCGTCTGGCGATCCTTGACGAGTTCAATGGCCTGCATGGCCCCCAGCCCGCGCACATCTCCAATGAGATCATATTTCTCTTGCATCTTGTGGAAACGCTGTACGAGGAGGGAACCCAACTGCACGGCACGCTCAAGTAGCCTCTCTTCTTCGATGACGTCGATCACGGCCAAAGCCGCTGCGCAGGCGATGGGGTTCCCCACGAACGTACCGCCGAGGCCGCTATCCGGCACGCTATCGACAATCTCAGCCGCACCCAGCACGCCGCTTAAAGGCAGCCCGGAGGCCAGAGACTTTCCCAGGCAGATGAGATCCGGCTCGATCTGAAAGTGCTCCGAGGCAAAGAATCTCCCGGTACGCCCCATCCCGGATTGCACCTCGTCGGCTACGAGCACAATTCCGTGGGCATCGCAGAATCGGCGAAGCTCAGGCAGAAAGCCCTCGGAGGGGACTAGAAAACCCCCCTCGCCCTGGATGGGCTCGATCACCACGGCTGCAATCTCCTCCGGAGCCACGAGGGTTAAAAGGTGCTTCTCCCAGGCGGAGAAGCTCATGGGGTTGCGATAGGGGTTGGGGAAGGGGACCCGATAAATATCGGGAGCCAAGGGGCCGAAGTGGGCTTTGTAGGGGATGGCTTTATGAGTCATGGTCATGGTGAGAAGAGTCCGGCCGTGGAAGGCCCCCTCGAAGACGACGATGGCGCGGCGCCTTGTGAAATAACGGGCAATTTTGACGGCGTTTTCTACCGCCTCGGCCCCGCTGTTAAAGAAAATGACTCTCTTGGGGCGCACACCCGGCGCGTACTCTATTAAACGCTCGGCCAGCTCAATGTAGGGCTCGTACATCACCACACTGCAGTCGGTGTGGATGTATTTTGAGGCTTGCTCTTGGACGGCGCGTACGACTTTGGGGTGATTGTGGCCCACGTTCAGACACCCCCAGCCGCCGGTGAAATCTAAATATTCCTGGCCGTCGACGTCTTTGATTGTGACTCCCCGGCCCTCGGCCATGATAAAGGGCGCAAGAGGGGAGATCGCTCGCGCCACGACTCTCTCCTTGCGCTCGAAAATCTCCTTGGACTTCGGACCCGGCTCGCGGGGTGTGGAACGCTGGGCTTTCTGCTTGTGAACTAGTGGGCTTTTCATGTGAGGTCTCCTTTCATCATAGCGACAATAGCATCCCATGCTATCACATTGGCCAGCCTCTTGGCAAAGCGGAGAAAGCTTGCCTGAGCAGGGGTTTCAGAGTATCATAGCCCGGATCAGCTAGAGAGGGCCGGAACATGCGCCTGGAGCTTTTAAAATCAAAGATTCATAGAGCTCGGATCACGGGCAAGAATGTCGACTATGAAGGAAGCCTCACCGTCGACCGCCAGCTGATGGAGGCTGCAGGCATTTATAGCTATGAGAGAGTCCAGGTCGTCAACATCAACAACGGCTCGCGGCTGGAGACGTATGCCATTCCCGGCCGGGCCGGCTCCGGGGAGATCATTCTCAATGGGGCCGCGGCGCGCTGGGGCGAGATCGGAGACCCCGTGATCATCCTGAGCTTTGTCCATCTGGAAGAGGACGAAGTGGCCTTGTTTCAGCCGAAGATCATCTGGGTGGATGAGCAGAATCGCATCATGGCGAGAGAGCCCAGCCTGCCTTAGGGCGCGGCACGGCGCCTCGCCAACCAGAGAGAGCCCAAGACAGCTGCCAATCCCCATAAAAAACGTTCCAGGAGTCGCGCCGCCCTCTCGGCCCAGCTGTTGTTCGAGCGGTCCTCTTCCAAAATGATGCGCTCTGGATCGATGATGACTCGCTGAAGCGGCGCATCGGCCTCTAAGACAAACTCCGCTCTTGTGGCCTGTCCATCCCAGTGGATCTGTTGGGTCTTGCCATTGGAATATCTGAGCTGGATGGCCACAGGCATGATCGCCTCGCCGCGACGCTCGAGCGCGATCGCATGGCGATAGCGCCCATCTCCCAGGGAAGTCGAGCGCACCTCGGCAATAGAGAAATCGAGCGTCTTGGTGGTACGCAGCCACTGGTCGAAGAACCAATCGAGTTCTTGCCCACTGATCTCCTCCGCTAGTGCTGCGAAATCGCGGGTGGTGGCATTTTTGAATTGAAAGCGCTTGTAATACTCTTGAAGGATCGTATCGAACGTCTCTTGGCCCAAGAGCCCGCGGAGCATCCACAAGATGCCCGAGGCCTTGGTGTAGACGGCGGCGGCATAGCTCGAGAGCGAAGAATAGTGAGAGGCCGGCTGGAGCACGGCCTCACCCGGCTCATGGAAGCGCAGCGAACTACGAGCCAAGTCCTCCGGGTAACCGAGCTGCTCGATGAGATAACGCTCTTCGGAGAAGGTCGTAAATCCTTCATCGAGCCAGGCCTCGTCAAACTCATTATTGCCCACGGCCCCATACCACCATTGATGGGCGATCTCATGGGCGATCTCGCGCTCGGTGCCCTGCCCGATCATCACGATGGCCGGGTATTCCATGCCCCCTCCGGCCTCGACTTGGGCGACCGTAAAGACGGGATAGGCATAGCGGCCGAACTCTTCGCTGAAGAAGCGCAGAGCCTCGAGAGCTCTATCGGCCAGCGCGGCTTGATCGAAAAAGAGCGCGCGGACCGTGATCCCCTCCCACGGAAGCTCTTTCGCTTGATAGCGGGCGCTGGCCACCCAAGCGAAATCATGAACCTTCTCGGCTTGGAAGCTGAGGATCTTCCTCGGGGGGGCTTCTACCTCAAGCTGCAGGGTTCCGGTGGCCCCCACTAGCAAGCCCATAGGCACACTCAGCCGGACGAGATAATCCGCGAAATCGCTGTAGAACTCTCCTAAGTAGCTATAGGGCTCAAGGTGCCAGCCGGCCTCATCATAGACGGCCAGCCTGGGGTACCAGAGGGCGATGGTGTAGACGCCGTTTCGATGTCCGCTGCGGATGGCTAGAGTCGCCGCCATGCGCCCCTCGGGGGGGACTTCCATAAGATCGTAGATGAACTCGATGGCCAGTTCAATTGGCTCGTCATCTGCCAACGGTTCCGGTAGCTGGACGGTCAAGAGGGTGTCTTCCATAGAAAAACTCAGCGGACGGCCAGCGCTGGTGATGCTTACAATCTCCATGAACGCATCGTCGTTTGGGTCGGCGTAGATGCGATTTAGATCTCGAATTCCGACCATTCTTTGGAGATCGCGTTGATACTGGCTGTTGGAGTCGCGCTTAAAGGCATTGGGATAGACGTGAAAATATAGCTCTTCGAGAGCGTGTCCCGTTCGATTGGTGAACTGAACGATCTCTCTCCCAACGATGACGTTCTTTTGCGTATCGAGCTCCGCGTCGATGGCGTATTGCACCTCGTTGGGTAGGGCATAAGAGCTCAAGGGGACGGAGATGAGGCTGAGGCCGGCGAGGATGAGCGCTCTCATAGCGAGCCCATTGTAATGGTGTCAGGATGCGCGCGCAATGGGGATGAGCTAGAATGGCTTCTGTTTGAAGGAGGAAACGGATGCAGGCGGTACTTTTGGCCGCGGGCGAATCGTCGAGATTCTGGCCGCTCTGTGAGGGGCAGCATAAGAGTCTTTTTCGTCTGATGGGCAAGCCGCTCATCCAGTGGACGCTCGAAGCCTTGGAGCGCGCAGGCATGGAAGAGATCCTCATCGTCCAGGCGCCCACCCGAGCCATAGAGCGAGAACTCAAAGATAAGAAGCTCAATTTAAGATTGAGCTATGTCGTTCAAGAGCGCCCCCGGGGGATGGCCGATGCGCTGCGGGCGGCCCAGGGCGCATTGGAAGACTCATTTTTTGTGCTGCACGCGCATGAGTTCACAGTCGATCGCTGGATCGAGCCGATGCGCCAGAAGAGTCGCGAGACGGGTTCTAAGCTCATTCTGGCAGGACAGAGGACAGAGGAGCCCTGGAAGTATGGCGTGCTGGTGCTTGAAGGCGATCGGGCCGTGGGGATTATCGAGAAGCCTCATAAAGAAAGTCCCAGCGATGTGCGGGTTGTGGGGATTTATCTTGTGCCCCGAGAATTTCTGGACGTTCTTGAGCGTGTGGACGAGCACCCCTACGCCTATGAAGAGGCGCTTGCGCACTACATGAGCGCGCATGACGTGCGGGTAGTTATCCGAGAGGAGCCGAGCCCTTCGTTGAAATATCCGTGGGATCTCTTCCATGTCACGCGCCTCTTGATGGACGAGCATCTCCAATTCTTTCGGGCATCCTCAGCGCGGATCAGCCCGCTGGCCCACATTGAGGGAGAAGTCTACCTCGGCGAGCGGGTCAAGATCTTTGAATACGCTGTGATCAAGGGGCCGTGCTACATCGGCCCGGATTGCGTCATTGGAAATCACGCCTTGGTGAGGGAATACACCGACCTAGAGGAAGGGGTTGTGATCGGGGCCCATGCGGAGGTGGCCCGCTGTCTGTTTCAAGAGGGTGCGAGCACACACTCAGGCTATTTTGGGGATTCGATCTTTGATCGCGGGGCGCGGGCCGGAGCCGGGACGGTGACGGCCAACGTGAAGGTCCATCGCGCTGAGATCAAGCCCGTGGTGAAGGGTGAGCGGGTCTCCACAGGCCTAAGCTCATTGGGCGCGATGGTGGGGGCGGAGACTCAATTGGGGATTTGCACGATGACGATGCCCGGAGTCTTGATCGGCGCGCGCTCATTTGTGGGACCTGGGATAGTGGTAGAGGAGAACGTGCCCTCGGATGTGCAGGTGTATCTGAAGCAGGAGAGAGCCATCAAGCCCAAGAGGGTTTCTAAAAGAGATCGTGGGTGGGCCACTCGGTGACTTCGCCGACCGCCTGCCAGAGAGCGCGATCCAAGGCTGTCATGAAGCCCTCCCACGCGCGGGGCCGAGAGTTGAAGAGGGCTGCCCAGCTGAGCTTAAGGCCGGTCTGGCCTTCCCGCACGAGAAGGCTGGAAGTCCCCGGCAGCGAGCCATTATGCCACCAGTTGGCCTCGTTGCCTACGGGTCGCACGGCCCAGCCCATTGCATAGTACCAAGAGCTACCTTGCCAATAGCCCAGATCTGGGCGTGAGATCATCCGTTGGACGGTCTGGGGCTGAAGCGGCGGGCTCTGCACCGAGCGGCGGCCGTCTATGGCCGTGACAAGACGCAGAAGATCGATGGCCGAGGCGATCCAGCCGCCGTGGGAGTCCATCGCCTCCAGATAAAATCCCCCATAGGGCCAAGGGCATTGGCCCAGATTAGCAAAGACGCATTCGGCCAGAGGCGCCCCGGGGAAGTCATAGTATTTGACTTCGCCTGGGGCACGCCCTTCCGGCAATGTGCGCCCGATGCGCATGCGCGTGATCCCGGCCGGCGCAAGGACGTTCTGCTGGACATAGCTTTCATACGTCTGTCCCGTCACTTGCTCGATGATGCGCCCTAAGACACAGTAGCCGAAGTTGGAGTAGGCATAGGAGCTGCCTGGGTTGAAGTCAAGTCTGCGGCTCAGCATGTAGCGTATGACGGACTTGCAGCTGGCCGGTGGTGGCTGGCCCAGGGCATGGGCGGCCTCTTTCGTGATGGGCATGAACATCGGGTCGCCGCTACGATCGCGATCCCAACCGCCGGCATGCCACAGCAGCTGTCGGACCGTGATCTCATAGAGGCGTGGATCTATTACAGTTGTGCCGGGAGGGGGCTCAAGGGTCAGGAGGCAGCCTGTCTGGACGCCCGGCCGGCAGAAGGCTTGCTCGTCCAGGCTGAGCCGGCCGCTCTCGCTCAGCTGCAAGATGGCGACGGCCGTGATGGACTTGGAGATGCTGGCGATGCGAAACAGCGAATCCGGCTGGATGGGCTGGTTGTTCTCCTGATCAGAGTAGCCGTAGCCACGGGCGAAGACCAGCCGGCCCTCTTTGGCGACGGCCACGGCGCCTCCGGGGATCTGTGCGATTCTCATCAGATCGACTATGAGTCGATCGAAGCTGGCTAGGCCGGGCACCGGCGTGCCCGTCATGGGGATTTGGCTCTGGGCCGCGAGCCGGGGCGCGCCCACCCCGAGGCTCAGTGTCAGCCCAACGCACAGAAGGCCCAAACAGATCCTGTATAAGAGTCTACTTCTCATAGCCGGCTGTATTATAAACTGAAGCTTTAGCCATTGACAAAATCAGCGCGGTTTGCTAGGGTATTGCTGAAAACAGGGAAAATACTCCGTGGGAGGAGGTCATGACGCCCGCAGCTGAGCCCTTGCGCTTCCTCGAAGGAGGCCAAGGAGAAGCCGTTGTCTTGCTCCATGGCCTCTTTGGACGCCCCGAGAACTGGGCCCCGATCATCCAAGATCTCTCAGACGAGTTTCACGTCCTTGCCCCGCAGCTTCCCCTGGATCGTCGACCCACCCGCAAGCCCCAAGATCTTCAATCCATCCATCAGCTCACGGATTTCATCAAGCGGTTTTTTGATGAGCTGGGGCTCGAGAGGGCCTCCATAGGCGGAAATTCGCTCGGCGGTCAAGTGGCCATCGACTTCTGCTTGCGATACCCAGAACACGCTGAACGGCTCATCATCACGGGCAGCGCGGGGCTCTTTGAGCGCAGCTTAAGCGGCGGGGAGCTTCCCAAAGTCACTCGGGAGTTCATCCACACAAAGGCCTGCGAGATCTTCTATGACCCGGGCCACGTCACCGAGGAGATCATCGATGACGTTCAAGAGATGCTCAGGGATCGCACGTATGTGCGCTTTTTGATTCGCGTTGCCAAGGCCACGCGCGACTATAACGTCAAAAGCGAGCTGGAGAAGATCAAGATTCCCACCCTTATCGTCTGGGGGCGCAATGACCGGATCACTCCCCCCGAAGTGGCCCAGGAGTTCAAGGAGCATATCGAGAACGCTCAGCTGGTCTTTCTGGATCGCTGTGGCCACTCTCCTCCCATCGAGCAGCCCGAGGTCTTCAGTCGCCTTTTGAGGGCCTTCCTAAAGAGCCCTGTCGCTTCGCTCTCCGGCCCGGCGGCCTGACCCAAAGCTCTCTGAAAATTTGAAGGGAGCACCTGGGTGCTGCAGACCCCATTTCCCCTAGAAGCTACTACGTATTCGGGGTCGATCGTTTCACAAGGATTTTATCCTGTATCCCCCCTTGACATTTTGGCTGTTTTATGCTAACAGAAAATCCCGCAAGTGAAAGGGCCAAGAGAAGGGGGCATCCGCCAATGAAGGCGCGCTATCTCGGCGGACTCCTGGGAATACTCTTGTTGTTGGGCCTTGTGAGCGGCTGCTGCTGTGGCGGGCCCACGGGTGTGTGGTGGAGGTGCCGGCCGGCCCGGATGCCGCGCTCTATCTGCTGGAGAACGGAGC
>JBBIOR010000007.1:70450-78370 GCA_037443265.1 Candidatus Fraserbacteria bacterium | reverse complement strand
CCCAGAGCAGCTTGTGCAAGTCGCGCTGGCTTTCATCGCGGGCGATTTCATCTATGGGCCTTCCGTGAGAACCGTGCTGGACATGGGTGGGCAAGACTGCAAAGCCATCCGCTGCGATGAGAAGGGCAAAGTGACCAACTTTCTCATGAACGATAAGTGCGCGGCGGGCACGGGCCGCGGCATGGAAGTGATGGCCGATCTGTTACAGGTGCCCATCGAAGCAGTGGGCCCGGCTTCCCTGGCGGTGGAGGAGGAGCCTCCGCCCGTCAGTTCGACGTGCGTCGTCTTTGCCAAATCCGAAGTGCTCAGTCTGCTGAGAGCAGGGTGGCCCAGAGAGAAGGTCTTGGCCGCCTTTTGCTCCGCGATGGCCCATCGGACGGTGGAGCTTCTGATGCGGATTGGAGTCGAGCGGGAGTTCGCCATCACGGGAGGGATCTCTAAAAATATCGGGATTGTGCGGAGAATTGAGCGCGAGCTGGGCACCAGAGCGTTGGAGCCCAAGCTAGACCCCCAGATTGCCGGGGCGCTGGGCGCGGCGCTCTTTGCCAAAGCGCTCTACGAAAGAGAACATGGCCTTACCCGATGATCGCGCACTACGGCTACCAAGACGGCTCGGGCGAGTATTTCATCGCCATCGACACCGACAGGTGCAAGGGCTGCGGCGCTTGTGTGAGCGCCTGCCCAGCCGATCTTTTTGAGATCGTCGCGGACCCGTTTGACCCGCTAGCTGAGCGGGAAACCTCAGTCGTCAAAGAAGAACACCGTAAGAAGCTCAAATACAGCTGCGCGCCCTGCAAGCCCGTTGGGAGACGTCCGCCGTTGCCCTGTATAGTGGCTTGTCCGTCCGGCGCCATCGCGCACTCTTGGTAAAGGCAGCGTTATGCCCGTTGTGAGAGTTGTGATAGATGGACAGGAGGTCTGGGGTCGCGAGGGTGCGACCGTTTTGGAGGCCGCCCGGGCCGCGGGGATCTATCTGCCCACGCTCTGCCATCATCCGGATCTCCCACCTGCTCCTGGCACATACTCCCAGGCTGCCGCCCTCTACCAGGGGCCGCAGCGTGCCATCTTGGGGCGACAGGCGACCCCGTATGAGGGTTGTGGCCTATGCTTGGTGGAAGTCGAGGGCTATGCTGAGGCTCAACGGGCTTGCCAGACTCTCATCGCCGAAGGCTGGGTCATTCGCACCGACACGGAGGTGCTGCGCCGGGCGCGTCAAGAGAACCTCAAAAAGATCTTGGCAAGCCACCCCCACGCTTGTATTCTTTGCCCCTGGCGCGAGGGCTGCGACCGGAGGACCTGCTCGATGGGGGTGCCGCCACAAGAGCGTTGCTGCGATATTTTCAATCATTGTGAGATCCGCTTTGTCAGCGAATATGTCGGGATTCCGCCCGACACGCCCAGATACACCTATAAAGCGCGGCCCGTGATCGCTCAGGAGCCGCTTTTCACTTTCGATTGGAATCTCTGTATTGGGTGTACCCGCTGCGTGCGCGTCTGTCGCGATGTGCGCGGCCTCGGCGCTTTGGGCTTCGTCGTCACGGAAGACGGAGAGGTCACCGTAGGCACCCAAGGGCCAACCCTAGAAGCGTCGGGATGCATCTTCTGTGGAGCTTGTGGGGTCGTCTGCCCCTCGGGAGCTATCGTAGACAAAGAAGGCAAGAAGGCCCACAACAAGCTGGGCTTCGTCCCGTGTGTAGACGCCTGCCCTGCGGGGATTGATATCCCCCGGTATGTGCGCTTCATCGCCGAGGGGAAGTATGCTCAAGCCCTCGCGGTCGTGCGCGAAAGAGTCCCGTTCCCCGGCGTCTTGGGCTATGTGTGCTATCACCCTTGTGAAACGGCTTGTCGTCGCGGAGCGATCAACGAGCCCATTTCGATCTGTCGCTTAAAGCGTTTTGCGTTTGAGTGCGGCGAGGATGGCTCATGGAGGCGCTTTTCTAAACAGAGACCCGACACGGGCCAGAGAGTCGCGATTGTGGGCTCCGGGCCTGCAGGACTTACAGCTGCTTATTATCTCAGAAAGCAGGGGCATGCGGTGACGGTCTTTGAGGCCCTTCCCCAGCCCGGAGGTATGCTCCGCTATGGCATTCCGCCTTTTCGTCTCCCGCGCCAGGTGCTTGATAGAGAGATCCAACAGATCGAAGCCATCGGAGTCAAGATCCAAACGAAGACCCCAATCGAGTCGCTGGACGCACTCCAAGCTATGGGATTCGATGCGATCTTTTTAGCGATGGGGGCAAAGCGCGTGCGCAGGCTCAACATGGCCGGGGAGGAACTGGCCCTTTCGGGGTTGGAGTTTTTGCGTCGGGTCAACGCCGGGGAGCGGGTAAAGCTTGGGGGATGCGTAGTAGTCATCGGTGGGGGCAACGTCGCCACGGACTGCGCCCGCACGGCGCGGCGCTTGGGCGCTCAAGACGTGTGGATGCTCTACCGTCGCACGCGGGAGGAGATGCCCGCTTATGCTGAAGAGCTCGAGCGCGCGCTCGAAGAGGGCGTTCGCCTTCTAGAGCTGACAGTCCCTCTCAGGCTAGAACGGGAGGACGGCCGATTGAAGCTTTGCGGCGCGCGCACGCGGCTCGAAGGACCAGAACCCGTCGTCATCTTTGGCAGTGAATTTGAGCTGGGGTGCGATACGGTCATCGTGGCCATCGGTCAGGAGCCCGAGGTTCCTCCCAGCTTCTCCCTGGAGGTAGACCCGCAGACGCTGTGCACGGACCATCCCGGCGTCTTCGCGGGGGGGGATTTCGTGACGGGTCCGGCGTCGGTGATCGAGGCCATTGCGCTGGGGAGAAGAGCGGCTCAAGCGATCGATCGCTATCTAGGCGGCGACGGCGACATCGCCGAGCGCCTCACGGAAGAAGAGCCCCAGACCCGGTCCCACGCGCTCAAAGATTTTCTGAGTCGCAAGAGGGTAGAGCCCGGCTCTCTCCCTCTTGAGCAGCGCGGGCTGGAATGCGTCGTTGAGCAGAGCTATAGCTTAGAGCAAGCGCGCTCTGAAGCGCTGCGCTGCCTGCGTTGTGATATGCGCGTGCGCTTGGCGCGGGTGCCGCTGCCCCCACGCCGGAGGTTGCAGTCTCTCGATATAGAGACCCTCAAGCAAGTTCCCGAGCGCGCAGGGGTCTATCGGCTCTATAATGAGCATCGTGAAGTCGTAGCGATTCAGGGCGTGCCCAATCTAAGAGAGGCCCTTATGGATCAGTTGTCTCGTGCTCGAGGGCGGTTCTTCGATTACGAAGAGAATGTACTCTACACGCAACGGGAGAGTGAGCTGCTCCAAGAACATCTGCAAAAACACGGACGACTCCCTCTGCAGAACGACGAGCTGAGCGATCTTTTATGAAAGATCGAACAACGTTAGAAGGCGAAGGCTGGGTGCGGTGCGGGATCTTCTGCGAGCCGCGCTTGAGCGAGCTGGTCGCGCTCTATCAGGAGCTGGGGTACGACGTGCTACTTAGGCCCCTCGACTCTTCGGAGCTAGACGACGCCTTATGCCAAGAGTGCTTTGCACGCGGCACAGAACGCTATCGTGTTCTCTATACGCATAGGCGAGGTGCATCTTCATGCAAGTGAATCTGCACGGCAAAGTGGCGATGGTGACGGGGGCGGCGCACGGGATCGGGCGGGCCATTGCACTCTCTCTGGCCCGCAACGGCGCGGATCTTGTCCTCAACGACATCGATCGTCCGGCGACCGAAAATCTCGCCCAGCAGATCCAACAGCTGGGAAGACGCGCCGTCCTGGCCCTGGCGGACGTGGCAGATCATTCGGCCGTCGAGCACGCGGTCACTGAAGCCCTACAACGTTTCCAGAAGATCGATATATTAATAAACAATGCGGGCTGGGACAAGGGGATCATCCCTTTCCTCAAGACGGAGCCCAGCGACTGGCAGCGCGTCATCGCCGTTAATTTTGTAGGCGTGCTCAACTGCACCCATATCGTGGGGGCGCATATGGCCTCTCGAAAATCCGGCAAGATCATCAATATCAGCTCAGACGCGGGCCGGGGTGGCAGCTTCGGCGAGGCCGTCTATTCGGGCTGTAAGGCGGCCGTGATCGCACTGACAAAGACCTGGGCGCGTGAGTTCGCCCGCGACAATATTAGAGTAAACTGCATCTGTCCCGGCCTGGTGGACACCCCCCTACTGGCCAAGCTCAAATCTGACGAATTGGGCAAGAAAGTGCTCGAGCGCATCGAGCAGATGATGCTGCTGGGATTGGGCCGGCCCGAAGATATTGCCAACGCCGTGCTCTTCTTTGCTGCCGATGAGTCGAATCACATCACGGGGCAGGTGCTGAGCGCGAGCGGAGGGCTGACGTTCTATGGCTGAGGCCGGAAGCCTGTCCTTGAACGCCTATTTCTAGCGGGCTATAATGCCTAGGGCGAGGCCAGAATCCCATGACGAAATTCTTATTTGTGACGGGAGGTGTGCTTTCAGGGCTGGGCAAGGGCATCACCTCCGCCTCCATCGGTCTGTTATTAAAAGCCTGCGGCCTCAAAGTCACTGCTATCAAGATCGACCCGTATCTCAATTGCGATGCCGGCACCATGAATCCCTATCAACACGGCGAAGTCTTTGTCTTAGAAGACGGCGGTGAGGTCGACATGGATCTGGGAAGCTACGAGCGCTTTCTAGACATTGATCTCACCAGCGATCACAACATCACCACGGGCAAGATTTATAAGCGCGTGATCGAGAAGGAGCGCCGCGGAGAGTATTTGGGCCAGACGGTCCAGATCATCCCCCACGTCACAGATGAGATTAAAAGCTCCATGAAGCGCGTGGCCGAAAAGAGCGGCGCGGAAGTGGTCATCGTCGAGCTGGGCGGCACCGTCGGTGATATTGAAAGCATGCCGTTTCTGGAGGCTGCGCGCCAGATGCACCAGGAGCTGGGCGATGAGAGCGTCGTCTTCATCCACACGACGCTTGTGCCTGTCGTCGCTACCGTGGGCGAGCAGAAGACCAAGCCCACCCAGCACTCGGTGAAAGAACTGCGGGCCATCGGCATCCAGCCCGATGTGATCGTGGGCCGAAGCGAGGAGCCCCTCAAAGAGAGCATCAAGCGCAAGATCGCGCTCTTCTGCGATGTGCCGCTGGAGGCCGTCATCAGTGCTCCGAATGTGGATCTCATCTATCAAGTGCCCTTGGTCTTCGAGGAGCAGGGCCTCACAGACTATCTTCTGAATCGCTTGAAAGTGCAGCCCGCGCGACGCGATCTTGGGGAGTGGAAGGCGTTTTTAGAGAATGCCCTCCATCCCACCAGAAGCATCCTCGTGGCTCTGGTGGGCAAGTACACGGATCTTAGGGACAGCTACATCAGCTACGCCGAGGCGCTCACGCATGCCGCGGCTCTGCGGCGCGCCCGCGTCGAGATCAAATGGATCGAAGCGGATGATTATCAAGATGAGATGCTGGAAGGCGTCGACGGCCTGATCGTTCCGGTCGGCTTTGGACATCGCGGTGCCGAAGGGAAGATCCGCGCCATCCACTATGCCCGCACTCACGGCTTGCCGTTTCTGGGGATCTGCTATGGATTTCAGCTGGCCGTCATTGAATTCTGCCGAAACGCCTTGGGCATAGAAGGGGCCAACAGCACGGAATTTGAAGGGCAGCCTCGGCATCCGGTGATCTGTCTTATGCCTGAGCAAACCACGGTCCGCGAGAAAGGGGCCACGATGCGCCTGGGGGCTCAGCCCGTGATCCTAGAGCGCGGAACGCTGGCCCACAGGCTTTATGGCACACAAGAAATTGAGGAGCGCCACCGCCATCGCTACGAGGTGAACCCCGCATATATCAAGCAGATCGAAGAGGCCGGCTTCATTTTCAGCGGAAAATCTCCCGATGGGCGGCGCATGGAAATTGGAGAGATCCCGGATCATCCGTTCTTTATTGCCTCTCAGTTCCACCCCGAGTTCAAGTCCCGCCCGACGAAGCCCAGGCCGCTGTTTGTTGGCTTAGTGAACGCATGTCTGGCTCGCGCTCACAGCGCTTCCGCCCGCTCCTCTTAGTGCTCTTCGGGCTGGCGGCTCTCTTCGAGCTGGCCTCTTGTGGCAACTCTTTAGAGAGGGGGCAGAAGGCTCCCGCAACTGCGCTGATCGAAGCCTACGAGAGTGAGCTGACGCGCTACGACGAGGAAGGCCGAGCCATATGGGTGCTTCGGGCGCGCTCGCTCCAATATTTTCAACAAGAGACCCGGGCCACAGGGATCGAGTTACGCTTCTTCAACCCTGAGGGGCGAGAGCTTCTGCGGGTAGAAGCCGAGCGACTCGTCTTCTACCATCGCTTGGGGGATCTCCTCTTGAGTGGGAACCTGCGGGCCAGCGATCCGGATGACCTGCGCTTCTCGAGCGAGGAAGCGTATTGGGAAGAGAAGACGCGCGTGCTGCGAAGCGACTCACCCGTCCGCGTCGAACGCACAGATCTGATCCTCATGGGACAGGGCTTTGAGTACCATCCCGATCAGGGGGTCTTGACGATCAAGGATGCGCGGGTGGAGTTTAAGTCATGAAACTCTTGGCCGAAGGGCTCTGCAAACGCTGGAGTCGCCGTCTCGTCGTCGCTGGAGTCTCCCTCAGGGTTGAGGAGGGGCAAGTCGTGGGGCTTTTAGGCCCCAACGGGGCCGGCAAGACGACCACGTTCCATCTGATCGTGGGGCTGGCTGCGCCGGATGCGGGTCGGATTCTCTTGGGCAGCGAAGAGATCACGCGCTGGCCGTTCCACGAGAAGGCCCGCCGGGGCATCAATTATCTCCCGCAGGAGCCCTCCGTGTTTCGCAAGCTTTCCGTGTTGGAGAACGTGCTCGTGGTGCTCGAAGGGCGCATCTCCAGCCGGGCCGAGCGGCTTTTGCGCGCCGAAGAGCTTCTTAAGAGCATGAGCATTCTCCCTCTCGCCTCGCAACGGGCGGACACCCTTTCCGCTGGAGAGCGCCGCCGAGTGGAGATCGCCCGCGCGCTCGCTTCCTCGCCGCGCTTTCTCCTGCTCGATGAGCCCTTCACAGGCATCGACCCCATTTCCGTCGAAGGGCTGCAAGAGATCATCCATCAGCTCAAGAGCTCAGGGATTGGGATCATCGTCACAGACCACAACGTGCGCGAGACGCTGCGGGTGACGGATTACGTCTATCTTCTGCAGCAGGGTCGGATCTTCTGGGAAGGGAAGCCTGACGAGATCACACAGAATCCCCTAGCGAAGAGATTCTATCTGGGCGAGAGATTTCAGATCTAGCCGCCTCAAACCCAGAGGAGAAGAGAAAGAGCTTGGAAGGCCCTGAAAGCCTTCCAAGCTCCCTTGGGTCAGGGGCGGAAGCGACGTTCAGTCTATGGCTTCTTCTTCGGCTGCGGCTTCGACGATGGCGGAGGAGCTGAAGTCGTCTGGGCCTTGGGTGCTTGCGGTGTCGTCGAAGTCTTGCTCCCTGCAGTCGGGCTGGTCGCAGCGGCTTGGGTGAACCTAGAGGGATTGAGCATAAATTGCTCACGGCAGCCAGAACCGCAGGTGTAGAACGGCTTCCCCTGGTGATAGACTTGGAATGCGACCTGCTTCGTGGTCACTTTGCCGCAGACAGCGCACTTGACTTGCTCGGTCACCTCTACTCACCTCCTCTCACGCTTCCGACATATGGGTTGGTCTTCCAATTCCTTCCCTTTCCTTTGGTACCTAGGTACCTACAACGTCTGACTCGGAGTCTGAGCAGCCTCTGGGGGTACGAGTTCCTGAATGAGCAGGGTTCCCACAAGACCTTGCTCTTTGTGGCCAGGGATTGGGCAATAGAGCTCATAGTCCCCGGGCTGCAATACCACGGTCAATGCCTTCGTCTGGCCTGGGGCGATGTGCTCGATTTCCCCCAGCTCTTTGTGGTCAGATCTTCTTTCGATTTCGAAAGCGTGCTCCATCTGGCCGGAGTTGGTCACCATGAATTGGATGG
>JBBIOR010000007.1:57844-70350 GCA_037443265.1 Candidatus Fraserbacteria bacterium | reverse complement strand
TCGATTTCGAAAGCGTGCTCCATCTGGCCGGAGTTGGTCACCATGAATTGGATGGGGCCGGGCGGAAGAGTTAGGCTTGTGGGTTCCAACTTCCACTCGGATAATGTGACCTTCACCCCCTGGGCTTCTGACCTAGGCAGCCTAAACCACGAGAAGAGGAGCGCAAGCAGCAACAGGCCAACAATGACTAAGAGTGCCAGAACTTTGTTCTCCATCGGTGTAGATCACTCCCTGTCAGAGCATTTCGAGTTCGTCCCCGACGGGACAGCATATCTGCTCGCGATGGCCAGGAAGCGTTCCCGACAGCGGGAACTGCAGACGTAATAAATCTGACCGTCTTGGACGATCCTCAAAGCCTTGCTCTCCTGGATGGCTTTGTGGCAGAAAGCGCATGTCCAGTACACGGTGACTCTGGTCACCTTTGCCATTACGATTCATCTCCTTCTCTGCTTCATGGTCCTCTGCTCTGTTGCTGCATCAGCCGCCGCGAAGCTCCTTGAGAATTCTGAGCAGCTCTTCACCGTGGGAGGAGTTCTTCAGATCGAGGTTTGAGAGGAGCTGTTCAAGCCTAGCTACCAGCTCTTCCCTCTTCTTCAACCGGGCGAGCGCCTCCTGATAGAGCGCGTAATAGTTGATGTAATGACCTTGTCCTGTCTCTGTGGGGACAATAGCGCCTACACGCTTAGCTGGTGCTGCCATCGTGTCCGTACCTCTTCTCTGGGAGTCCTCGCTTACGGTAAATGGGGAGCTCACCGGCCATCACACGACTGTAATCGGCGATCTCCTGCAGCTTAAAGCGCACAAGAGCGCTCTCGATGAGATGGTGGTCCTCCAAGGAAAGGATGAGAGCATCCAACTTCTTTGCGATATGTAGGTACCGCTCATCGTCGCGCTGTAGCAATTGGAGGGTCTTTTCGAAAAGATCTCGATAATTCACGCTCCCTGCCTGAGGGTCGATGGCAAGCAGCCCACTGCGCACGAGTTCTGCTCTGGCCATGGGAACCAGCTCCTTTCTTATGAGGGTTCTTGAACGAGCCCAACGAATGCCAAATAGTCTGCCAGCGGAAGAGGGTGTACGGACACGTTGGGCCAGCTGAGCTGAGATAAGAGATCCCGAGGCTCTCTGGATCAGCGGCATCTGGGGAGGTTACTTCATCGTCGGGCGTATGTGATCACTCCATGGGTCCTCTGCCCATACTTGTATACTTGCGCACTTGCGCTACTACGGTGATGAGTATTATAATACCCCCGGCCTCCTTTGTCAAGGGGCGAAACTTTAAGAAGGAGAGGACGATGGTCTACAGTCGCTACGTTTACTTGTTCAAGTGCTTCTCTCATCGCTCCCGCCTTAGGCTGATGGAGCTCTTAGCTGCGCATGGGGAGATGCCTGTGACCGCTATTGCCGCTGCCTTTCAGGGTGAGGTCCAGGGCGAGACCTTCGAGGACCGCGACATGAGCAGCATCTCGCGCAATCTCACCATGCTTAAGCAGCAGGGCTTTGTGACCTCACGCCGGGAGGGACAAACAAAATACTACTCCCTCCATCTCGATAGGATTGAAGAAGCTTTTGCAGATTTTCTGGCCTTTCTCAAAGCAGCTCCGCAGCGGCTGGCGAAGAAATAATTTAAGAAGGCAAGCCCGCCGGCTCCGGCTTCGGGGGAGCAGTCTCCTGCTGATAGAGCTTTCTTTTAAGCATCAGCCCTAGAAAGACGGTAAAGAGCAGCACGCTCATGACTTGGGCCACCCGCAGCGATTCCAAGAGATTCGAAGCTCCCAGAACACAGGCGCTCCCGCCCACTAGACAGAGCGCATCTCCGCGGGTGAACTCCACGAAGAAGCGCAACAAGGAATAAAGAATAGCATACAGCGAGACGAGAAAGCCCTCTTTGAACGGCTTCGTTCTCAGCCAAAAGAGCAGGCCAAAGATGAGCAGATCCCCGCTCATCTCATAGAGCATCGAGGGATGGATGTGTAACTCAGGATACGCAGCTCCGGCGGGAGAACTTCTTGGGAAGACGATTCCCCAGGGCAGATCCGTGGGCGTGCCGTAGGCATCGCCATTCATAAAATTCCCAAATCTACCCAGGGCTTGGCCTAAGATGACGGCCGGGGCGATGATATCCGCAAATTTCCAGAATGAGATCTTCTTCCAGCGGGAGAAGATCCCAAGCGCCAAGAAGCCACCGAGAAGCCCCCCATGAATGGCCAGCCCTCCCTGCCAGATCTTGTAAATGTCTGCTAAATTTTGGCCATAGTAGTCCCAGCGGAAGGCCACATAGTAGAGCCGGGCAAAGACGATGGCCAGAGGGATCGTAATGAGCACGAAATCTAAAATGTCATCGAGATTGAGCGGCAGTCCTCGACGCCTCACCTCGCGCTGGGTAAGAAAGATGCCCACAATGATGGCCACCACATACATCAGGCCGTACCAGCGCACGGAGACCGGCCCGATCTCGAAGATGACCGGACTCATACTCTCCTCCTTTGAGACTTGAATTGTAGACCCTTGAAAGGCATCTGTCAACGGATGCCGTGGCCCCCTTGACTTTGGGCGCAGGGTGTGCTAGAGTTTCATTTGAATATTTTTTCAAATGAAGGACGGTGCTCATGCTTCAACGAACTGTGCAGCATCTAGGCTTCAAGTGTCTAGGTCCCACCATCACGCCGGAGCGCATCTTACGCCTGCGCCAAGAGCTGGTGGAGAACGAGGAATTGCAGCGGCTGCGCGGGATCTTACATGCGCTCAGCGGCCCCTTACGCTTAAAGATCTTATATCTGCTCCATCGGGAATCGGAGCTGTGCGTCTGTGATCTGGCCGATATTTTAGACGAGTCCGTCTCGGCCGTCTCCCATCAACTCCGCGTGCTGAGAAAATATAATCTTGTCCGGGCCCGCCGCGATGCCAAGACGATCTTCTATTCGCTCAATGAGCCCGTCGTCCAGCGCTATTTGCGCTTAGAGAAGGAGGCTGTGCTTGTATGAATCGTTATGATCTCATCGTGATTGGCGGAGGAGCGGCGGCCTTCGCAGCGGCCACGCGCGCCAGAGACCTCGGAGCCGAAGTGCTCATGATCAACCACGGCTTACCCCTGGGAGGGACGTGCGTGAATGTGGGCTGCATCCCCAGCAAATTTCTCATGGAAGCTCTTAAAGAATATGCACACGCCCGCGCGGGCCGAGACGGCTGGCTCTCTTCAAACGCTACGCTCGATTACGCAAAACTCAAAAAGGGCAAAGACGCGCTCGTCTCGACTCTGCGCAAGCGCAATTACCGCGATGTGCTCAAAGCCCTGGGGAACGTCACTCTGATCGAGGGTCGTGCCCACTTCGTTGCCCCCCACGCCGTGGAAGTCAACGGCGAGCGCTTCTCAGCGGAGCGGATCATCATCGCTACGGGGGCTAGGACTCTCATCCCGCCGGTCCCCGGCCTAAACGAAGCTGAGCCTTTGACGAACGTGACGGCCCTTGAGTTGGAAGAGTTACCGCGCTCCATGGCCGTCATCGGCGGCGGTCCCTTGGGCTTAGAGTTCGCCCAGATCTTCCATCGGGCAGGAACGGATGTCTCTACCGTGGAGTTGATGGGCCGCATCCTGCCTCAGCATGAGCCGGAGATCTCTCAAGCCCTGACAGAAATTCTTCAGAGTGAAGGCATGACTATTAAGGCTGGTTGTCGCCTCACGAAAGTCGAAGGCCAGCCGGGGAAAATCAAGCTCTATGACTCCGGAGGCTGCGTGGTGGAAGTCGAAAGGGTCTTAGCCGCCACCGGCATCCGGCCCAACTCCGACCATCTCGGGCTAGCAAATACCGGAGTCAAGCTCGATCCGCGGGGCTTCATTATCACGGACGAGCGCCAAGAGACGAATGTAAAGGGCATCTACGCTGCAGGGGATGTCACGGGCAGAATGCCCCTGGAGACCATAGCGGCCAAGCAGGGCTTCAACGCGGCGCACAACGCGCTTACGGGCGAAGCGCGAACGATCAATTATGATCTCGTCCCGCACGCCGTCTTCACGGACCCGCAGGTGGCTTCCGTGGGCTGGACAGAAGAACGCGAGATGCAAGAGCTGGGGGAGTGCTGGTGTCGCACGCTCCCTCTCGAGGCAGTCCCTAAAGCCCACGCCGCGGGAGACACCCGCGGACTTGTAAAGCTCGTCGTTCATCCGAAAACCCGCAGAATCTTAGGCGCCCATGCGGTGGCCGCCAATGCCGCCGAGATCATCCACGTGCCCCTGCTGGCCCTGCGGGCGGGCCTTACGATCGACGAGCTGATCGAGACGGTCCACGTCTTTCCCACCTACGCCGAGGCCTGGAAGATCTGTGCTCAGAGCTTTGAGCGCAATCTCAAGACTATGAGCTGTTGTGTCGTCTGAAAAAGGGGGGGGTCTATGAAGAAGCAAACTACGAAGAATCTGAAGATTCTCTTGATCGGCGGGGTCGGGCTTTTAGGGCTGTTCGTGTTGGCCTTCTTCGCGCTTCCGGCGGTCTGTCCCTCGTGTGCGAGTTGGATCGGGAGACTCACGCCCAACGAGCCCTCTGCATCCCAAGGGCAGGCTCAATCCCTAAACGATACGACTCCCCTGGGGACGCGAGTGGGCGAGCGGGCGCCGGATTTTGCGCTCACAGACATCGACGGCCAAAGCTTTGCGCTGAGCGACTTTCAAGGCCAGCCGGTGATCCTCTACTTCTCCGCCTCCTGGTGCACTCCCTGCATCCCAGAGACTCAGGAGCTGGCTCGACTCAAAGACCGCTATCCCAATCTCAACATTCTCTGGATCAGCGTCGATCCGGCGGGTGATTCACCGCAGAGCCTGCGCGAGCACCGCCGGCGCTACGCCCGGCCCAGCTTCATGTACGCCCTCGACACCCCGACCAATGAGATCGCCAAGCGGTACCAAGTCTATGCCCTGGGGACGGAGTATCTTCTCGATCGCCGTGGGGTCATTGCCTTTCGAGGAACTTTCTCGGTGGGGACGCAAGCCTTTCAGCAGACACTCGAGCGAGTGGCGAAAGAGCAGCCATGAACCCGGAGATGCTGGCGATCGCGTTTAGTGCTGGTGTGATCACGTTCTTCAACCCTTGCGGGTTTGCGCTCCTGCCGGCCTATGTCTCGTATTATCTGGGCCGGTGCAACAATCCCAGTGAAGCTCCGATCTCAAAAGACGCTTGGCTTAGGAGCGGCGGGCGCGGCCTCCTTTTGGGATTGATCGTCAGTGTCGGCTTCTTCACGGTCTTCGGGGTGCTGGGATTGGCCTTCTCGCTGGTGGGCGGAAGCATAATGAGGCTTCTCGGCCCTCAGTTGCCCTGGATTGCGGCAACTATCGGAGCCCTGCTCATTGTGCTGGGCCTGCTCATGTTCTTCGGCTCCTTCTCGATGGGGCTCTCACTGGACCGGTTGGCGGCGCGGTTGATGGGCAACCCGGCTCCTCGTCAGGGGCTTCTGCCCTACTATCTCTATGGGATCGGCTACGCGGTGGGCTCCGTGGGTTGTACGCTGCCCATCTTTCTCATCTGGGTCATTCAGCCCTTGCTGCAGGGCTTCGTAGGCGGGCTGTTCAATTTCCTCGCCTACGCCAGCGGCATGGCCCTGATGATGGTCGCCTTATCGCTGCTGATGAGCTTCTCGAAGGAGTTCGTTCAGCAGTACCTTCGCCCGCTGATGAAGTACGTCCCCAGGGCCGCGGCTCTTGTGATGGTCGGGGCCGGTGCGTATCTGATCTACTACAACTTGATCTACAGCGGCATAATTCGTTTGTAGCTTAGAGAGGAGGCCGCATTGAATGCAGAGCTGTTCTGGACCCTGGTCGCTCTTCTGACCGGTGGGGCCGCGCCCATTGGTCTCCTGCTGGTCTCAACGTCCATCACCATGGCCCGCCAACCCGCGGACATGTTGGCCATGATGATGTCCATTCACTCCGTGATGAGCAGCTACATGCCGTTCTTAATCTTATCGCTCATCGTCTTGGTGGTGGTGCTCGTCAAAAGCCGTCGAAACTATCCGCGCCTGTCCAATCGGGCCATCACGGGCTTGTGGGCCGGGGCTGTGGCGACAGTCGCCCTCGATCTGATCCGTTATCCTGTGGGCGTGGGGCTCCAGACCCTGCCCGGCGACATGCCCACCATGTTTGGCCAATTCATCTTCGGCACGGATGAAGTCACCGGGGATCTTCTGCTGGTGGGCTATCTCTATCACTATCTAAACGGGGCGGACTTTGGGCTCGTCTACACGCTGATCGCAGGCAAGGTCCGCTGGTATTGGGGCGTCGTGTGGGGCCTAATCGTGGAGGTGCTCATGATGACAACTCCGCCGATGCTGCTGATGGGTGTGGGGCCCTTTGGAACTAACACTGGAGCTCCATGGTACTTCCTGACGACGCTGGCCGCGCATATCGCCTTCGGTGCGGTATTGGGGCTTGTGGCAGAGAGATTCGTCAAAGAGAGGGGGACGATCTTTGAAATTCTGCGCTCCACACCGGAAAGCTCATCATGAGAGTGGAAGTCCCCTTTCCCAAGGGCCCGCCCTCGTTGCCTCCTGGGGGCGGGCCCCCTCTCACCTCGGCTGTCTTGAGAGCAGATTTTATAACTTGAGAAGAAGGGAGGCAAATGTCGTGAAGCTTCGAATGCCAATTTATGTAGTGCTGATCGCAGTCGGGCTGGTGGCTTTGCTCCTATTCATGAGGGCCAGCCCACCGGAAAACCTGCCATCGGGCGCCGTAAACGCGAAGCACCAACAGACGAAAGTGGATTTTGTCTTCGCTCTTCCCCAGCCGAGCACGCTAGCGGGCATCGCTGCCTCTGCCGACGGGAAATATCTGGCGCTGGCGCGCAACTTCTGGTCTGAAAAAGAGCGAGCCAACCTGACCGAGCTCAGCTTGTTTGATTTAGAGACCGGCGAGGCCATGTGGTCAAAGGTGTACGCCAATCCCAACTGCTGCTCCACGCCCATCGTGAAGGCCACTCCCGACGGTCAGCTGATCTTGGGGGCAGGCAAGCAGCTGCATCTCTATACCCAAGACGGCCAAGAGCTAAAGACATATAGTTTTCAGGAAGACAGCGAATTCGCCTTCAGTGCCGACATAAGCCGTGACGGAAAATTCATCGCTGCAGCGTCCAGTCGACGGGCCTATCTCTTCTCACAAGATGGGCAGCTTCTCTGGACATCTGACTCCAAGGACGTACCTTCAGTCGCGCTCTCCGGGGATGGGCAGTATCTGCTCGTGGCGACCTCACACGCTTTTCAGCTGTATAGAACTTCAGACCAGCAACTGATCCGGCGGGGGGAGCTGACGTACCAAGGCCCCATGGTGATTCCGGCCATCTCCCAGGATGGGAGCAGTTTTGCGATTGCCGGAAACCCAATGTGGGGTCAGGCAGATCTGTCAGTCAACATCTTCCTGCAGCAGAGCTCCGAAGCGCGCTTGATCCCACTCGGCAAGGTGAATGCCCCGAAGCTGAGCATAGACGAGCGAGGACAACTTGTTTTAGTCGAAGGGAATTTGGGATCTGAAGCGGCTCTTATCCCGACGGACGACGGTCGCCCGCGGCGATTCTTCCCACAGTCAGATTCCGTTCACATGGCTGTTGATGCAGTCAGCGATCGCCTGGCAATTACCCACGGGAGAGTCGTTGGAGTGCGTCGCCTCTCAGATGATCAGCCGCTCTGGCAAACGCCGGTGCCAGGGACAATTCTAGCTCTTTTGCTGAGGGGAGACAGGATTATCGCTCTGGGGAACGAGCAAGGCAATTCCATATTGCCCAATCGCGTTTGGGCATGGAGCGTGAACATCACCGTTAACAAAGGAGGCTGAGATGTATGTGTTGTAGTCGTCGTGATCTCTTGAAGGGAGCGATCGGGCTGGCTACCTCTGGCCCGCTGCTGGGCGTGCTGGCACTGCAGGGGCAAGCTCAGCCGGTTCAACAGCCGCCGGGAGCGCTGGTGAGGCTGGTCTATCCCGGCTGGTCGCGTTGGGAGACAGCGCTGGGCTCGGCTACCTACACGCCGGTCGCCAAGGACTTTCAAGTGAGCTTAGAGCTGCGCGGGCTCAGGATATTCAACCCCTATCGGGCCATCGCGCAGGCCGTCAGCTTCAACGCCACGAATAAACCCATCGTCACGCTAGACTTCTCAACCGACGGAAGCGGCAGCGCACAGCTCAGCTTGAAGATCCCGAATAGCAACTTGACCGTCAGCGACATGAGCAAAGATTTGCCCGTCTACCAAGTGCACATTCTGATTCTCGATGTAGCGGAGTCGCTGAGCGACTTGCCCAGCGATCGGCGTCCGCCCGCGGTGCTTGGTCTGCAAAATGGCGTCCCCTTGGCCTGCGAGTATCCCCTGGGCTTCGCCCTGCAAAGCTAATGGAGAGTGATGGCTAGGCCTGGATGTTGCAGCCTGCCGGTGAATCCTGAGGGTGAGTTGACGATCCCGCTGCCTGAGGAATTCGCCCAGAGGCTCCGGGAGCTTTATGGCTTGAAGGGAACTCCCAAGGATCTAGAGGAACTGATAGCTCTAAGGCGCGAGGCGGGCCGGGTCTGGGTGCTTTCTTCGGCAGAGCTGTTAGTCTCGCCCACCCCAACGCGCCATGTAGTTCGACTGAAAGATAAGCACTTGCACGTTCACTGCGCTTTGGATGCCCTGATGTACCCACTGATCACAGGGCAAGAGGCGGAGATCCAATCGCGCTGTCCCATCTGTGATCACCTGATCGAAGCCGCCGTGCGCAAGAAAGAGATCACCTCTTGGGCACCTGAGTCTGCCGTGCTCTGGCTGGGGGTCTCCTCTGAGGGCAGAGTTTGCTGTGCTGGCAAGTCGGGTTTTGATGCTATCAAGCAATCCGTCTGCCCGTTTATCAATCTCTTCGATCACCCGGAGCACTTGAAGCAATGGATGACTCAAAACAAGAACGTCGTGGGAGCTCAACTCACGCTATCTCAGGCATTCGCACTGGCCAAGGGCTTATGCCTAAGCACAGAGGAGGAAGCATCAACCAGAAGCTAGGCGTGATCGATCTGGAGAAGTGGAGCGATTTCGACCATCTCCCCTGCTGCCCGGAGCAGATCAATTATGGAGCGGGAGAAGTGATCTACTTTCCCAGCGATCCCGCAGAGCGCATCTATCGAATCCACCGCGGCAAGGTGAAGCTCTCCTATCTGGCGGAAAGCGGCAGACGGTTGACCGTAGCCATCTTAGGCCCCGGCGATATCTTCGGAGAGCTGGATCTGTTCTCTCGAGGAGAGCAGCTCTTCCTAGCCGAGGTTTGGGAGGACGTCTGTATCTGCCCCATCGATCTCAGACAGCTTAGACAACAAATCCTCGAAGACGCAGAGTTGAGCTTGGAGATCCTCTCTCTGCTGGGACGGCATGAGCAAAAGCTCCTTGAGAAGCTCTTTCGCCTGCACTTCCAGAGTGTGCCACAGCGGATCGCCCGAGAGCTTTTAGAGTTGGCCCAGAAGTGGGGTGAACCCTCAGCAGAAGGCGTTGCAATTTACATCACTCACCAAGAGCTGGCCTATCTCATCGGTGCAGCTCGAGAGACGACTACGGCAGCGCTGGACTGCCTGGCGCAAGAGGGGCTGTTGGATACCGGCCGGGGCCACTCCCATGGCAAGATGGTGCTCCTAGATCCCTTGGGATTGCGCGCGGTAGCCGAAGGACAACGCCTCGTTCCGGCGAGAGACCATCCGTCGGGAGGGAAGTGCTGAAACGCAGCCGGGAGGCTGGGAGCTTTGACTCAAGAGGATCGCATTCAATTTTGGTGCTTGGAGAACGTCGAGTTCCTCCAGAATCTGACGGAATCTGAACGGGAGGAATTCCTCCAACAAACAGAGGTACGCTCGTATAAGAAGGGCGAGCTGATCTTCCAGCCCGGTGATCCTTGCGAGGCCGTCTACTTCCTCGAAGAGGGCGTGGTGAAGATCTCTCAAGTGAGCCCGGCGGGCCGTCATCTGACGCTGATGATGCTGCGCGGCCGAGGCCAACCCTTTGGAGTCCTGGCCCTGGCCGAATGCCCGCAGCGCGAGCTCTTTGCACAAGCTCTCGAAGACTCTCGGATCTGCATCACGCCGAAAGGGAAGCTCATAAGATTCGCTCAAGAGAACTCGCTGGTCTGCTGCAAAATCATAAAGCTCATGGGCTCGCGCATAAGTGAGATTCGTATGAAGCTGGAAGATTTGGTGTTTAAGACTGTCCCGCAGAGATTGGCAACGCTTCTATTGAAGCTGACTGATGAATACGGAGAAGAAACTCAAGAAGGGCGACGGATCAGTGTGGTCTTTACGCAGCAGGAGCTGGCGGAGCTTATCGGAGCGAGCCGCGAGCATGTGGTCTCCGTGCTCAAGAGTTTCCGCGAGGAAGGAGCGATTGCTTTCGATCCGAAGCGACGAATTCTCGTGCGAGATGAGAGGGCCCTACGTTACCGGGCAGGCGTGTGAAATGTTTACTTCCCTATTAGCCGAAAGGATGGTAAGATGAAAAATGCGTGGTGGATGAGAGAGGCGATCATCAGAGAAAGTGTTTTCCCCTCTCACCGACTCGATCCCCTATGGAGAGGAGGTGAGCCCCATGGCCGAGCCGAAGCTCAAGGAGTTCCTCCAGTTGCAGGCAGAGCTGGCCCGCGTACAGGAGCGCTTTGCCACGCTGGAGGCGGCCGCGGAGGATTGCTGCAAGGGCGCGCTCCGAGCCACAGAGCTGGCAGCGAAGCTGGAACCGACGGCCCTTACGGAGCCGGAGTTGCGCACCCAAGCAGAAAACCTGCGCAAGGCCGCACAGCAGCTGAAGGGCTTCGAACAGACCCTACGCGTTCAAGTGAGCGAGCTACGAAAGCCGCTCAAGCAACTGGAGGCCTTTGGCCTCAGGCGAGAGTAGCCCCATCCTATCGTGCCTCCTTTCCCTCGCGCCCTGCCTCCACATCACCGCTTGGCAGCCCCCGGCCCAGGCCCCCTGGAGTCGGGGGCTGCGGCTATTCTCTGGAAGAGAAGGAGGATGATTCCTTATGATGACCGATGAAGAGCGCCGCGAGAAGGAAGCCCTCAAGGAGCGCCTTCTGGCCCAGCGGCAAAAGATCGTCGCTCAACTTGAAGCTGAGCGCGGGACGAAAGTCATCACTCTCATCCACCGACGGGAACCATGGTCAGAAGACGATGACTCGATCACAATTGAAGACAGTGAATTCGTGCTCATGGAGATCCATAAGACGCCCCCTGCAAAACCCCTGGATCTCATCATCCACACGCCCGGGGGAATCATCCTCTCGGCGGAGATGATTGCCATGGCCCTCAAACATCACGAGGCGAAAGTGACGGCTATCGTCCCCTTCTATGCCCTGAGCGGTGGGACGCTGATCGCTCTGGCAGCGGATGAGATCTTGATGGAGAAATTTTCCATCTTGGGCCCGCTGGACCCCCAAATCCAGGGAGTGCCTGCCGCTTCACTGCTGGGGCTCCTAGCCCAGAAACCCCTCGAAGCCATTGCTGATGAGACGATCGTCTATGCCGATATCGCTGAGAAGGCCATCGCCGAGGTGAAAGCCTTCGTGCAATGGCTCTTGCAGGGGAAACTGCCTAAGGAGAAGGCCGCTCAACTGGCGGATTTTCTGACCGGCGGCTATGTGACTCACGATACGCCAATCTCTTTGCAATCTGTGGAGAGCCTGGGGCTGCCCGTGCGCGAAGGGCTCCCACCGCTCGTGTTTGAGCTGTTTTCGACGTGCGAGTTCGGGCTCTGTAAGCGACCTTGCATCGCACCCTACGGCAGGCACCATGAGTGAGACCCTGACGATCTTGGGCTTTACGCCTCTGGAGCTTCTGCTCATCGTCGGCGTGGCTTTGGCCATCTGCACGACCGTCTGCTCGCTGGCCATGGAGGCTGCGGTGCTCTTTACGCCCGCATTTCTCTTTCTCTTTCCGGCGTTGATCCCAAATTTCCCACAGATCACGCCCAATGAAGCGATCGGACTGGCCATCACGATCGAATTCTTCGGCTACACCAGCAGCGTGACCGGCTACTGGTTCCGCCGCCAGATCGATTTTTCTATCGCCGGCAAGGCACTGGCTCTGACCATCCCCTTGGCCATCTTCGCCCGTGGCCTCTCCTATTTCGCCCCCGCCCAGGGTCTCTTGCTCGTCTTTGGATTCTTGCTCTTGGCATTAGCAGCAATTCTCTACCGCGCCCATCGCCGTCCCACAGAAGCTCTGCCGGACTATCGCCCGAGGGTCTATCTGCTCCGGCGGGCGAACAGGGCGAACTCCAGCGCGCTTCGTCTGGGCGGGCTGGATCAATTCATTCTGGGAGCCGCAGGAGCCTTTGCGGGACTGGTGGGCATCGCCATCGGCGAGATCTCCAACACCTTCTTGACCGTGCGCCAGAAGATCCCCATCAAAATTGCTACCGGCACGAGCGCGCTCATCTTGCACCTCACCATACTTTCCGCGCTGGCGATGAATCTGATCATTTTGAACGTCAATCCGTCCTTCTTTCATGCAGAGCAGATCACGATCCCCTGGCGCGTGGC
>JBBIOR010000007.1:49884-57744 GCA_037443265.1 Candidatus Fraserbacteria bacterium | reverse complement strand
GCGACGAAGAAGCGATCACCCTTAGAGCGATTCGCTTCTGGCCCACAAACTTGCAGCACTCGATCAACTTCTGGCGCGGATGCAGGCCTTCCGCCGGGAGCTGGAAGAGCGCTCGGGCTCAGGGGAGGAAGAGACCATCTGTCCGCATATCGAGGGGTTTACTAAGCTTACCCCACGGAAGCACAACAAGACGAGGGGTCACATATGAGCCATCCTCTCGACCTCCACTTCGATCGTGAGGGATTTATAGAGCAGGCCGCTCGTCGCGCCCAGCTTCGCGGTATAGCGCCTGGAGGAGTCTCGAGCTTGGCGCGGATCACGAGCGTGGTGGAGGCCCGGCCTCCTATAGCCAGAGAGCGATCTTCGAGCGTGGCCGTGAGGTCCGTGGAGGAGAGCGTCACCTCTAAGTCCACGTCGCCCGAAAAGCCGTTTAATGGGGCAATTGTGATCTTGACGGAGGCAGAGTGCCCCTGGGGGAAGGCCACCTTGCTCTCGTCGACGGTGAGCAGAAAATCGGGATCGAGGCTGCCCAACGTGCGGTTTTCACATCCGGTGAACCCCAAAAGGGGAAGAGCCAGAACTCCAAGGCCCAGAATGCCAAGGACCCGTTTCGAAAAGCGGATCATGCCGACCACAGCGAAGCTTCCGCGCATACCTCAGCCCTCTCCTCTTCCTGCTCTCACTTTTGGTGCTCACTTGAGCAGTGCGATCGCGAGCGCTACGGCTGCCAGAACTGCCCCAACCCAGCCGACGAGGGCACCCGGGTCCATCCGATGGCTCTGCCCCTCGGCGCTAGAGTGCTTCATCCCATCGTGCATCTCCGGGTCGTGCGGCATCTCTGCGCCCATCATCGAGGTGCACTGCTCGTGCTCCATCGTTGCTTGACTGTCGTGTTCCATCTGGTCGTCATGCTTCATCTGGCTGTCGTGGGGCATGCCACTCATGTCCTGCCCCATGCCTGCACCCGCCGGGGCGAGGCTTCCCCCTACGATGAGGACCTCCTCATCCCCATCCCCGTCGAGATCAGCGCTGACGGCTGTCGCGGAAGAGGCTTGAAGCTGCGCCATGCCGGAGCCCAGAAGCACGAGGTCGAGGTCGCCGTCCCCGTCAAGGTCCCCGCGGCGGACCCACCTGGAGAGATCGTCGAACTGCCGCGCGGTGACGGTAGAGAAGCGCACCGTGGCCGTGATGGGAAGCCCGTTCCCTCCCGCAAGGGGGTAATGAGCCCCGTCCACCAGCACGGCCACGAGCATGTGCTCCCCGGCGGGGACGTCCTTGAAGGTGTGGAAGCCGTCAGTGTGGGCGATCCCTGCGCTCTCGGGAATGAGCTTATTGATATCTGGTTTGAGGGTCTGGTCCAGCAGGAGATCGACATGCCCCTCGTTGGGCTTGCGGGTGCCATCGGGGGCTTTTATCTGAAAATCTCCCTCGCCGTGGAACATGACTTGGACGAAGACTTCCGTGCCCTGGATCTCACTCCCTTCCTTGGGATCGTGGAAGCCCAAGCTGATGCCCGGCTGGGTGCCGTGGGGCATCTGGCCCGGGAGCGTCATCTGTGTCTGAGCTCCCAAGGCCAACAAGAGCCCCAACACCAAGAAGGCTGCCAATTTTGAGATCCGTCCTCTCTGCATGTGTCATCAGCTCCTTTCATTCAACGGTTATCGAAAGAGCGTAAACAACACGGGGTTCTTGATCAGGTTATACCAGATCATGAAGAGCCCGCCCGCAATCAGCAACAGTCCGCTCGTCCGCGCCACGATCCCGATGGTCCGGGGGAGATACTGCCGCAGGACTTCCCCGGCCAAGGCGACCGCCAGTGCCAGCGCGAGCAGGAGTAGCGTCGCCGCCGCGGTATAGATCAAAAACATCGAAGCCCCTTCGAGCCACTGCCCCACCAAGAGCGGGGTGGCCACAATGAGAAAGACCGGCGAGGTGCAAGCCACCGACCCCAAGCCGTAACCGATCCCGTAGAGATAGATCGAGAGGAGTCGGTGGCCTGATCCCGCCCGGGGGTGGGGGTTTCCCCCTTGAGCCCCAGCAGTGAGTGGGACCCGGAGGCGGGGAAGGGGGATATACAAGGGGAGATAACCCTTCCACAGGGTGAGTGCGCCCAGCCCGATCAAGAGGAGCCCGATGACACCGCCCACCCAGGGAAGATACAGCGCGAACGTAATGGCGATCCCCCGGCCGATGGCGGCAAAGAGCAGCCCCAAGGAGGCGATGATGCTGAAGAAGCCTGCGCTCAGCACCAAGCCCAAAAGCAAGCCCTTCAGCCCCCGCCGCCACCAGGGAAGCTCCGCTTCACCTTCATCTAAGCCGCCCAGATAATAGGCGACGTAGGCGGGGAGCATCCCCACCCCACAGGGGTTGAAGAAGGCCCACACCCCGGCCAGAAACGCGAAGCTTAAAAGCCCCGGGTCTACGGTCATCAGACACTCGCTTCACGGGAACTGCAAGTCGACTTTACCGTCGCTATCGAAGTCCAGGCGGATGGCATCCACGCGGCCGTCCTGATTCTCATCGAGGATGACCAACTCGGGGTTGTTGTCCGCATCGTTGAGCTGCAGCTGAATCGAGCGGACGATCCGCCGGTCGATGTCGGGAATGTCGATGAAGAGCTCTGGCCCCTCTAAGGGATCGGTCCCTAGCACGCGAACGAGGATCTCCTCGGGGAGCGCCCCGCGTAGCTCCCCTCCCCAGAGGGCCAGCTGGATCTCGCGTTGCACAGTCTGGCCACCTTGGGCTAGGTTCACCGTGAGATCCGCTCCTTCAGGCTGGGTGTCCCCGTCGAGATCGAAGAGTTCCGCCCGCGCGATTAGAGCCCCGGCCTTTCCCCCTTGAGCCGTCACCTTAAGGCGCTGCAACAGTCCCGGCCCCAGCGGCAGGAAGGGGTCCCTCACTTGAAAGACCTTCGCGGCGAAGATTTCGATGATCTCTGCAAGAGACACGGTGCGCACAAAGCCGAGCCCGATCTCGCGGATGATCCCCTCAGGGTCGATGAAGAAGAGCGGGGGCATCCGTGTCGGCCGGTAAGTCAGAAGCACTTCCTTGTTTATGTCCAGCGGGATGGGGAAGGTCAAGCCCCGGATGGGGGCACCGAACTTGTCCTTGAACTCAAGATTCGGAAACTGTTCAGTGAGGAACCTTCTCAAGTCGGACTCAGGGTCGCCCGAGAGCCCTAGGACTTGGATGAGGTCCCCGTAGGCCTGCTGGAACTCTTCTAAGACGGCCAGTTGCCTCAGGCAGGGGGCGCAGACGAAGGACCAGATCGCCAAGAGCACCGGCTGACCGCGGAGGTTGCTGAGCTTCACCCCTCCACCGTCACTTGGGACTTGCAACAGATACTGAAAACTTCCATCCGCGCTCCGCTGGCCGACCAGCGCCGGAAGCGTGAAGTCCGGAGCCTCGTGGCCCACTTGGGGCTTGGGAGAGTCGGCCAGCCCAGGAAACGCTAACCCGGCCAAAAGGCCTACGATCAACCAGAAGCGCCCACTTCGCTTCGCATCGAACTTGCTCATGTGTCTATCACCCTCCTCTTCACTGCAAGGTCTCAGGCTACACGTTGAATATCAAGATTCTGTCAAGGCGGCCTGGGCTCATTCGAAGATCACCTCGGCCTCCATGCCGACTTCATGGTGGCCGGGGACGAAGCAGTGCACTTCCCAAACCTCCCCTTTGAGCCTTTCGGGGATGAACACATGGACCAAGGCTGAGGTGCCAGGGAGCAGCACAAGCCCAACGATCTCGCCGGGGCCCTCCTGGGTGGCCGCCCGCACCAGATCCGCGCCCTTGCCGAAGTGGCCCTCGTGGATGGTGTTCCCGACGTTCACGAACTCTATCAGATACTCCTCCCCGGCCTTGAGCCGGATGGGCGCGTTCTCTTCGCCTCCGGCCACGCGGAAGAAATACTCCCCCAGCTCGATCCGGAACGTCGGTGTGTAGATTGGATAACCCGCCCCCGGGCCCGCGAGCGGGAACCGCAGGTCGAGTTCCACCTGGCCGTCCGAGTTCGGATCGACCCGGAGGATGTCCACGAGACCGTCAAGGTCCTCATCGGCGATGATCAGCTCCGGGATGCGATCTTCGTCGTTAAGCTGCAGCTGGACGGCATAGACGATTCGCCGGTCCAGCGGGGCGAAGAAGAGGAGCTCGGGGCCCGGTACAGGCGCCGGAGGGATCACCCCAACCACTCGCCCCTGAAGGGTGATCTCCTCGGGGAGGGCGCCACGTAGCTCCCCGCGCCAGAAGGCCAGCTGGAAGCTCCGCGGGCCTTGGGGAAGGTTTACGCTCAAGGCGACTCCCTCGGGCCGGTCATCCCCATCTAGATCGAAGACCTCGGCCTGCTCCACAAGGGCACCTGTCTGCCCTCCCAGCCGGCCCCGCACGGTGAGAGACTTCAAGAGCCCTGGGCCTAGGGGCAAGAAGGGCACTTGCACTTCAAAGACCTTGGCGGCGAAGAGCTCGACGATCTCATAATCCCTCAGCGCCCGGCCCAGCGGCAAGGAGATCTCGCGGATGACCCCCTCCAGGTCGAGGAAGTAGAGGGCCGGCAGGCGGGCAGGCCGATAAGCCCTCAAGACCTGCCCGTCATCGAGCAAGATGGGGAAGGTCAGCCGGTCGATGGAGGCCCCAAACTTGTCAGTGAAGCCGAGCTGGGGGAATCGCTCATCGAGAAACGCCCTCAGCTCCGGCTCCGGGTCGGGAGCGACGGTCAGGACCTGGAGGAGATCTTGATAATTCTGATAGAACTCTTGGAGGGCAGCCAGCTGCTGAAAGCAAGGGGTGCCGCAGCCCAAAGACCAGAGGACAAGAAGCGCTGGCTGACCTCGCAAGCTCGAGAGCGTCACGGGCCGACCGCTGAGGAGATCCTTGAGCGTGAAGTCCGGGGCGGAGTGGCCCACCTGAGAGGCCGGCTGCTCCGCCGCTCCGGAAAGGCCAAGCCCCATGAACGCTAGAAGGCTTAGGAGAACGAACACTCTCTTCATATTTTCTTTCTCACTCCTTTCACCCCCAGCCTAGCTGGGCGGTGTCAAGGTTCTGTCAAGATGGGCGTTCAGCTCCATCTGTGGCTGGTTGGGTGAGGGGGAGCGTAAATCGAACCGTCGTGCCGCTCCCCGGCTGGCTCTCGACCCACAGCTGCCCCCCGTGGGCCTCGATCAAGTGTTTCGAGATGACAAGCCCCAGGCCGCTCAAGCCCTCGTCCCGCCTGTGCCGTCCGGGAGAGGAACGAAGGTGCTCGAAGAGGGAGGGCAGCACCTCCAGCGGGATGCCGGGACCGGTGTCGGAGACGCTCACCTGAAGCTCCCTGGGCGTCGGCATTGTCATGTGCACGGCGATCCGGCTCCCCTCGGGGGTGTGGCGCTGGGCGTTGCTCAAGAGATTGAGCAGCACCTGATTCAGGCGGGCCGGATCCACCTCAACTTCAGAACGCTCTCCCTGAGGGAGGTCCACAGAGACTTGGAGGTCTTGGTGCTTAAGGGAGGGGCCGAAGCCCTGGGCGACCCGCCGGATGAACGCAACGAGCTCGTTCACCGGAAGCTTCTGGCGCTTCAGATAGAGCTCCCCGGCCTCCGCCAGCGCCAAGTCCTGCAGATCGTTCACCAAGCGCCCCAGCAGCAGGGTCTCCTCATGGAGGGAGGCGAGGGTTTCAGGGCTGAGTTCCAGATACCCGTCCTGGAGGGCTTCCAGTCGGCTGCGCAGGACCATCAAAGGGTTGCGTAGCTCGTGGGCGATGTCTTGGAGCATGCACTTTCGGAGTTCCTCAGAGAGCCGGAGGCTTTCGGCCATGCGGTTAAACGCCTGCCCCAGTTGCCCGACTTCATCCCCTGTCTTGACCGGCACAGCCTCGAGTGCTGGCACGCCCCCTTGGGCCGCCCGTTCGGCGACCTGAGCCAGCCGTCGGAGGGGCCGGGTGATGCGGCGGATGAGGACGGCAGCCAGGGCGAGCGCCAGAGCCAACCCGATGAGCCCGGCCAGGAGCTGCGCGCGGCCCAGGGCGCTCAGGAAGCCTCTCTCTAGGGGGTCGAAGTGGCCCATGGCCGGAAGCAGAAAGCCCACCGTTCGCCCCCGCACCACGATGGGGACGCCCTCGGCCAGATCCTCGGCGGGCAACGGCTCGCCCACCGCCTGCCCGTGGGGGACCACGACCCGCCCCTCCCGATCGGCCAGGAGGAAGTGGATCCCGACATAGTCGGTCTCCGGCCCCTGGTGTTCCCCGCCCGGTGCCATGCGGTGTCCTTCGGCCTCCAGGAAGGGCTCCACCCCCGCCCAGCTCCCGGTGCGCAGGTAGTAGAAACTCAGGAGCCCGGCAAGCTGCCGGGCCTGGCTAAGGCCGCTCTCGTGGCGGAACTCCTGGAAGCGAGCAGGGATCTCCCGGCTGAGGAAGAGGGCGTTCAAGGCCACCAGGGCGATGAGGATCCCAAGGAAGGCGGCCCCCAGCTTCACCCCCAGGTTGATCTTGATGCCCACGCGCTTCACGGCCGATCGCTCCGGAACTTGTAGCCCACCCCGCGCACGGTCAGGAGATATCGGGGGCGTTCGGGGTCCGGCTCGAGCTTGCGCCGCAGGCTCCAGATGTGGGTGTCGATCGTCCGGATCGAGCTTTCCCCGTAATTTTGCAGGAGTTCGAGCAGCGCGGAGCGAGGGAAGACCTGTCCGGGGTGACGGGCGAGAAGGGCCAACAACTCGAACTCCGTCGGGGTCAGCTCCACCGGCCGCTCCCCCCTCCAAACCTGGTGCCCGCGAAGGTCCAGGCGGAGCTCCCCGGCGCGGAGGACTTCAGGCGGCTGAGTCCGGCGCAGCACCGCACGCACCCGGGCGACCAGCTCCCGGGGGCTGAACGGCTTCACGATATAATCATCGGCACCCAGCTCCAGGCCCTTCACTCGGTCGTCTTCGGTGGCGCGGGCGGTGAGCATGAGGATGGGCGTACGGGAAGTGCGGCGGATCTCACGGCAGACCTCTAGGCCGTCCATCCAGGGGAGCTTTAAATCCAGCACGATCAGCTCCGGCCGCTCCTCCCGGAACGCCTTCAGCGCTTCCGGGCCGTCTCGAGCCGAGCGCACCTGATACCCCGCCCGCTCCAGATAGAGCCGGACCATCTCGAGGACGCCGGGGTCATCTTCTACCACCAAAATCCTCTCCTCCATCGCACTCGTCCTCCCCACTACGCTTGAGGTCTTCACGAGCTCCTCCGCTGAGAGCGTCACTTTTGCGCTTGCGTCGTGAAGCGGACTGTGGCCTTGATGGGAAGCCCCAGCTCGCCCTTGATGGGGTAGTGGGCCCCATCGACTAGCACGGCCACCAGCGTGTGCCGGCCGGGCGGGACATCGTTCAGCGTGTAGAAGCCATCGGGGCTGTGGAAGATCCCCGGGCCTTCCCTGGGCCGATCCGGCGTAAGCTCAAACTCCGGGCCGGGATCCAGAATGAGATCGATGTGGCCTCGGTTGGGGGCCCGCGTCCCGTCCGGGGGCACGAGCTCGAAGGCCGCGGACCGCTCCGTGGCGTGGAGCATCGCCCAGACGAAGACCTCCCGGCCCCGGATCACCTGGTCGGGCTGGGGGTTGTGGAACCCCACGGCCAGGGGCTGTTCGCCGGTTGCCTCGGGGTGGGACTCCTCAGCCGCCCCGGCTTCTTCGATCACCAAGGATCGAGGACCACCCTGGAAGGCCTGCCAGGCTCCCCAAGCCAGAAGCGCCAGCCCGAACAGCCCCAACGCTCCTAGGAGGAAGGCTCGGCCGTTCATCGTTCATTCACCCCCTTCCTTCATTCCGCCGACAGGCTGCGAAAGAGAGAAATCGCAGTAGCGCTCATCAGAAGCGCAAAACCCAGCATGATCTGAAGATCGGCTGAAGCGGGGAA
>JBBIOR010000007.1:0-49784 GCA_037443265.1 Candidatus Fraserbacteria bacterium | reverse complement strand
CCTTTCTTCAGCATATGCTCATTGACTTATATATAGGCGCAAAATTATTGCACCATGTGAGTTTACTGTTCTGACTCGCCTTCCAGCTCGGCCAGCTGCCGCTCCACCCGCCGGAGCTCCTTTTCCAGCTCCTTCTTGTATGCTTTGAGTACAGAGCGCTCCGCAGGCGCGCAGCCCTCACAGCCGCAGCAGCAGACCCCCTCCAGCTCGCGCTTGTACTCGAGCAGCCGGGCGTGGTTGAGTGCGTAGCTGACCCAGTAGCCTTCTTTCTCATCTGTCACCAGTCCAGCGGCCTTCAAGACTTTCAAATGCTGGGAGACGGCGGGCTGGCTGGCCTTGAGAGCTTGGGCGATCTCGGTCACCTTCATGGGACCGTGCTTCAAGAGCTCGAGGATGGCTAGCCTGGCCCCTGCGGAGAGTACTTTGAAGCGCTCCGCTGTTTCCTTCGTCCTCAGGTCCGCTTTGACGCGTTCGGCCATCGTTCACTTCCCGCAATCGCAGTCACAGTCGCAGGTGCAGCCCTTCTTACAGGGGGTTTCCGTCTGTGCCCTGGGCTCCTCTCGGACCCCCACGGTGATGGATTCCTGATCCACCTTGTCCTGGGGTTTCAGTTCCACACTCTGAGGCCGGCAGCAGTCACACATGGTGCCCTCCTTTCATAAGTAGATGCTCATGCACTGAAATTATAGCTAGGAGTTCCCACCCTGTCAAGACCTGCCTTGGGGTCTGTCTCCATCCGCTCAAGGCTCCTTCGCTTCCCCGTCTCCGATCCTAGCTGGAGAGGAGTTTGAAGAGCACTCCCGCACCGGCTCCGCCCAGCACGATCCAGGCGGAGTTGAGCCGGGTGCCGAACACGACGACGAGGGCCCCTAAGACCAGCACCGCCGTGAAGACGTCTACCCAGGCCGCCCGCGCCAGTTGCCAAGTGACGCCAGCCATCAGGCCCAGGGAGGCCGCGTTGACCCCATCCAGGACATCCCGGACCCAAGGGGACCGGCGCGCCCAGGACAGGAGCCGACTCAGCAGAGCTACGAAGACGAAGGAGGGGAGGAAGATCCCGATGGTGGCCACTAGGGCCGCGGAAAGACCCCCGACCACGTAGCCCACGAAGGTAGCCGTGGTGAAGACGGGCCCCGGGGTGAGCTGCCCGACGGCAATGGCATCTAGGAGCTGCCGGTCGGTGAGCCACCCCAGCCGGTCCACGAAGTCCCGCTTCAAGAAGGCCAGGAGCACGTAGCCGCTCCCGTAGAGGACCGCTCCGATCTTCAAGAAGTTGAGGAACAGGGTCGGCAGGCTAAAGTCCGCCGGGCCGGCCCAGCTCCAAAGGCTTCCGACGAGCCAGGGGAGCCCTAAGGCCGGAAACCCTGCCGTCCAGAGGTGCTTTCTCAGCCGGGAGAGCAGGCCGACCACCCCGCCGAGGAAGAGCAGCAGAAGCTCGTTCACACCCAGGAGGTACAGGGCGATCACGGCCCCACCTACCAGGGCCGGTACCGGGCCCCGGAGGGCCCGGCGGCCGAGACCCCAGAGGGCATGCAGGATGATGGCGAGGATCACCGGCTTGATGCCGTAGAGGAGCCACTCCGCTTGGGGAGCGGCTCCATAGTGGACGTAGGCGACGGCCAACCCCAGGACGATGAAGCAGACCCCGGCGACGATCAGGCCGAGCCGGCCCGCCCGGCGATGGCCCAGATAGATCGCCAGCTCCGTGGAGTTGGGGCCGGGAATCAAATGTGTGGCTCCTACCAGGTCCAGGAACTCCTGGTCGTCCACCCAGCGCCTCCGGCGGACCACCTCGTCCCGCATCAGCGCAATGTGGGCCGCCGGACCCCCAAAGGCGATGCAGCCCAACTTCAGGAAGAGGAGCGCCACTTCTTTCACCATGGCTTCATCCTACTTCCGGGTGCCGCTCCCTGTCACCGCGAGGAATCTTGGAGCTGAGGGAAGGACCCCGCAGCCAAGAGATCGTCACGGCCAAAAGGCCGATCAGCGCCAAGCCCCAGAAGGCGTCGCGCAATCCCAGGGCCAGCGCCTCTTCCGGGGGCAGCCCGTCCGCCGCGTACGCCGCCTGCCGGCCGACCCACAGAGCCCCAGCCACCGCCACCCCCAGCATCTGGCCCAGCTGACGCGCCGTGACCAACATCCCCGAGGCCACGCCCCGGCAGCCCGGGGGTGCCGCCCCCAACACGGCGCTGTTGTTGGGGGCCTGGAAGAGCCCGGCTCCCGCGCCGTACAGGGCCAACACCGCCACGGCCCACAGCGGCGAGCCCCCCTTGGACGCCAGGTCCGCCAGGAGCCCGATCGCAACGGTGACCAGCCCCAGCCCGGCGGTGGCCAGCCTGCGCGGCCCGTAGCGATCCGCCAGCCGACCGCCCAGCGGCGCCACCCACAAGATCATCAGAGGCACGGCGATCATCACCAGCCCGGCCCGCGACGCCGCCATGCGTTGCCCCTCCTGGAGCAGGAAGGGCACGAGGAACATGTTCGAAGCCATGGCCACAAAAGTCAGAAAGGCTGCGAGGAGTCCTGCCGAAAAGGACCAGTTGTGAAACAGGCCGAGCGTGATCAGGGGCTGCGCCGCCCGCCGCTCGATCGCCAGAAAAGCCGTGAGCAAGAGCATCGCCAGGGTGAGCGCTCCGAGCGTGCGGGGCGCGAGCCAGCCCGCCTGGGGCCCCCAGGTCAGGCCGAGCAGCAGCGCGCTACTCCCGAGCGCCAGTGCGGTAGCCCCTGCCAGATCGAAACGCGGGCGCGGATGGGCCCCCTTTGCCGGGGGCAGGACGCGGACCGCGACGGCCGCAGTGAAAAGTCCGACCGGCACCGCAGCGAAGAAGACCACCCGCCAGCCCACCCCCTCGAGCAGCCAGCCGCCTACGATCGGACCGGCAGTGAAACCGGTCGCGACGGCAACATGCATCCAGCCCAGTGCCAGTGCCCGGCCCCGCTCCCCTTCGGGAAAGACGTCGGCGACGATCGCCTGGCCGGTGGCCAGCAGCATCGCCGCCCCGGCCCCCTGGAGCCCCCGAAAGACCACCAGCCACCCCACACCGGGAGCCAGGCCCGCCAGGGCAGAGCCCAGGCTGAAGATCAGCAGCCCACTGAGGAAGACCCGCTTGGCCCCCCACAGGTCGGCCGCCCGCCCGAACGCCACTACGAAGCTCGTGATCGCCAACAGATACGCGAGCACCACCCACTCCACCGTGCCGATGTCTGCCTGGAGCGCCCGCGCGATGTGCGGCAACGAGAGGTTGACGATATAGGCATCAAAGCCGCCCAGGAAGGTGGCAATCCAGACGACTCCGAGGGCTCGGCGTCGGACTCCCGCTGAAGGCGTCACTGGCTCTCCTCAAGTGCCGTCGGGTCGAGGTCCACCCGGCCGTAGAGGGCGGTCTTCCGCCCCGTGCGGAGAGCCCAGCCGGAGTCGCCGTACGACCAATGCCACCACTCACCCGGATAGTTCGTGAAGCCGGCCGCCGTCATCGCGTCGATGAGAATTCGACGGTTTTCCCGCGCGATCTCGTTGATGCGCGGGCTGTCGGTGTAGGCGAGATCTGGAAAGCGGGCGTAGGGCGAGGTCTCTCGAGCGTTGAGCAGGCCCATGCCCACGGCGGCTTCGTTCTCCGGGTCCCGGAAGGGGGCGATCATGCCCAAGGGCCGCCCGTCCGGTCCGACCACGGTCAGATCGACGGCCCCGCCGGTACTGTGGGGGGGCGGGGTCTTGGCATGGGGGGGATGGACGTAGCGGTTGGCCTCCCGATGCAGCACGGCCAGCGGCCAGTTGGGGTGCTCGGCGCGCAGCCGGGCGAGGATCCGCTCGTAGAGGAGCTCCTGGCCGGCCGCGCTGCGATAGGCGTCGAAGATGAGCAGGCGATGTCCGGACGGCAGGAGCTCCTGCGCCCGGTTGAGCAGGCGGGCGACGGTGGCGCGGACGTAGCGCGTCTCCGGCCGACCGGGCCGCGGCGCCAGCAGGAGCTTTGGACAGACCTCAGCCAAGTGCACCAACGGCTCACCGCACTCCACGATTGGGATCCGATTCAGTTGGGTAATGGACTCCGTTCGCTGCCGCTTGCTGCCCCAGCGCATTCTGCCTGCTCCCCTTTTTATAAGTAATTGCTTATTCGTTGAAATAATATAGTCGATTGGGTATGGAGCTGTCAAGACGAGAGCGGCTAGAGCGTCACCGCGTTCGCACTTAAGTTAAAGCGTTCGATTATGAGCTTCCTGAGCCTCAAGGATTTGCAAGATCTCTTCCGTCGGCTCCACAAGCCCATAGATGGCCGTCTTCCTCCCCAGGCGCCACGCCCAGCAGCTCTCCCCATACGACCAGTGCCACCACTCGCCTGCATAGTTCGTAAAACCCGCTCGGGTCATCACGTCGATGAGCAGCTGTCTATTTTTGCGAGCCGTCTCGGAGATCTTTGGATCGTGCGTCGCGGCCACCCGGCGCATCTCTTCGCGCTCCCTCCCGTAGGGCGAAGTCATATCGAGTTCTTGCCCATCCGGACCCACGATGGTCACATCCACTGCTCCGCCGGTGCAATGGCCCGGGGGCGTCTTGGCATCCGGCGGATGCACGAAGCGATTCGCCTCGCGCCTCAAAATATTTTCCGGCCAGCGGGGATGCTCCCTTTTCAAATGCTCATAGATCTCGTGGTAGACGAATCGCTGGTAGTCCAAGGTGCGATAGGCGCTCCAGACAAGCAGCTTGTGCCTTTGGGGGAGGAGCCTTTGTGCGCAATTGAGCATGGCGGCCACCGTCTTTCGCACATAGAATATGCGCGGCCTCCCGGAGCGATCCGGCTCCCGGCTTAAGAGCACCTCAGGGCAGTGCTCCGCGAGGCTCACCAGCGGCTCGCCGCATTCAACGATCTTGATCTTGTCCAGCGCGCGAATGGGCTCGACGATCGAGGATCTTCGTTGGGTGCGCACCACCATAGCCTGTAGATGTAGCAGATAGACGCCTTGCCTTCAACCCACTCCGCTCGTTAGCATGTACATGTGCTCCCGGGGGTTGTGATGGCCAAGCTCACTCCGATGATGCAGCAGTATTTCCGGCTGAAAGAAAAGCACCGGGACGTCATCTTGTTCTTTCAGCTGGGCGAATTCTACGAGACGTTCTATGAGGACGCGGAGCTCATCTCCCGCGAGCTGGATCTCGTGCTCACCCGACGAGACGAGGCTCCGATGGCGGGCGTACCCATTAAAAGAGCCCATCTCTACATCAATCGCTTATTAAAAAAGGGCTATAAAGTCGCCCTCTGCGATCAGCTGCAAGATCCCGAGGAGGCCAAAGGAGTCGTCGAGCGCGATGTGGTGCGCATCGTCACTCCCGGCACCGTGCTCGATGAAGAGGCGCTCGAGCGGGGCAAGAGCAATCACATTGCCGCACTCTTCGTGGAAAATGGGAGAGTCGGCTTGGCCGTGGCCGACGTCTCCACGGGGGAGTTCCAGGCCACGGAATTGAAAGATCTCACGGAGGCCCAGCACGAGCTCGTGCGCCTTCAGCCCACAGAACTTGTCCTCCCGCGCGGACACGACGTGAAAGATCTCCATCCCGATCCGGAGCACCATTTGGCCATCACCGAGCTGGATCGCTCTCATTTCAAGCCTGATGTCGTAGCCGAGCATTTCCAGCTCCTCTCGCTGGAGGGCTTGGGGCTTACGCCTCTGGCGGCCCGCGCGGCCGGAGGACTCCTGCGCTATCTCAAAGAGACGCAGAAAGAGGGACTCAGCCATCTCCATCCCCCGTCGTTCTATGCGACCTCGGAGCAGATGGGGCTCGACCCCTTCACCCAGCGCAATCTCGAGCTCGTAAGAGAACTGCGCACCGGAGGCGAGGAACACACGCTTCTGACCGTGCTCAAGGGGACGATCACGGGCATGGGGGAGCGGCTGCTGCGCAAGTGGATCTTAAGCCCCTTGATTGACAGAGCGGCCATCGAGAAGAGATTGGACATGGTCGAGCTCTTTTACGAACAAGAGCTGGCCCGACACGAGCTCCGAGAGCTTCTGGCTCAGATCTATGACGTGGAGCGCTTGGCCGGGAAACTGGGCTCGAATCGGGCCAATCCCAGGGATCTGCTCTCACTTGAGCAATCGCTTAAGCACCTGCCTGTGCTGCGCCAGCAAGTTTCAGATTGGCAGGTCCATAGCGAGGTTGCGCGACTTAAGGAGCTGGCAAGGACACTTGAAGAGCTCCCACTCGATGATCTCGCTAAGGAGCTGAGTCGAGCGCTGCGCGAGGATGCTCCCTTCACGCTCAAAGAGGGCGGCATCTTGAAAGAGGGCTACTCCCCCGCGCTAGATGCCTTCAAAGAACAAGAGCGCGAATATAAACAAAAAATTCTGGAACTGGAACGTCTAGAACAGCAACGCACACAGATCCCGTCCCTCAAAGTCGGCTACAACACCGTCTTCGGCTACTACATTGAAGTGACGAAGACGCATTCCAAGCGTGTGCCGCCTGAGTACATTCGCAAGCAGACCCTCACCCAAGCCGAGCGCTACATCACGCCTGAGCTGAAAGAATACGAAGAGAAGATCTTGTCAGCTCAAGAGAGAGCCCAGAAGCTTGAATATGAGCTCTTCTTGAAGCTGCGGGATCGCGTGGCAAAGCACGTCAAAGACATTCAAAGACTCGCACAAGTCATCGCCGAGCTGGATGTGTATGCCGCGCTGGGCGAAGTAGCGAAGAAGAACAACTACTGTCGGCCTCGTTTTACGGAGGGGCGTGAGATCGAGATCCTCGAGGGCCGCCACCCCCTGGTGGAAGGGCGGCAGAGGGGCCAAGAGTTCGTCCCCAACGATCTCAAACTAAAAGAGAATGAAATCCTTGTGATTCTAACAGGACCGAACATGTCTGGAAAGTCGACGTGGCTCAGACAGAATGCACTAATTTGCTTGATGGCTCAGATGGGCTCGTTTGTGCCTGCGAAGAGTGCCAAGCTTCCCATTGTCGATAAGATCTTCACCCGCGTGGGGGCTTCGGACATGCTGGCCTTCGGATATTCGACTTTCATGGTCGAGATGCTCGAGACGGCCAACATTCTCCATAACGCCACGGAGCGAAGTCTTGTGATTCTAGACGAAATGGGCCGGGGGACGAGCACCTTCGACGGGGTCTCGATTGCTTGGGCCGTGGCGGAGTATCTCGTCAAGAGAGTCAAAGCCAAAACACTCTTTGCCACGCACTATCATGAGCTGACGCTTTTAGAAGAGAAGCTGCCCGGCGTGGTGAACATGAACGTGCTGGTCAAAGAATATGGGGATCAAGTGATCTTCCTTCACCGAGTGGAGCGCGGGGTGGCGGAGGGAAGCTATGGGGTGCACGTGGCCAAACTCGCCGGGCTTCCCAAGGAAGTCACGGACCAAGCGAGCGAGATTCTTCATAGAATCTTGCAGGGCAATCCGCTGGAGGCGATTGAGGGCAAGAAGCCCCTCAGGCCCAAGGTGATCAAGCAGCCGGCACTCTTCTCTGGAGAGCCTCATCCCGTAATTGAAGAACTCAAGAAGATCGACGTCAACCAGCTGACGCCCATTGAGGCCTTGAACATTCTGAGTAAGCTCAAAGAGAGGATCTAGGTAAGCCGCGGCGATGGAAGATCCAGTTTTCAAGGAGAGGGGATCATACCGTGCGCCAGATCGTCATCACCCGGCATGGCCATGCCGATGTGCTCAAGCTCCAAGAGCGCGCAGATCCCAAGCCCCAAGAGGGGCAAGTGCTCATCCGCGTCAAAGGCTCGGGGATCAACTTCGCAGATATTCTGGCTCGGAGGGGCCTCTATCCGGATGCCCCTAAGCCGCCCTGCGTCGTCGGCTATGAGATCTCTGGCATCATCGAAGCAGTAGGAAGAGGAGTGGATCCGGCGCTCATCGGGAAGGCTGTGATGGCCATCACCCGCTTCGGGGGATATTCTGACTTGATCGCTCTGCCCGTCCATCAACTCTTCGAGAAGCCGCCGTCTCTGAGCTTCGAGCAGGCGGCTGCCATTCCCGTCAATTATCTGACGGCGTATCAGTTGCTCGTGGTGATGGGCTCGCTCAAGAAGGGCGAATCCGTGCTCATTCACAATGCCGGAGGCGGAGTGGGCCTGGCTGCACTGGACATCGCAAAACACATCGGAGCCGTCACCTATGGTACGGCCAGCTCCAGCAAGCATGAGTTTCTCAAAAGAAGAGGGCTCGATCACCCCATCGACTATCGCAGCCAGGACTGGACTGACGCCCTCCGAGAGCTGACAGAGGGCCGGGGGGTAGATTTAATCATCGATCCCATCGGTGGGTCCCACTGGAAGAAGAGCTACCGGATGCTGCGGCCCACGGGGCGTCTGGGCATGTTCGGGATCTCCTCGGCAGCAGAGCCTAGATGGGGAGGCAAGCTGCGTCTGCTCAAGAGCGCGCTCCAGGCCCCCTGGTTCCATCCCCTGCCTCTGATCAGCAGGAACCGTGGAGTCTTCGGCGTCAATTTAGGGCATCTCTGGGGCGAAGGCGGCAGAGTGCGCGCGTGGATGCAAGAGCTTTTAAAGGGCGTGGCCGAGGGCTGGATCCGCCCACACGTCGATAAAGTCTTTCCGTTTGAGCAGGCCACCGAGGCCCATCGCTACATTGAAGAGCGCAAGAATATCGGGAAGGTCGTCTTGGTGCCCTGATCAACGATGGGCTGTGACTCCAAGGCGCGGGCACATATCGAGCACAGGGCAGATGGAGCAACGAGGCAACTGCCCCGTGCAGATCTGCTTGCCAAACGGCACCAGCAAACGATTGATGTCCACCCAATAACGGCGCGGCAACTTCCCTTCCAAGGCAGCCAGGGTGCGCTCGGGAGCGGAGGCTCGCACGTAGCCCCAACGGTTCGTGACGCGATGCACGTGGATGTCTACCGCAATCCGCGGTTGACCACAAGCAATGCCCAGCACGAGATTTGCGCACTTCGGCCCCACGCCCGCAAACGAGAGCAAGACCCCCTCATCGCAGGGCAGTCGGCCGCTGTATCCTTCGATGACGCGCTTTGCGATGGCGTGAATCTGATGCGCCTTGCGCTCATGGAACGTGCATGCTCGAATGAGCTCGTCGATCTCTTGTGGAGTCAGAGCTGCAAGGGCTTGTGGAGAGCGAGCGCGAGCGAATAGCCTACGCGCCGTTGGGAGCATCACTTCATCCAAAGTTCGAATCGAGATGATGCAAGCCACGAGAATCTCAAAGGGCGCATTGAAACCCTCTTCGGCCAGCTCAAAGAGCGCGGCCTTCGGGTACGGCCGGACAGCCCCCTCAATCCGGTGCAGAGCGATGTCAATGTCAAAGGTCTTCTTAGAAATCGTTCGTATTCCTCCGAAAAACTTTCCGAGCTCTGATTATTATAACTTCGCTCTTCCTCACAAAGCTAGAAGCAGCATTTCCTGTAGAATCTCACAATCCCGGGTTTTCATCGCAGCAGATTGGAGGGTCTTGACAAATCTTTAAAGTTCTGCTACTCTTACCTTACCTTACCTTACCTTACCTTACCTTACCTTACCTTACCTTACCGGGGACTTGACGTCCGCCGAACGAAGGAGGTAAAAGAAATGTGCTGTGGCAAGGAGACATACGAGGAAGGGAAGGAAGCTCGGGTAGGACTTACACGGCGACAGGTGCTCAAGGCGATGGGAGTCGGCACAGGGTTGGTAGCGCTGGGTGGGCTGACGGGGTGTACGCAACTTTTCCAGTTTCCAGCCAGGGAAAATTCTAACGGGAACTTGACTGCTCTCAGCGCAAGGCAAGTCGCCAAGGATATCATTCAGGCATCAGGGAATCAATGGAAGAAAGTCCTAAAAGCAGTGAACCATCTGGAAGAAGTCTCCAAGGAAGAACTAGACAAGAGAGTAAAAAAGGCTAAGGAGCTAACCCTTAACGCTCTGGACCACCTAGATCAGATAGGCATCAGCAGTCAGATTGATCAGGTCATTCGAGAGGCTCCAGAAGTTGTGGAATTCCCTGAAGGCTTTGAGGATCACTTCCTCAATGAGCTGAAGGACGTCTTTTGGCCTAAGCAAATTGACGCAATCAAGAGAGATTTCCCGACCTCCGGGAAGAAGGAAGTCTTAGAGCCGATCCTGAAGGATGGAGGTTGGAGTCGACATTGGCGGAGGGTAATCGAGGGTATTGATTCAGATGTTTCCGGTGCAAGTAGCTTAGAAATCAGAGAAGAAGACCTACCAGTCCGGGCTCAAACGGTATGCATGTGGGTATGCGATGCAGTTGCGATCGCGGCTGGACTGTTAGTATGCCTTATACTCGTTACAGCGGATGGACCAGAGCCAGGAATCGGAGATGTGGCTTGCTATTTGGGTACGGCAATATTAGGACACCTGGCATGTCGGTGGATCTGTAGGGATGATGGTTTGGCAGGTCTGACATTTGAGTGGCAGAGAGGATAGATCACCAAGACAAGGTAGGATGTTTCGAGGTTCCTTAAGTAGAGTAGTAGACTAAGAGGAGTCGCCCAAGGTTGGTCAGGTTAAGGTTATCCCCTTTGCTAGTACTGGTAGCCGTCTTTCTCCTGATCGCAACGCTATTTGCTTTGCTGATGACTCACTTGAACTCCGACGTTCAAGCTCGCCTTCAAGCAAAGGCTTTTCTGTTCCTTCTGACGATAGGCTCCGTCTATTTGTTCTTCTACATCAAGGATCATCTTATCGGCTTTTATCCATATTTGTTACGAATCCATCCTCCATCCGAAAGCCTCCCAAGATGGAGCAGGCTAGCTAGAAGAAGAGTGCTCTGGTTTGGGTGGAGCTCCATCTTAGGTGTTTACAGTCTGCTACTACTATCGCTGTATATAAGCCAGCAATTCATCGCACGGCTCGATTTGAGCTTCAGCTCGTCCTTCATACTGGTCTTGGCCTTGGTCTTCTATTTGCTACCGATCTTCCTTACCCCTGATTTGATCCCTCGACTGATCATGTGGCTCGTTCCTGAAGATCTCGTCTTTATGTATGCACATGATCCGGATCTTCTTAGAGCGCCGAAATCCGTGATCTGGAACTTAGAATCAATTCCACGGTCATCTCTGGAAGAGGGATTGAGAGTGGCCAAAGCTCCCAAAGAATTCAGCTTTGTTCTGGAGAAGTGTCAGGAGACTCTCATCACATTGACCCTCATGGTGCTCCCTCTGGTGCTTTCACCCCTTGTGCTCTTCCTGGCCTCCTTGCATCAGCCCTGAAAACGAACACGGGACTATGCCAGTTGCTCCGCAAGCTGGGATTCGAAGAGCGAGTCTGGGGTGACCATCATATCTTCACCAAGGACGGGGTAGCAGAGATCTTGAACCTGCAACCCAAAGACTCCAAGGCGAAACCCTATCAAGTCAAACAGGTTCGCCATGTGGTTCTCAAGTACAGAGGGACTTGAAGTTCGCCAAAGAAGGAGGTACAAGTCATGTGCTGTGGCAAAGAGACATACGAAGAGGTCAAGGAAGGTCGGGGAGGACTCACACGTAGAAAGGTGCTTAGGGCCATGGGAGTCGGGACCGGGTTGATGGCGCTGGGCGGGTTGACGGGATGTGGTTCTCTAGAAGCCTTTATCCCTGAGCTAAGTCAAGCCCAGCCAAATTATTTCAATAGAAGATGTTGATCCAGTTCAAGGGCAGGGTCTTGATGGATTGAGGCAGGGGAAGAAGAAGGCCTATTTAAAGCTTAAGGATGAAGCGATCACTGCAATTCCAATCAATTGGGAGGATAGACTTCATGGGTTTGACCTTACCTATGAGGGGAAGAGTGGTGCCATTACCAGTAGGGTCCTTATCGGGGATGGTGAACTATTCCTTTTTTCGGTGGATCAAGATGGGAACTTGATTACCGCTACATCAAATTATGACGCCAGTCGAGTTGAAGAAATGTTACAGGCATTAACTACATTAGGCTTTTGGCCTTTTAACGCGCGTGGGTTGATTGATAAGAACCAGCGCATTCGATTAAAGGATCATGCCTATAAGCAATTTGTGAATCACCGATCTGAATTGGCGGAACGCCTTTCGGGGCATAGATTCAAGATTCACTTGCCGGATGACACAATAGATGTGGCACCTCATATTTACAATGACCTGGAAGGTGTTTCGGAGAGCACAGAGAGAAAACTCGGGAGGGCGAAAGATTGGAAATTATGGAGGCATTATAGTCGTGTTGGCAGCCTCTTGACAAAGAATTCAGAGTACATTGATGCAATGGTCTCTGCCTTTGTCGCTTCCGAAGACACTGGTGGACAGAGCCTGGTTATAGGGCAAACGCACGATAATCTCTCGTGCATGGGTTGCGGAGTAAGCGCAGCTACTACCGTTACAACTGGGTGGTCGTTGGCTTTTTGCTTCTTTGGCCCCATCGGTTGCCTCGGGGCGGCCTTCACAACAGGGCTTGAACTTTTGGCCACAGGAATTAGCTGTAGAGGCTGTCTCCACCCCAGCTCTAGTTCATCTTTAGGATCAGGTGGTTCTACACCTCCACCTCCAGACTGTGCACCGTGGTGTACATAAACGCAAAGTTAGGGGCTTGAGCTATGGAAATTCTAAGTGAATTTATCTATCCAGGCTGGGAGGCTGTTTTAATCAACAGTGTGTTGGCAACCGCGTTCACAGTTTTCCTGCTGACTTATCAATGGAACCGATATGAATCCGCTCTGGATCGAAAGCGTTTTGTGCTGCCATTTTCTGTATTGGGCAGTGCAGCTGTGATGATAGCTCTGATCGGTTCGCTGTTTTTCGCGCAGTACATGCTGGCAGGAGTATTAGCGGTCTTTCTTTTACTACACGTGATCCTACACGTTATGAAGCTTTTGACTCTGACAGATAAGGCCGACCAATCAACAGATCAAGCCATCATAAATACAATCAGTCGGAAAATGACCAAGTTCTGGGTGTTTTACTCGCTGGGGTTGACGATTTTGTCGCTGTTTTTTATGATCACCGCCTGGCCCAGATCCCTTGGTTATTTGCCCGCTATCCTGCTTGCTTACTCAGTCATGATCGCAGGCTACTTTGCTTTTTCTAAAGGGCGGTTTGAAATGGGGATGGCAGCAGGAGCTATTCTGGCCATTTTAAGCGGCTTCACAACTCTCATCATCGTGTTGGGACTTGCTACACACCCTTAAATCAATACATCATTTGGAAGCTGTCTCAGGAGTGGAGGAAGTGATGTAAAGATTGGACGGCCGAACCGTTCTAGCATTCGCTAGTGGGTTCTTGTTAGGAGCCGCAATCATGCTTATCCTCTTCACCCTACCTACTGAAAGCGCAAGTGGAGTACGCATCTTGGGATTCAATGACGGTGGTTGTGTACCTGGCTGCCATGGGCCTTCTGCTCCTTTGGCGTTTTAAGCCCGCAAAATCATCATCAGCCGGTAGTTCCCCCAATTAATAAGGCGCAACATTAACTCAACCCACCAAGCCCGCTTGCAGTAACGCCTCTGCCAGCTTAAGATCCCAAGGCGTGGTAATTTTTATGTTCTGCGCTTCGCCCGGCACGATCTTGGCCCGCACCCCGCTCATCGCGCAGACCACTCCCGCTTCGTCCGTGAAATAACGCTTCTGTTTGTGGGCTGCCTCGAGCGAGCGTTCGAGCAATGAGCGCTCGAAGCACTGCGGCGTCTGGGCCAGATAGAGCCTCTCTCTATTGAGGTCTGCTGCAGCGAAACCCTCAGCATCCGCGGATTTGACAGTCTCCCCAACGGCAATGGCCGGGATGGCCGCCCGATGAGAGAGGGCCGCCTCAAAGACAGCCTCCAGCAGCTTGAGCGAGAAGAACGGGCGAACTCCATCATGCACCGCCACCCAATGAGAATGAATCTCTCGCACTCCGGCCCGCGAGGAGTCCTGACGGTGCTTCCCCCCCAGCCCCACCCGGATCTCCTTCTCGAAGGCGTACGCCTCCAAAACGCACGACTCAAGAAGCGAGCGATCTTCAGGATGGATCACAACTACGATCTCCTCAACGAGCGGGCTCTTCGAAAATTTTTCGAGAGAATACCAGAGAATGGGCTTCTTTTGCAGCAGCAGATACGGCTTGGGGAGGGACGCCCCCATGCGCTTTCCTCTGCCGGCCGCCAGCACGACGACCCCTACCCTCCTCCGGCTCATATGCCAGTTGTATCGCGGCCGGGCCTCCTAGGACAAGCTCACGGCGAAAAGAGAAGGAACGCCAGAAAGCCCACCAGGAACAGGAGCACCTCCAGGCCGACGATCATGGGGAACCAACCTCTGCTCAGCGCCATGCTCTCTCCTCCTGCTGGGGGCCTACTCTGCACAGCCCCCGTCACACAGGATAACGCCCACTCCTTCGCCCGACGGTGAGCTAGGAACGCTGAGCGGACCACTTCCGCCCCCTCGCGAGAGGACACTTGGCCGGGGAGGAGCTCACTCTTCCATCCGGCCGTCGACTTCGACCTTAGGGCGCACGAAGAGCATCTTGCCGGCTTCCGTCTGGAGCGAGCTGGAGACCACCGCCCGAATCTTCTTGCCGATGAAGCGGCGCCCGTTCTCCACCACGACCATCGTGCCGTCGTCGAGGTAGCCCACGCCCTGCCCGATCTCCTCCCCGCGATCGATCACTTCCACCTCCAGCTCCTCGCCGGGGATGAAGCGCGGTTTGATTGCGTTGGCCAGCTCGTTGATATTCAAAACTTGGATGCCCTCGACTTTGGCCACCTTGTTGAGGTTGAAGTCCGTGGTGATGATCTTCGCCTCCAGCTCCTTGGCGAGTTGGATGAGCTTGCGATCGACGCCGTGGATCTCAGGGTAATCGCGATCGAGGATCTCGACCCGCACATCGGGGTGACGGCGCAGCTCTCCTAGAATATCCAGGCCGCGGCGGCCCTTGCGGCGCCTGAGGCTGTCGGCTGAGTCGGCAATGCTGTGCAGCTCATCGAGCACAAACTGCGGCAAGAGGATCACGCCTTCGATGAACCCCGTCTTGACCAGATCTCCGATGCGCCCGTCGATGATGGCGCTGGTGTCGATCAGCTTGGGGCACGCGCGCTTCACGGCGAGCTTCTCCCCGCTCACCAGCGCCAAAAATAAATTCTCTTTGCTGTAGCCGATCCGAAAGCCCAGAAACGTCAGGAAGAAGAGGAGGCCGGCTTCGGCCAGCTGGAGCCAGAGGCTGGGAGCAAAGAGCAGCTCAAGAATGCCATAGCCGAGCAGTCCAAAGAGGGCGCCGACCAGTCCGACCAGCCCGCCGTTGAGCAGCGCCACGCCTTCGCCCGCCGCCACTCGCTTCAAGACGGCCGCGGAGACGGCATGCATGAACCCGGCGACCAGGGCTCCCCCTAAGGCCCCCACCAGCAGATTGAGCCATAAGAGCTGAACGATCTGACCATCTACGCGCAGGCTCACAGGGCTCTGCCCGGCTGTCACCAGGGCTCCCAGGCCGATCAAGCCCAGATAGAAGGTCGCTTTCCAAAGGACGTTCCACACAGGCTCTCTTCCTCTCTTCGAAAGTGTATTTTAGCGGTCTCTTGACGCCGCGACAACGACTCTGCTAACTTAACCGAGGGAGGTTTGAGGTGGTGAGAGCACGCTCAAAGGGAAGCTGGGGGCCGCCCGCTGCCAGGGGATCTTCCCAGTGGACGATCCGGCGTGTTTTAGAGTGGACGACGGGGTACCTACGACGGGGCGGGGTGGAGGCCGCCCGCTTTGAGGCCGAGAGCCTGCTGGCCCATGCCCTTCGGGTCGAACGCCTCGAGATTTATCTCAACCCTGAGCGGGTGCTGAGCTTAAAAGAGCGGGCGCGCTATCGGGAGCTGGTGCGCCAGAGAAGAGCTGGAACCCCCCTGACGCATCTGTTGGGTACGGCCCAGTTCATGAACACGACTCTCAAAGTGAATCGCTCCGTGCTCATCCCACGGGTCGAGACGGAAGAGCTGGTCGAGCACATCCTGCACGATTTTGGCCCGTCGGCCCCAGCGCAAAGGCTTTCTGTGCTGGATCTGGGCACGGGCTCCGGGGCGATCGCCGTCGCTTTAGCCAAGGAGTGGCCTCAGGCTTGCGTGCTTGCCGTGGACATCTCAAAAGAGGCGTTGAAGCTGGCCCGCGAGAACGCCCAAAGCAACGGCGTGGCCGGACGCGTCTTCTTCCTCTGCTGCGACTGGTTCTCTGCCGTCCACGGAGAGTTTGATCTGATCGTCTCGAATCCCCCCTACATCCCCTCGGAAGAGTGGGAGAGGTTGCCCGAGGAAGTTCGAGAACACGAGCCTCGGCAAGCGCTAGATGGAGGCCCTGGGGGCCTACGGGCGATGGAGCGCATTGCGTGTGAGGCGCCGCGCTTCCTGCGGCCCGGAGGAAGGCTCTATCTGGAGATCGGGGCTCACCAGGCAGAGGACGTGCGCGCGCTGCTTAAACAGACAGCCGCTTTCTCTCACCTTGAGATCCGAAGAGATCTCGCCGGACGAGAGCGAATCGTTCAAGCGATCCGCAGGAGCGAAGCCTAATGCCCGTCATCGTCCAGATCTCGGAGCTAGCCGTCCGCGATCCCGAAGGCCAGAAGCTTTTTGATGACGTGCATTTTCGACTCCATCGGGGGGAGTGGGCTGGCCTCATCGGCCCCTCGAGGAGTGGCAAGACCCTGCTGCTTGCTCTCATCTGTGGAATGACGCGGCCCGAGCACGGCCAGATCCTCGTCGACGATCGAAACGTGTTGCGCCTCAGTCCGGAGAAGCTCAGACAGCTGCGCCGACGGATGGGCATTCTGCCCGAGTGCGCCAGTCCCCTAGGCCATCGGACCCTGGAAGAGTATGTGATCTTCAAGCTGCGCAGCCTGGAGTACCCCAAGGAAGAGGCGCGGCTAAAGGCCCTCGAGGCGCTGGAACTCGTCTCTCTGGAGGATCGCCTCCAGCTCCATCCCCAAGAGCTGGATCCCGCTGAGTATAGGCTCTTTCAATTAGCACTAGCCATCAGTCATGATCCCGTATTGCTGCTTTTGGATGACCCTTTGAGAGATCTTCCCCCAGGCAGAGGGGAGCGCTTTTTGAACGTGTTGGAGAGGGTGCATCGGCACAGACGCGTGAGCCTCTTGATGACGGCCCGCGGGGCAGGCTGGGCCGAGCATCTTCCGGTGAATCTCTACGTCTTGGAGAATAAGCAGATTCGGGCGCTCCACTCCCCCCAGCCTGCGGATCGCAAGATCGGAGGCGAGGCGCCCTGATGAGCAGCGAGCTGTTTGTAAGCAAGGAGCTTGTGCGCTCGCTGAACGCCAAGGCGTGGCTGCTGTCCCTGGCGGCTGTGGGATTGGTAGCCCTCCTCTCCGGGGTCTTGGCTTTGGCCTCGCTTCTGATCCAGCCGCGGAGCGGAGAGATCCGTCTGATCGCCATGCTCCGCGCCAACATTTCAGAAGAAGAGATCAACGAGCTCCATAGGCGACTGCTCGCAGAGCCAGAGGTCCTCCGATCCCGATACGTGTTGGCGCCTGCCAGCATCCGCTCCTCAGGCCATTTTGAGATCTCCGTGAAGGCGGAGGCCAATCTCGATGGCGTCATGGCACGCTTGAGGAGTTGGGGCGCATTCCAAGAGATCTCCTCCCCCGCTTCCGACTCCATAATAGAAGAGCTGAGAGCTGCGCTCTTGGCCCCAAAGCTACGATGGCTGGTGCTGGCCGCCTTGGCCGCCCTGTTGGGCTCGACCCTGCTGGTGATATATGCCGCTCTGGCAAAGGCTCGGCAGGGCTTTGTGGGAGAGCTTGAGCTTTTGGTGCTCTCCGGAGCTTCCCCGCGGACGATGCAATTCCCCTTTGTCCTCTTAGGAGCCCTCTACGGCCTGGCGGGAGCGCTCCTCGTGGAGCTCATCTTGTACGGGGCTCAGATATGGATGGATGCTGCGCTCATCAGCCCAGAGGCGCTGGCGCACCTTGGGATTCGTGGGTTTCTACTCGGTCTGATCCTGGCGGGCCTAGGAGGCGGCCTCGGGCGGCTCGTCGCTCAGAGATACCCCAGTCCCTTGAGCCGCTCTCGGATGAGTTCTTCCTCCGCCGGGGTGGGGGAGCACTGAACCATCGCCTCCTCCTCCGCATCTCTTGAGGTTAGTTTGGATGCCTCCCCCCACGCTGGAGGCTCTTCTTCGAGAAGTTCTTCGGCAACGCGGCCATCGGGGTCTGGAAGGATGGGCACGCCCAAAAGCCGGCAGATCGTCGGAGGAAGATCCAACAGGCGCAGGTGTCTTTTGGGACCTGGGCGCAGCGGCTCTCCGGCTCCCACGAAGAGACCCTCTAGGCGATGCCAGCCGGAATGGGCCACCGGGTGTGAGATCGTCTGGTTGGACAAAAACTCCGAGAGCCCCATGGGAGAGTAGCCTTCTTGTGGGAGGAAGATCAGCTCCGGCGCGCTCTTAAGAGCCCTGGGGGAATAGATCTCCTCCCGGCGATAGACGTGCCGGACCACGCACTCGTGGTTGCGAGGGTTCCGCCACTCTAAGAGGGCCTGCTCCAGCTCGTGGAGGATCTTCTCGGCTTCGGCCTCCGTGACGATCCCTTGGGGCTCGCGCCCCCGGCGATTGAGATAGATCTGCCCGATGTTGCCGTAGGAGTACGCATACGTCCGACTCCAGTCGATGTTGCTCATCGAGAGGGCAAATCGGCTGAGCCAGCGATAGGCCTGCTCGCGGCGCGCCCGCCCCAGAAGCCTCAAGCGCTCCTCCCACGGATAGAGATTTTCAGGCACAATCCCGGCCTCAAACGCCACCCTCTTTACCCAGGTGGGCAGATTCCTTCTGAGCTTGAGGAACCCCTGGCGCAGAAGCCAGCTGTTCACGTGCAGATTGTAATAAAGAGGCCCGAATCCGTGATCAGAGATGACCCACACGATCACCTCCTCCTCGAAGCCTTCCAGCAGTCGTCCCACGAGTTCATCAGCCAGCTGGTAGATCTCTAAGATGGGATTGCCCTTCAGCCTCACCCGATACCGAGGCCGTTCCACTCCATCCAGCAGGTGCCACATCTGGTGCTGGACTGAATCTGTCTCCATCACATGCACCATGAAGAGATCCCAAGGGTATCGGGTGGCCAGATATTCCGCGGCTTCGGCTCGAGTCTCCAAGGAGTCTTTGAGGGCCTTAAGCCACGGCTCGGCCCGCGACCGGCCCGGCCAGGGCGGAGGGGCCACCGGATACGGCCTCCCCAGAAAGAGCTCGAGCTCGTCCTTGAGCTTAGGCGGAAAAGCATAGTTCTGGCCGGGAGGCGTAAGCAGATCGCTTAGGACAAACCCGCGCAGGGGTCGCACGGGGTACGTAAGAGGCACTCCCACCACCCCGACGCGCACCCCATGACGGGAGAGCCATTCGAAGAGCGTGGGACGAGGGAGCGCCAGAGCATCGATCAAGCCCAATTGATACGTCCCCTCTCCACGACCCATCCACTCAAAGACCCCGTGCCGGCCGGGGAGCACACCCGTCAAGAACGAACCCCAAGCCGCACCCGTCACCGGCGGGATCACGCTCAAGAGCGGCCCAAAGGCCCCCTGCTCTCTAAGCTGTGCCAAATGGGGCAGATGCCCCTCGCGCGTCCAGCGCTCCACCAGATCCGGCGAGGCCCCATCCAACGCGATAATAGCCAGTCTTCTATGCACAACGGAAGACCTCCTTGCCTCATCAGACATGACTCAAGCTGAGACATTCCCCTCTACGAGAGATCCTGGGAGCACATCCAGGGAGGGATGCGCCCCAACCAGGCCCGTTGGAAGTAGGCCCGGTAGCCCTCGATGGTATAGCGTAGCCACGCGCGATTCAAGCCATAGCGACGACTGGAAGAATAGACCCGCATCTTAGACATATAGAGAATGCGCTCTCCGGGTTGGAGCGCCTGTTGAATGCGCAGCGCCAGATCCAGATCCTCCGCCAGACGCAGACGCGTATTGAAGCCTCCGGCTCTTTTAAAGATCTCTTTGCGCACGGCGAAGTTGAATCCCCAAAAATGCGGTTTCTTGATGAGAATATGGAGTCGCTGATGGACCTCGATGAGCGATTCCAGCCAGCGCATAAGGGGCGGGGGATCGAGAAACCCGACGTGGCCACAGAGGGCCGCTACTTTAGGATCGGCAAAGCCATGCACGATGGCCTCAAGCCACCCGCTATCGGCGATCGTGTCCGCGTCCGTGCGCGCAATAAGCGAGAACTGTGCGGCTTCAAACCCCCTCTGAGAAGCGGCCGCCACTCCTCGTTGGGCGCACTCAAGCACGCTCATGTTCAGCTTTGGATGTGCCTGGGCAAAGGAGCGCACCCGAGCCACAGAGCCGTCCGTGGACCCGTTGTCCACCACAATCAATTCAAAAGGCCCACGGTAGCTTTGATGCACGAACGCGCGCAGGCAACCTTCGATCGCGCTCTCCTCATTATAGACGGGAATGACGACGGAGATCATCGTAGAGGGCAGGAAACGGCGGAATGGGGTTCTCCAGAAGATCTCCCTGCCAGCCCCAAGAGGGTATGGAAGGTTGCTCCCACACGGAGGAGTAGAGCTGCTTGAGCCGCCGGCCGACGACTTCCAAGCTGTGCTGCGCGGCCAGCTGCAACGCTCCCTCCGAGAGCCTTTGATACAGTTGGGGATCTTCTGCCAGAGCTCTCAAGTACTCGACGAACTCGCTCTCCGTTCGTCCCTTAAGGCAATGGACGCCGCTTTTGAGCCAGTCTTCGTACTCCGGCAGATCCCGCAAGACCAAGGGGCGCCCCAGCGAGGCCGCCTCTAAAATCACCATGCCCTGCGTCTCCGTATGTGAGGGGAAGAAGAGCACATCCCCGGCGGAGAAGGCCCCCGGCGTGTCGGCCACAAAGCCGGGCAGGATCACGTTGAAGGGCCGCTCTTTTAGATATTTCTCCATCTGGGGGTGGAAGACCAGGGCTTTGGAAAAGCGGTGGCCGTACCAGATGAAATCAAACTGGGGCAGCCTCTCGGCCACTCGAATGAAATCGATGATGCCCTTGCGGGGGATGATGTTCCCTGCGGAGAAGATGGTAAAGCGCTTGAGGCCATATCTCTCTCGATAGAGGCGGCGCTTGGCGGGCAAGAACCTAAAGCGCTCTCTGTCCACGCCGTTGCTGATGACCTCAATGCGCTTGGCCAGCCCCATCTGGCGCAGGAGCCGGCGGGCGAACTGCGAAGGGGTAAACACAGCGTCGCTCTGCTCGTAGAAGAACGTCAGATATTTCTCATAGAGGGGGGCCAGGAGGTTGGACATCGTGTAGCTGTCGCGGAAGTCATGGGCTCCGACGCTGTGCGCGTGGACCACGACTTTCAGTCCCTCGCGCTTGGCCTTGTTGAGATAGAAGAGCGATTTGGGCCCGAAGGCATGTAAGTGCAAAAGATCGTAGCTTTCATCATTGGGATCTGTCGTGAAGTCCACTCCGGAGAGGGCCAGGGCCCGCTTGTGAGACTCGAAGGCTCGTTTGAACCCGGAGCGGGCCACGGCCTTTTCGGCTTCTAAATAGAGGCAGACTCTCATCCTGACCCCTTTCTTATTCCCACTCGATGGTGCCGGGCGGCTTGGAGGTAATATCATAGACCACACGGGTGATCTCAGGGATCTCGTTGGTGATGCGGGTGGAGATCTTCTCCAAGATCTCATAGGGGAGCTTGAACCAGTCGGCGGTCATGCCGTCACGGGAATGGACGGCCCGCAGGGCCACCACCCAGCCGTAGCCTCTCCCGTCTCCGCGGACGGCCACGCTGCGCACCGGCAAAAGCACCGAAAAGTATTGCCAGATCGCGCGCGCCAGTCCGGCCCGCGCGATCTCCTCCCGCAAGATCGCATCCACGTCTTGGAGGAGCGCCACTCTTTGAGGAGTCACTTCTCCCAAGATGCGCACGGCCAGCCCCGGCCCCGGAAACGGCGGCTCCTCGATGATCTCCTCCGAAAGCCCCAAGGCCTGTGCTACGCAGCGCACCTCATCTTTGAAGAACTCGCGCAACGGCTCCACGATCACAAATCCCAGGGTCGTGGGGAGCCCTCCGACGTTGTGATGGCTCTTGATTCGATCCGCATGGGCCGCCGTCCCGGCTCCGCCGCTCTCGATCACGTCAGAATAGATCGTCCCCTGGACGAGCACGTCGATCTTCCCGTGCGCCTCCTCCAGGCATCTTGCCTGGGACTCAAAGACACGAATGAACGTCTCGCCGATGACCCTGCGCTTCTCCTCAGGATCTACGACTCCTCGTAGGCGCTCGAAAAACTTCGCGCGGGCGTCTACTACGTGGAGTTTGAGGCCCAGCTGATGGAAGGTCTTTCGAACGCGCTCGGGCTCGCCCCTTCTAAGAAGCCCCGTGTCCACAAAGATGGGCATGAGCCGATCTCCAATGGCGCGATGGACCAACACGGCAGCGGTGGTGGAGTCCACCCCACCGGAGACGGCGATGAGACAGCGCGCACCCGCCAGCTCTTTCTTCAAATGGGAGATCTTCTCTTCGATGAGATTTTGAGGCTGCCAGTGGGATTTTAAATTTAGAATTTTTCGCAGCCAGTTCTCCAAAATGATCTTCCCCTGGGGCGTGTGATGGACCTCAGGGTGGAATTGGAGTCCATAGATCGAAGAGTCCTCGCTCTTGACGGCCGCGATGAACCTCGCCTGGGAGTGATTCGAGTACGCCAGGACTTTAAAAGGGCGGGGAAGCTGCTCGATCACGTCACCGTGACTCATCCAGACCCGCTCCTTCTGGGAGAGGCCCTCAAACAGCGGGTCTTTCTCAATGATTTGAATGGTGCTTGTGCCGTACTCGCCCTGGGAGCGAGTCACTCGGCCGCCCAGTTGGTGGGCGAGTAGCTGCATGCCATAGCAGATGCCCAGGATGGGGATACCCAGCTGATAGATCTTGGGATCGAGCTGCGGGGCGTCAGGCTCATTGACGCTCCTGGGCCCTCCGGAGAGCACCAGGGCCGAGGGCCGACGCCTCTTAAGTTCCTCCACCGTGATTGCGGGAGAGGCGACTTCAGAGTAGACCCCAAGCTCACGGATGGCCTTGGCGATGAGTCTCGTATATTGAGAGCCGAAATCGAGAATGAGCACCCACTCGTCGCTCACGTAGCCTCCTCCCATACCCTGCTAAAAGGGTAATAGCCGGCGAGGGGAATTGCAAATGGCCTGGCACCGCCCTTGTCGTTGAATTCACAGGCCCAAGCGCTTAGAATGGCACGGCGTTGTAGGAAATCCCAAAGAGGAGGCGACGATGCGCGGACCCTTAGATTTAGATGAAGAGTTCCCCAGGGAGTGGCAGGAGTGGGGACGAAGGCAGTGGGGTCGCCTAAGCGGCGGGGTGGGCTGGATCATCCTTCTCGTGATCCTAGGGGCTTGGCTGCTGAGCGGCATCTACACTGTAGGTCCATACGAAGTGGGACTGGTCAAGCGCTTCGGGAAATTCGTGCAGGCCAACGGGCCGGGCTTCCACTATAGACTGCCCTGGCCCATCGAGAGTGTGGTCGTCATCGATCAGCGCTCGGTGCGCACTGAGGAGCTGGGATTCCGGAGCCGGCCTAGCCTCCCCAGCACGCAATTCCCCGGGCGGGAGGAAGAAGCCCTAATGCTCACGGGCGATTTTAACATCATCAGGGTCGAGACCATCGTGCAGTACGACGTGATCAACCCGGAGAAGTTTGCGTTTGAAGTGGAGGACTATCGCACGGTCATCCGTGAGGCGGCCCAGGCCGCCATCCGCGAGAAGGTCGCCACCCGCGGCGTCGACGAGGCCCTCACCGAGAAGCGCAAGGAGAGATCGAGGTCGTGGACGTGCGCATCAAGCGGGCGGATCTACCCGAGGCCAATGAGCAAGCTGTCTACCAGCGCATGATCAGCGAAAGAAAGCAAATTGCGCAGCGCTATCGCGCGGAAGGGGACAAGAAGCCGAGCGCAGGGTGCAGATCATCTTGGCCGAAGCGCGCAAGCGCTCCGAAGAGCTCAAGGGCGATGGGGACGCGCAAGCCCTTCAGATCTACGCCGAGGCGTACAATCGAGATCCGAACTTCTTCCTCTTCTGGCGCACCCTCGAATCGTATAAGAAGGCCCTTTCTGAGAAGAGCACGCTGGTACTCTCTACAGAGTCAGATTATTTGAAGCTGTTAGACATCATGGAATCCAAGCGTCTGATCGAGGCCGTAGGCGGCCGCTAACAGAATAAAAGTTCGCTCAGGCGACACATGGCTGACCCCAAGTCGCTGTGGATGGCAATGTCAGCCAAGCGATCGAAGGGAGTCTCTTCTCGATTGAGGATGGCCACTTTCGCTCCGCTTTCTTTCGCTTGGGGGACGAGTCCGGCCACGGGGTAGACCTCCAAAGAAGAGCCCAGGACGAGCAAGAGATCCGCTCGATGGACTTCGGCTTCGCTCTCAGCGAACGCCGGAGGAAGCAGCTCTCCAAAGAGCACGACATCGGGCTTGAGCAGCCCACGGCAGCGATCGCAGCGGGGAAAGCCCTCCTGCTCGGCCTTCTTCAGCAGTTCTTCGATCGGGTAGGGCGTGCGGCACTCCAGGCACAGCCCGCGGGTGTAGTTGCCGTGGACTTCGAGCACACGCTTTGAGCCCGCCTTCCTGTGGAGATCGTCGATGTTCTGGGTGATGATGGCTCTAAGCTTTCCCCGGACCTCGAGCCCGGCCAAGAGGCGATGGGTGATGTTGGGCTGAGCTTCCTTCAGCTTCGAGAAGCGCCATCTCCAAAAATCATAGAATCCCACGGGATCATTTAAGAAGCCCTCGAGGGAGGCGACTTTGAAGGGATCGACGATCTGCCAGAGGCCGCTTTGGGGGCTTCTAAAATCAGGGATGCCCGATTCTGTGGAGACTCCGGCCCCCGTCAGTGCCACGGCATAGCGCGCCTCTTCGATCCAGCGAGCGAGCTGATAGAGCTTCTCTTCCATGATAGAGCTTCGCTGTTTCTCGCAACGCTCGAAATAGAAATTTACCCGCTGCTCTTCTATAATGCAAACTAACCCCTGAATCATCATGGAGGTCTCATGAGGCTCCGCATCAGCCAAGCAGAATACGCAAGACGCATCGCCCGCGTGCGCGCAGAGCTCGAGCGAGAGGGGGCTCAAGCACTCATCGTCTTTGGCGCAAAGCGCATCGCGTATCTTGTGGGCTATCACTTTGTAGCGACGGAGCGGCCCATGGCCCTCGTCATTCCTGCCAGTGCCAATGGAAAACTCATCATGTTTGTACCCAGGCTCGAGCAAGACGCTACGGAACATGAGCCTCTGATCGGCGAGGTCTGGAGCTATTTCGAGTATCCCGGCGCGGAGCCGCCGCTCAAAATCTTCGCTGAGCGGCTTACGAAGAAGGGTCTCGCTCAAAGACTTCTGGCCGACGGCGACGGCTATCCTGCCCTGTGGGGCTATCAAGGCCCAAAGCTCTCCGAGGTGCTTCCCGATGCGGAAATCAAAGTCACACGCTTCATCGAGGAGCTGTGGCGTATAAAATCTCCCGAGGAGATAGAGATCATCAAAGAGACGGCCGTCTGGGGTAATCTCGCTCATGCTAAACTGCAAGAGTCTACCCGAGTGGGGGCGAGCGAGATCGAGGTCTCGCTCAGAGCTTCCTATGAGGCCAGCCGCGAGATGCTCCAAGCACTCGGGCCGGAGTATGGCGGCTTTTCGAGGGGTGGCTGGCCGTGTCACGCTGGCTTCATCACAGGGCCGAACACGGCCCTGCCGCACTCCATGAGCTGGAATAGAAAAATTGAGGAGGGCGATGTGCTCATCACGGGGGCCACAGGGCACATCTGGGGGTATGCCAGCGAGCTGGAGCGCACGCTCATCGTGGGGAAGCCTACGCCCGAGCAGAGAAGATATTTTGAGATCATGCTCGAGGCTCAGACGGCAGCCATTGAGGCCGCCGGGCCAGGAGTCCCACTCTCAAGAGTCGATCAGGCCGCTTGGGATGTGTTTGAGAGATACGGCGTGACGCAGTATGCGCAGCATCACACGGGTCATCATTTGGGCTTTGAGCCGCATGAGGCTCCTTTTATCGACCGCAACAGCCAAGAGGAGATGCAGCCGGGGCAAGTCTATAGCATCGAGCCCGGCTTGTATATCCCTGGGAAGGCGGGCTTCCGTCACAGCGACACGATCTTGATCACGGAGGAGGGCGTCGAGCTGATCACCTACTATCCCCGAGCTCTGGAGAGCCTCACGATCCCGGCTTAGATGCCTTAACAGTTGAAGTCACAAATTCACTCCCTTAAGATGATCGTGTGCCATGTCCCGTCTGATCAAAGCCCAGGAGGAACGAGCAAAGCCTAAGAAGCTGAGCGACTGGCCAAAGGAGGGCCACTTCGGCCCCTTCGGCGGCCGCTTTGTGCCAGAGATCCTCCTTCCGGCGCTGCGCGAATTGGAAGAAGCCTTTCGGGCCGCCCGCTCGGATAAGCAGTTTGAGGGTGAGCTTCGGCAACTCTGGGCAGATTATGCCGGGCGACCCACGCCGCTCTACTTCGCCCGCCGCTTGACGGAATGGGCCGGAGGAGCCAGAATCTATCTCAAACGCGAAGATCTCCTCCCCGGAGGCACTCACAAGCTCAATAACGCCCTCGGCCAAGCGCTCCTGGCCAAACAGATGGGTAAGAAACGCCTGATCACCGAAGCCGGAGCTGGCCCACAGGGCCTGGCCACCGCCATGGCCGGCGCCCTTTTGGGATTGGAGACGGAGATCTACCTGAGCGAAGCCGACATCGAGCGCCAGAAGATGAACGTCTTTCGCCTGAAGCTTCTGGGCGCGAAAGTCCACCCCGTAGGCACCCTAAAAGACGCCATCAACGAAGCCTTTCTGGATTGGGCTACAAGCTGGCGCACGACCCACTATGTGATCGGCTCTGCCCTCGGCCCCCATCCCTACCCGATGATAGTACGAGGCTTCCAACGAGTGATCGGCGACGAGATCAAGGGGCAGATCTTAAGAAAAGAGCGACGCCTGCCGGATCTGCTCATCGCCTGCGTCGGAGGAGGCAGCCACGCCAGCGGCACGTTCTACCCCTTTGTCGATGATGATGGGGTGAAACTCCTGGGCGTGCAGGCCGGAGGCTCAGCCCACGGCCACGCGGCATCTATAAGCCATGGCCAAGTGGGGGTGCTTTACGGAGCCAAAACATACGTGTGGCAAGACGAGTGGGGCCAAGTGAAACAGACGCACAGCATCGCCGCGGGCCTCGCCTATCCGGCCGTGGGACCAGAACATGCGTTCTATCATCAGTGCCAGCGCGCAGAATATATCACAGTGACGGACGAGCAGGCTCTGGAGGGCTTTCGCAGGCTCTCACAGCTGGAGGGGATCATGCCGGCACTCGAGCCTGCGCATGCCATCTATGCGGCCATCGAGCAGGCCCGCTCGATGGGGCGAGATGGCTTGATTGTGGTCACCCTATCCGGCTGCGGCGAGAAAGACCTCGAGACGGTCCTTCCCTACCATGAGTCGAACCGCTGGCCAACTTAAAGAGCTTTTGGCTCGAGGCGAAGGCACCCTCATTGGCAGCATAATTGCCGGAGACCCAGATCTCACTAGGAGCCGGGAATACGCCCGTGCGCTGCTCGCCGGAGGCATCGCTCTCTTGCAGCTTGGCATACCCTTTTCTGATCCTTTGGCAGAGAGATCGACCGTTCGCGCCGCCTCAGGGCGAGCTCTCAGCTCAGGGACTACGCTCTCTGCGATCTTCGATCTGGTCAAGGAGCTTCGCCGAGAGACTCAGAGTCCCATCGCCCTGGTGACGCATTACAACCCGGTGCTGGCCAGCGGAGAGGAGGCATTTTTGAAGCGCTGTTCCGAGGCAGGCGTGGATGGGATCTTCCTGCGGGATCTCCCTGTGGAGGAGGCCGTTTCGTTTCTGGCTCAGGCACGCAGATATCAAGTGGACACGATCTTCTCCGTCACGCCCGAGACGGATGAGGAACGCGTAAGGGCGAGCGCGCAGGCGACCACGGGTTTTTTAGCCCTGTTGCGCTACGGGATGGCCGAAGGGCCCCTGAGAGCGCAGCCGGAGGCTCTGGTCCAGCGCTTCCGCTCACTGCTTCCTCCCGAGCTTCCGCTGGCCGTGGAGCTTGAGGTTCCAGAGGCTACGCAGGTCCGCTCGCTCCTACAAGCCGGGGCGCAGGGCGTGCTGGTCGAGAGCGCCCTTATCGAGCGCATCGCCGCCGGCATTTCTCCAGAAGCATTGAAAAACTTTGTACAGCAGCTGAAAGCGAACACAAGACCTGAGACGAGCTGGCTGACGCCTTCTTGATACTTCCATCTTCGGGTTGACGGGAACGATGTGATACGGGGCTTGATCTGAACTCCTCCCTCCCATAAGATGGCCTTGGGATGGAGCGAGCATTCCCTCGCCGATCGTTCAAAGAGGCGAATATTTATCTTATCGGCATGATGGGCTCAGGCAAGAGCACGCTGGGGAGACTCTTGGCGGAGGAGCTCAAGCGCCCCTTTGTCGATACGGACGAGTGGATCGAGCTGCGCGCTGGCTCCTCCATTGCGGAGATCTTCCGCGAGCGGGGCGAGGCCCATTTTCGCGATCTGGAGACGGCCTCTCTTCTGGAAGTGAGCCAGGGCCGGGGTTGGGTGGTCGCCCTCGGAGGGGGAGCCGTGTTGCGCGCAGAGAATCGCCGGATCATCCGGGCCACGGGATACTCCATCTATTTGAAGATCAGGCCGGAGACGGGCTTGGCTAGGCTGCCCTCTCACCCCGAGCGGCCCCTGCTGCAGGTGGCGGATCTTAAGGAGCGACTCCGCCTGCTCCGGCAGCTGCTCCTCTCCCGCGAGCCGTACTATCTCGAGGCCGATTTCATCGTCGAGAACGATGGCCCTCCCGACGAAGCTCTGGAGAAGATTCTACAAGCGTTGAGGCATCTGTCATGAAGACAAAAGCGGCCCTCAGATCTTGCAATCGAGTCAAGGCTAGAATATATTCATAGGGGCAAGAAGGCTCGACGGAAGGCGCGTAGGCCAAGCAGAGCTCTCGAGTATCTGTAACGTATCTAGGGCCAATATAATTAATAGGGATTTCATGGAATCAAGATGGATGGTTTGTGGAACGAGCGGGGCTGGAGACCATTGGATCTTACACTCCGGTGATCAGGCAAGGACATCAAAGCTATTCAGAGGCAAGCGAAAGACTCCTCACGGAACAAAGGCAACTTGATGTTCCTCTCTTCTTGCGGTATAGTACACTCTGCACCCCCCAACTCGATCAGGTTGGGATGAGTGGCGGCATTAAAAAGGAGGTGAAGCCGCGTGATGCCGATGGACAAGCTCAGCATCTACGTCCCGCAGGACAAGCGGCAATATCAGCCGATTGAGCGGCTGACGAAGCTGGCTAAGAAGCGGGATCGCTCCGTCAATTATCTGGTCGTCCAGGCCATCCTGGAATACGTGGAGCGCGAGGAGAGGAAGGACAAGGGCCAAGGCAAGTAGTGCCGAGGCCTTGACAAGGGGCTTCCGGCTCGATAGCATGCCCCGGGGAAGCCGAGCCGGCGTAGCTCAGGGGCAGAGCAGCGGTTTTGTAAACCGTGGGTCGGGGGTTCGAATCCTCCCGCCGGCTCCTGGAGGGGTACCGAAGTGGTCAACCGGGCGTGGCTGTAAACCACGTGGCTGAAGCCTTCGGGGGTTCGAATCCCTCCCCCTCCACCTGCTTGCCGGCGGGGAAATTTTCCGCTATAATCACCAGATCGCGCCCGTGTAGCTCAGTGGTAGAGCGTTTCCTTGGTAAGGAAAAGGCCGCCGGTTCGATCCCGGCCGCGGGCTCTTGGATCAAGATCAGCCCCGGCTGAGAGCTGATCGCTCCATCAATTCTTCAAGGAGGGTTTGTATGGCGAAAGCGAAGTTTGAGCGGACCAAGCCGCATATCAACGTGGGCACCATCGGCCACATCGACCACGGCAAGACCACGCTCACTTCGGCCATCACCAAAGTCTTGGCCCAGAAGGGCATGGCCAAGGAGAAGTCCTATGCCGAGATCGCCAAGGGCGGTGTGGTCCGCGATGCCTCAAAGATTCTCACCGTGGCAGTCGCCCACGTGGAGTACGAGACGGAGAGGCGCCACTATGCCCACATCGACTGCCCCGGCCACGTCGATTATGTGAAGAACATGATCACAGGAGCGGCCCAGATGGACGGAGCGATTCTGGTGGTGGACGCGGCCGACGGCCCCATGCCCCAGACCCGGGAGCACGTGCTTTTGGCCCGCCAGGTGAACGTGCCCTCCCTCGTCGTCTTCCTCAATAAAGTCGACTTGGTCGATGATCCAGAACTCGTCGATCTGGTGGAGATTGAAGTGCGGGATCTTCTGAGCAAATACGAGTTCCCGGGCGACAAGGTGCCGGTCATCCGCGGCTCGGCCAAACGAGCCCTGGAGAACCCCAACGACCCTCAGGCTACTCAGCCCATTCATGATCTGCTCAAGGCCCTCGATGAGTACATCCCCGAGCCCAAGCGCGAAGTCGATAAGCCGTTCCTCATGCCCATCGAGGACGTCTTCTCGATTAAGGGGCGCGGTACGGTGGTGACGGGCAAGGTCGATCGCGGTCGGCTCTTGCCGGGCCAAGAAGTCGAGCTGGTGGGTCTGCGCGAGAAGCCCATCAAGACCGTGGCCACCAGCCTGGAGATGTTTAACAAGACCCTCGATGAGGTGATCGCCGGAGACAACGTCGGGGTGCTTCTGCGCGGCATCGAAAAGGAAGATGTGGAGCGCGGTATGGTCTTGGCCGCCCCCGGCTCGATCACTCCGCATACGAAATTTGAGGCCGAGGTCTACGTGCTCTCCAAGGACGAAGGCGGGCGCCACACGCCCTTCTTCTCGGGCTATAAACCCCAGTTCTACTTCCGCACCACGGATGTGACCGGCACGATCGCGCTCCCCAATGGCGTCGAGATGGTGATGCCTGGCGACAACGTGCGCATCACCGGGGAGTTAATTAAGCACATCGCCATGGAAGAGGGCCTCCGATTTGCCATCCGTGAGGGAGGCCGGACCGTCGGCGCAGGAGTCGTCACCAAGATCATCGAATAAGGAGAGGCCATGGGAGAGCATGTGACGCTAGCTTGTACCGAGTGCCGCCGCAGAAACTACCACACGACGAAGAACCCCAAGACGGTGCGCTCCAAGCTGGAACTGCGCAAATATTGCAAGTGGTGCCGCAAGCACACCGTCCACAAGGAAGTCTGACGCTGGCCTTGCAGAGAGGCATGGGCACGCGTAAAGTAGAAGATACAGGCCCGTAGCTCAATTGGCAGAGCAGCGGACTCCAAATCCGCAGGTTGGGGGTTCAACTCCTCCCGGGCCTGCCCCGGAGAAGCGAAGAAGATGATCGAACGAGTGGTTCAATTCGTCCGCGAGGTGCGGACGGAGTTCTCCAAGATCACCTGGCCCAACCGGCTAGAGACAGTGGTGCTTACGGCCCTGGTGATTGCCATGATCGTGGTGCTCACCGGGATCATCTTCTTCTATGATCTGGTCTTCTCTCAGGTCATTCGATATCTGCTGGGTGCACGCAGCTAGACTCAAGGGATGGATATGAAGAAGTGGTACGCGATTCAGACCTACGCGGGAAGCGAGCTCAAGATCAAAGAGGAGCTGGAGAAGAGGGTCCGGCAGCTGGGGCTTACGGATCGCTTTGAGAGTTTTCGCCTAAACGGGGAGGAGAGCTACTTCCTTGCCCCCGTGGAGGAGGTGATCACCTCCAAGAGCCGGCGAGGTCGCACGGCGGAGTATCGCATTCCATACAATTATAATCTGGTCATCGAGCCGAACCAAAGGATCAATCGGGGGGAGGTCCTCGCGATCAAGCCGGAGCGGACTCTCGAGTACGATGCGAAGGTCGTGGGCCTAGAGACCTTCCAGCGGGTGATCATTGAGCTGACGAATCGCAATGAAGAAATCTACAAAATCCCGGAGGAGAAGCGCATCCGTCGGGACATTCGCGTAGGCGAGAAAGTGCCGGCGAACGTGCCGCTGACGAGTGATCGCGACCCGCACTTCTTCACGAAAGTGAAGGGTAAAGTGGTTGAGCGCTCGCGCGTCAAGCGCATCACATTAGAAAAACCAGACGGCGAGCGGGTCATCGAAGAGATCCCCGAAAGATATCTGGTCAAGCTCAAGGAGGGCCTGCCGCTCAAGAAGGGTGATCTGCTAGAAAAAGAAGATCGCATCGAGTCCAAGGCCTCAGGCATGGTCAAGGTCAAAGAGTACAAAGACAAGCGCGTGATCACGATCCAGCGCATTGAAAAACGCAGACTCTTCCCCGGCTACGTCTTCGCCCGGCTGGAGATGAGCGAGGAGGTGTTAGGACTGGTCAGTGGGTTGAAGGCCCGCTTCGTGGGCAATCCGCCTCTTCCGGTCCCGGAGGAAGAGATGAAAGTCGTCAAGCGCAAGGCTGGCTTCTTGGAGACTCCTACGCCCAAGCGCGAAGGCCCAGTGATTGAGGTGGACTTCGAGGTGGGGGAAGTCGTGGAGATCGTCGAAGGTCCGTTTGCGGACTTTACGGGCGAGATCGTTGAGATCAACAAGGAGAAAGAGGAAGTCACAGTCATGGTCAAGATCTTCGGGCGCGAGACGCCTGTGAAGCTGGGCTTCGAGGGCATCGAGAAGCTCTAAGCTGAGGAGAGGGATATCATGCCTGCACCGGGCAAGAGGGTGGAAGCCGTGATTAAATTGCAGATCCCGGCTGGGGGAGCGACCCCGGCTCCGCCGGTGGGTCCGGCCCTGGGCGAGCACAAAGTGAACATCATGGACTTCTGCAAGAAGTTCAACGAGGCCACCAAAGAGATGGAGAAGGGGTTGATCATCCCGGTCCAGATCTCCGTCTATATCGACAAGAGCTTCGATTTTGTGCTGAAGAAGCCGCCGGCCAGTGAGCTCCTCAAGCGGGCCGCTGGAGTGCCCAAGGGCTCTGGAGTTCCGAACGCGCAGAAGGTGGGCAAGATCACCCGCGAGCAACTGAAGAAGATCGCCGAGATGAAGCTGCCCGATCTCAACACGGATAATCTTGAGGCTGCCATGAAGATCATCGCGGGCACGGCCCGCAACATGGGCATTGAGATCGTGGAGAGTGCGTAAACTATGGAGCATGGAAAGCGCTTTTTGGCGGTCAAGGAGAGAGTGGATCGCAGTCGGTGCTATTCCGTCGAAGAGGCGATCCGTCTGATGAAGGAGTGTGCCACGGCCAAGTTCGATGAGACGGCCGAAGCCGCGTTTCGACTGGGAGTCGACCCCAAGAGGAACGAACATCGGATCCGCGGGACGGTAACTCTCCCCCACGGCACGGGCCAGAGCGTTAAGGTGCTAGCCTTTGCTAAGGGGGAAGCTCTCAAGGAGGCCGAGGAGGCCGGGGCGGACTACACCGGCGGCGAGGATCTCGTCAAGAAGATCGAAGAGGGCTGGATGGATTTCGATCGAGTGGTGTCCACGCCGGAGATGATGGGCGTAGTCAGCCGCCTGGGGCGCATTCTGGGTCCCCGAGGCCTGATGCCCTCGCCCAAGACGGGCACGGTCACCAGAGACATCGGCCAAGCCATCAAAGAACTCAAGCAGGGGAAGCTGGAGTTTCGCCTGGATGAGTATGGGCAGATTCATTCGCCCTTCGGCAAGGTCTCCTTCCCGGAGGAGCAGCTATTAGAAAATTTTTGGGCGCTGGCTTCGGCCCTCTTCGAGGAGAAGCCCCAGGATGTGAAGGGCCGCTATCTAAGAAGGGTGACGATCTCCTCCACCATGGGGCCGGGGATCAAGCTCGACCCGGATGAAGTGAGCCGACGGGTGGCGGAGAGGAGGCTCTAAGCTAAGCTAAGCTAAGATGCCTACGGCCGAGAAGGAACGTCAAGTCCAGGAGTTGGAAGAGAGATTCAAGCGTGCGAAGGCCCTTGTCATTACAGGGTTCCGCGGGCTCTCCTCCGGCGACATGGTGGAAGTCCGCCGGGAACTGAAGCGTCATCACCTGGAATATCGTGTGGTGAAGAATCGCTTGGCCAAGCTGGCCGCAGCTCGTGCCGGAATCGAGATCGAGCCGCTCTTGGAGGGCCCTACGGGCATCTGCTTTGGCTATGACAACCCCTCATTGGCCGTTAAGCTCGCGGTGGCCGTCGCCAGAAGATTTGAGCAGTACAAGATTCGGGGCGGGGTGATCGAGGGGTCGCTGGTCGATGCCCACGGGGTGGAAGAATGGGCCAAGCTGCCTACCCGCGAGGAGCTCTTGGCCCGCTTGGCCGGAGCCTTCCAGAGCCCCATTCGGGGGCTAGCCACGGCTCTGGGCGGCCTCTGGCGCAAACTCACAGTGGCCTTACACGCCATCGAGCAGCAGAAGAAGAAGGAGCAAACTCAACTTGACCCTGACCCTGAGCAGGAGAAAGGAGCCTCACAGATGAGTACGATGACAGCGGAGCAGATTCTCGAGGCCATTGACGGCATGACGGTGAAGGACCTCCATGCGCTGGTAAAAGCGTTGGAGGAGAAGTACGGGGTGAGCGCGCAGGCGGCCGTGGCTGTAGCCGCCGTGCCTGCCGCGGGCGCCCCAGCAGGAGGAGCGGCACCGGCTGCGGCGCCCACGACGGTGAAGGTCGTCCTCAAGAACGCGGGCCAGCAGAAGGTCCAGCTCATCAAGAAGATCAAAGACATTACGGGCAAGGGTCTAAAGGAGTGCAAGGAGCTCGTGGATGCGCTGCCCGCGGTGGTCAAAGACGGCCTAAGCCCGGAGGAGGCCAACCAGCTCAAGGCCCAGTTAGAGCAGCTAGGCGCGGAAGTCGAGCTGCAATAGAGCATCCCTGCCCAACACCCTAGGAGGAGAGAATCCGTGAGGCAGAGGCGTTCGTACGGCCGGGTCAAACCGGTCTTAGAGCTTCCCTATTTGCTGGAAGACCAGAAGCGATCTTATGAGTGGTTCCTCACCCAGGGACTTAAGGAGCTGTTTCGGGAGATCGCCGTCATCCCGGCTGAGGGCAAGGACGATCTGGTGCTGGAGCTCAGCGAGCCGCACCTGCTCAAGCCGCATTACAGTGAGCAGGACTGCAAGGACAAGAATTTGACGTATGCCGCGCCCCTTCGGGTGAAGGGGCGCCTGAAGAGGGGCGGAAAACTCGTCAAGGAAGACGATCTCTTCCTGGCGGAGATCCCGCTCATGACGGAGCGGGGGACGTTCATCATCAATGGCAGCGAGAACGTGATCGTCAATCATCTGGCCATCTCGCCGGGGGTCTATTTTACTCAAGAGGACCCGAATCCCTTCGGCTCTCCCAAGGGGAATGAATTCCACGCGCAGGTGCGGCCCGAAGCCGGAGCCTGGCTGGAATTCATTCTCGATACGAAGCGCGAGCGGGTCACGGCCCATCTGGATCGCAAAGCCACCGTACCCGCCACCACGGTGCTTAGGGCCTTCGGCATGTCCACGGAAGAGATTCTGAGGCGCTTCCACTTTGTGCTCAACCCCATCAGCGCCGAAAAACTCGCGAGATTCATCGGGTATCGCGTGAGCGAGGCCGTGACGAACCATCAAGTGATCCTGCGCGAGGGAGAAGAGCTTAAGCCGGAGCTCATCGAACAGATCGTCCGGGCCAAGGTCCCGCGCATTCGGCTGGTCTATCGCTACATTCAGAAGAGCCTGGAAGAAGATCGGGCGGCCGATCAAAAAGAGGCTCTCCAGCTCATCTACCGGAAGCTGCGCTCCAGCGAGCGAGCCTCGCTCAAGACCATGCAAGAATATTTTGAACAGCTCTACATGAACCCCGAGACGTACAATCTCTCTCGGGTGGGGCGCTTCATGATCAACAAGAAATTGGGGCTCAGCTTCCCCGAGAAGGAGACCGTGCTGCATCTGGAAGAGATCGTGCTCATCTTGGAGCGACTCCTCGAGATTCCGGGCGACCCGAAGCTGGGGATCCCAGGAAATCCACACCTACTCGACGACAAAGATCATCTGGCGAACAAGCGGGTCAAGACTCCCGGTGAGACAGCGGCGGACGCTCTGCGCGCGGGTCTTAGACGCATGGCCAAGATCACCGCCGATCGCTTGAGCAAATACTCGCTCGAAGAGGAAGAACCCTTAAGGAATCTCGTGCTGGCCCGCGTGGTGCAGAGTGCCATCAACAAGCTCTTCTACACCGGAAGACTCTCCCAATATCTGGAGCAAGTGAATCCTCTTACAGAGCTCACCCACAAGAGGCGGCTCTCCGCTCTGGGGGCGAGCGCCAACAAGAAGCGTGCCAAGCTGGAAGTGCGCGACGTCCATCCGTCGCACTATGGACGGATCTGCCCGATCGAGACACCCGAAGGCCAGAACATCGGGCTGATTACCTCGATGGCCACTTACGCCCGCATCAATGATTACGGCTTTTTGGAGACGCCCTATCGCAAGGTCGAGAAGGGCAGAGTCACTGACCAGATCGAGTGGCTGATGGCCGATGTCGAAGAGCGCTATAACATCGCCCCGGCGACGACTCCCATAGACGCGCAGGGGCGCCTTATGGGGGATTTTATAGAGATTCGCACGGGCCAGGAGGAGATCAAGCGCGTTCCCCCGGAAGAGGTGCACTATCTGGAGGTCTCGCCGGCGGCTCTAGTCGGGGTCTCCGCCTCGCTCATCCCCTTCCTGGAGCATGACGATGCCAACCGGGCGCTCATGGGGGCCAACATGCAGCGCCAGGCCGTGCCTCTGGTGAAACCTCAGGCCCCCTATGTGGGCACGGGTATGGAGTGGGTCGCCGCCCGCGACTCCGGCCGGCTGGTCATGGCCGAAGAAGACGGCCTCGTGACGTATGTGGACGCCACCCAGATCCGAGTGCGCAGCGGCAAGAAGGAGCGCATCTACCCGCTGCGGGTCTTCGAGAACTCCAATCAAGATACGATCCTGCACCAGCGGCCCATCGTCCAGAAGGGCCAGAAGGTCAAGAGGGGCGCTGTACTCGCCGATTCGGAGAGCACGGATCAGGGGGAGCTCGCCCTGGGCACCAACGTGCTGGTGGCCTTCATGCCCTTTGAGGGCTACAACTACGAGGACGCCATCGTCATCTCCGAAAGGCTCGTCAAGGAAGATGTCCTCGACTCCATCCACATTCAGGAATTTGAGGTGCGGGCGGAGGAGACGAAGCTCGGCCCCGAGGAGATCACCAACGATATTCCCGATATCAGCCGCGAAGAGCTGCGCAATCTGGACGACTCCGGGGTCATCCGGGTGGGCACCGAAGTCCGCACCGGCGATATTTTAGTGGGCAAGCTCACCCCCCGCGGCGAGAGCGAGCCCACGCCCGAAGAGCGAATCTTTAGATCGATCTTCGGGGAGAAGACGCGGGCCGTAAAGAACACCTCGAAGACACTGCCGCCTTCCAGTGAGGGCTGTAAAGTCATTCGCGTCAAGAAATTCTCGCGCAACCAGGGAGACGAGCTGGAGGCCGGCGTCAATGAGCTCGTGAAAGTCTATGTGGCGCAGCGCAAGAAGATCTCCGTGGGGGACAAACTGGCTGGCCGCCATGGCAACAAGGGCGTAATCGCCAAGATCCTCCCGGAAGAGGACATGCCGTTTCTGCCCGATGGCACGCCAGTAGATTTGATCTTGAACCCGTTGGGTGTGCCCTCCCGGATGAACTTGGGCCAGGTCTTCGAGGCCCACTTGGGCTGGCTGGCTCATCTTAAGGGCGAGTATGTGGCCTCGCCGGTCTTCGACGGCGCCAAAGAGGAAGAGATCTTCCAAGAGCTCCACAAGCTTAGAGTGGAGCGGGGTCTAGACGTGGGCGATGGCCTGGAGGACCCCGACGGGAAACCCGATGGCAAAGTGATCCTGCGCGACGGGCGCACCGGAGAGCCTTTCGATCACCCCGTCGTAGTGGGCTATATGTACCTCTTGAAGCTGGAGCACATCGCGGATGAGAAGGTCCACGCCCGCTCCACGGGGCCGTACTCACTCATCACGCAGCAGCCGCTGGGCGGAAAGGCTCGTCTGGGCGGCCAGCGCGTAGGCGAGATGGAGGTCTGGGCTCTAGAGGCCTATGGGGCTGCGCACACCTTGCAAGAGATGCTCACGCTCAAGAGCGATGACCCACAAGGGCGGGTGAAGCTCTATAAAGCGATCCTCAAGGGCGAAGAGTACCCCAAGCCGGGCCTGCCCGAGTCCTTCCGCGTGCTCGTCAAAGAACTGAAGAGCCTGGCACTCTCGTTTAGGGCCTACAACGCCGACGGCAAAGAGCTGGACATTGACTAGTCTGCGGGGGCGGGCTCCGGTGCCCTCTCCTTCTGACCCTCCAGACGGTGGATGAGCAAGCGCAGAGCCAGAGGCGCAAAGAGCGTGGTCACCACCACCATAAAAAGCACAATGGCATATTCTTCCTGAACGACCGCCCCTGCCGAAAGCCCAATGGCTACCACGATCAGGCCCACCTCACCCCGGGGGACCATGCCGGTGCCCACGAGCACCATCTCGCGGAGGCCCTGGGTGAGTGCTCCCAGGCCTCCCAGAAGTTTTCCGAGGATGGCAATCAGGCTCACCATGGCCCCGGCGGCCAGGATCTTAAGATCCCCAAAGACGGCCAGCTCCAGCCGCACGCCCACCATGGCAAAGAATATCGGGGCGAGAAATGACTCCACGGCTGCGACAGGCTGATCGAGATCGTGCTGCTCCCGGACTTCCGCGAGGATCATGCCGGCTAAGAACGCTCCGACGATGGGGGCCAATCCTATGGCTGCAGAGAGGGCAGAGAGGCCCAAGCCCCAGACGAGGGCAAAACTGTACGGGTTTGGGATTCGATCCAGCGGGAGATGACGGATCACGGAGATCAGCAGCGCTGCACCGCCCACGAAGGCCAGCGAGAGCAGACTGAGCTTAAGGATCGATCCAACGTCCACGACGCCGGCCTGGGCCACCCCCGAGACGATGGCCAATACGATCAGCCCGAGGATGTCATCAATGACGGCCGCTCCCAAGATGATGCGACTATAAGAGCGGGAGAGGACGCCCAGCTCTTGCAAAACCGCTGCGGTGATGCCTACACTGGTGGCCACCAGGGCCGTCCCCAGAAAGAGTGCCGGCAATTGAGCGAAGCCGATCAGGCCCCCGTAAAGATAGCCTCCCAAGAACGGAAGAGCCACGCCGATTATGGCTACTGAGAAGGCCTCGCGGCCCACGGAGAGGATGTCCTTGAAGCGGATTTCCAGACCCACGCGGAAGAGCAGAAAGACCGCGCCCATCTCGGCCAGAAATTCTAGAATCTCGCCCTCATGGACGAGGCCCAGGAGGGCCGGGCCCACCAGGATGCCCGCGAGCATCTGGCCGATTACCGTCGGCTGCTGAAAGCGCCGAAAGAGCCAGCCCAAAAGAGAGGCGGCCAAAAAGAGATAGAAGAGCTCCAAAAGGTGCGCGGCGGTGTTCATACTCCTCTCTCTCTCTCTGTGCGGGTGAGCGTGCGTAAGATATCGCTGCGGGTGAGGACGCCTACCAGCCGCTGCTCCTCCCCGACCACCGGCAGAAGGCGCGCGCCGCTTCTGGCCATCAGATGAAGGGCCTTGGACAGGGAGTCCTCTGGGGAGAGGACGTCCACATTCGGACGCATCATCTTCGCCACGCTCATCTTCTGGTACTGCTGATAGAAGCCTTCCAGATTGTTCTCATCCACCCACTCATCGAAGAGCTTGAGCGCAGCCAATTCAGAGAAGGGGACGGGCTCGAGCTTGGGGAGCAGATCATCGATCTCCAAGAGGCCCTTCAGGCGGCCCTCGCCGTCGACCACGGGCAGGCCGTCGAGGCGCTGAGAGAGCATCCGCCGCATGGCCGTCATGAGAGTCTCATCCTCTCGGGCAGTAAGCACATCCCGAGTCATGAGGTCACCAATGAGCATGGATTCACTATAGCACAGAGAAGAAGAGCGCTCCAACTAAGGGAGCGCGCGGAGGATCTGCGCGATCCAGCTTAGTGCCAGCGGAGGGTAGAGCCCCAGGACGAGCACTCCCAGGGCCGCCAGAGCCAGTCCCAAAAGAGCCAGTGAGGAGACGTGCAGGGGGCGCTCGACCGTCGCCGGGCGCATATAGATAAAATACACAACCCGCAAATAATAATAGACGGAGACCACACTGGTGAGCACGCCGATGAGAACTAGCCCCCACTCACCCGCTTGGATCGCCGCGCTAAACACATAAAATTTGGCGAAGAAGCCCGCCGTTGGGGGAAGCCCGGCAAGCGAGATCATAAAGAGGGCCATAGAGGCGGCCGCCCAAGGATGGCGCGTCGCCAGGCCGGATAGATCGGAGAGTGAAAGATTTTCGCCCTGGCCTTCAGCCAACATGAGCACCCCAAACGCGCCCAGCGTCATGAGCGTGTAGACGAGCAGATAAAAAAGCAAGCTAGAAGTAGCCGGTGCCATGAGCACAGGACTCTGGGCAGAGGCCACGGCGATGAGCAGATAGCCCGCATGGGCGATGCTCGAATACGCCAGGAGTCTTTTGAGATTGAGCTGGACTATGGCCACGACGTTGCCCAAAATCATCGTGAGCACGGCCAGGACCCCAATGAGAGAGGCCCAGCTCTCAGCCAGCGCCGGCAACGCGAAGGCAAAGACTCTCAAGAGGGCCGCGAAGGCTCCGGCCTTGGCAGCCACCGCCATGAAGGCCGTGGCCGAAGTAGGCGCTCCTTCATAGACATCCGGAGCCCAAGTATGAAAAGGGACCGCCGCGGCCTTAAAGCCCAGACCCACCAGAAGCAATCCCACACCTGCATAGAGCAGAAGCGGGGTCCCCTCCATAGCCTCCCAGAGCGCTTTGGGGAGGGCATCCAGCTGGGTCGTCCCGGTCGCCCCATACACGAGCGCAATCCCGTAGAGAAAGAGCGCGCTGGAGAAGGCTCCCAGCAAGAAATATTTCAGGCCGGCCTCTTGAGAGGATGCGCTCCCTATAAAGAACGTGGCCAAGATATAAAGCGGGATGGAAAGAGTCTCCAGCCCCAAGAAGAGCATCAGAAGATCCGCGCTACTTCCCATGAGCATCGCCCCCACTGTGGAGAGCAAGACGAGCGTGTAGTACTCCCCGCGCGCGATGCCCTGCCGCCAGAGATACTCCAGCGAGAGCACCAGCGCTAAAGCGCAGCCCAACAAGAAAATATAATTGAAGATCTTTGAGAGCTCATCGAAACGGAGCATCCCTTGCGCCAGCGACGCCATCTGAGTCGGCACAAGCCCGTTCGCTATGGCCGCCGCGCCTAGCCCTAGCAAGCTCACCCAGACCAGCCCGTGTCTCTGCTCTGGGCGCAGAAACAGATCCAGGATCAAGATGATGATGGCCACGCCCGTCAGAATCAACTCTGGCAGCAGGGCGATCAGATCTTGTAGGGTCATGGGGCTCCTCCCGGCGGTTCCTCAGAAGACCGCGGCTGAATCTGGAGCAGCTCTTGAACGAACTCCACGCGGCTGTGGGCTTGAGAGACGAGCGCCTCCACCGAGGGCGAGATGCGATCGAGAAGTGGCTTCGGATAGATCCCAATCCACAGAATGACTGCAACCAGAGGTGCCAGCAGCATGATCTCTCTCGGCTTTAGATCACGGGAGTCCTTTTCAATATGAGCTGCCGTGGGACCGTGGAAGACTTTCTGAGCCATCCAGAGCATGTAGACGGCTGTAAGAATTGCGATAGAAGCTCCGAGGATCGCGTAGATTTTATATTCTGTCAGGAACGTGCCCAGCAAGATGAGAAATTCTCCGACGAAGCCGTTGGTGCCGGGCAAGGCCACCGCGGCGAGCATGAAGATGAAAAACAAAGCCGCCAAGCGCGGCATCTCTTTCATCACGCCTCCGAAGTCCTCCAGGCCGCGCCTTTCGAATCTCCCCGCTAAAATGGCGACCGTCCAGAAGAGCCCGGTGATAATAATCCCGTGATTGACCATCTGGAGCACGCTGCCCGTTGTGCCCAGCTGGCTCATGGCGAGGATGCCGATCGCCACAAGCCCCAGATGAGAAAGACTCGCATACGCGATCATGCGCTTCAGATCTTTCTGGGCGGATGCGACCAAGGCTCCGTAGATCACCCCGATGAGGGCGAGCGCCAATAGATAAGGTGCCATAGCCGCGGCCGCTGTGGGAAAGAGCGTCAACCCAAAGCGCAGCAAGCCGTAGAGCCCGGCCTTGGACATAAGAGCCGCCAACAGAATGGTGCCCGCCGTAGGAGCCTCGCTATAGGCGTCCGGGAGCCAGCTGTGCAGCGGCCAGAGCGGAATCTTTACGGCAAAGGCCGCCACAAACGCCCCAAAGAGCCAGAACTCCAGCACCCGATCAAGCTGTATGGATTGAAGCACCGTCCAATCGAACGTGCTCAAGTTGCTGGTAAAATAGAGCGCAATGATGGCGACCAGCATTAAGACACTCGTGGCCATGGTATACAAGAAGAATTTGATGGCCGCATAGCTTCTCTGCGGACCGCCCCAGATCCCGATGAGAAAATACATGGGGATGAGCATCGCCTCCCAAAACACATAAAAGAGCACAAGATCTAGAGCCACAAAGACACCGAGGAGGGCCGTCTCCAAAAGGAGTACCATGATGGAAAACATCTTGTAGCGCTCTTTAACTGCATCCCACGGGGCTAATAGCAAGAGCGGGACGAGGAACGTCGTCAATAGAACTAAAAAGAGCGAGATGCCGTCTACTCCCACGTGATAGCCGATGCCGATCTCAGAGATCCAAGGGCGCCGCTCCTCAAATTGCATCCCAGGCAGAGAGGGATCGAAGGTGAAGGAGAGCCAGAGCGCGAGGGTGAACGCGCCTAAGCTCACCGCCAGAGAGGCAGCTCGCAGGAGTCTTGCGCGCTCGCGGGCGATCGCCCCGATGAGAACAGCACCCAAGGCGGGAAGGAACGTGATGAGCGTGAGCATATCAGCGCATCAGCCAATAGATGAGAACTCCTAAGGCTCCCAGCAGCACCCAGGCCGCGTAGTTTCTAATATAGCCGCTCTCTATGCGCCTCAGCGCCCCGCCTGCCCGATCGATCAGACGAGCCAGGCCATTGATGATCCCGTCCAGCAAGCCCAAATCAAAGACCGTGGCTAGAAACTCTGAGATCTTTTTACCCGGCCAGACGAAGAGGGCATAATAGAGCTCGTCCACGTAGTATTTCCCGTCTAGAAGCGTGTAGAGCGGGCGGAAGGCCCGTCGTAGCGCCTCTGCGGGCTGCAAGCCGCGCATATACACCAGCCAGGCGATCCCGATGCCCAAAAGGGCCACCAGCAGCGAGGTGGCCATGAGCGCGCCCTCACTCAACACAGCAGGCTGCTCTAGGACGATCTCACCTGCGAAGACCGGAGCGAGAAATTCATTCAGAGGTGCAAAGCCCGCAAACGAGAGAAAGAGCACGCCGCCGAACAGAGTGAGGGCAGCTAACCCTTGCATGGGCCAGAGCATCACGGGGGGAGATTCGTGCGGATTCTTCTCACCATAGCGAGGCCTCCCATGGAACGTGAGGAAATGAGCCCGTAGCATATAGAAAGCAGTCAAGAGCACCGTGAACAGCCCAATTATCCAGAGAGCTGTGTTTCCACTGATGAAGACTCTCTCAAGAATGAGATCTTTGCTGAAGAAAGCCACAAATGGAAAGATCCCGGACATGGAGAGCGCCCCGATCAGGAAGATCCCCCAGGTCCAGGGGAGCTTTCGGCTTAGCCCACCCATCTTGCGCATATCTGTCTCTTCACCGCCTAAGGCGTGCATCACGCTTCCAGCCGCTAAGAAGAGCAGAGCCTTGGTGAAAGCTTGGCTGGTCAGATGAAACATCCCCGCGGCAAAGGCTCCCACGCCGGCGGCTAAAAACATATAGCCCAGCTGCGAGATGGTGGAATACGCCAACACGCGCTTGATATCGTTGTTCACCAGCGCGATGGAGGCAGCCATCAAGGCGGTGACGGCCCCAATAGAGGCCACCAGGGCCATCGAGACGGGAGCCAGCTCATAGAGCACATGAGCGCGAGCCACCATGTAGACCCCGGCCGTCACCATGGTAGCCGCGTGAATCAAGGCCGAAACAGGCGTAGGGCCTTCCATGGCGTCGGGGAGCCAGATATACAGTGGGATCTGCGCGGACTTTCCGACGGCCCCCGCAAAGAGCAAGAGCGCAATCGCCGTGGCCAAAGCGCCCCCATAGGGCAGAGCCTCTGGAGCGCCCTCAAAAATCTTCAGATAATCGAATGTGCCGAACGTAGCGAAGAGCAAAAAGAGCCCGATCATGAAGCCGAAATCCCCAATGCGATTGACGATGAAGGCCTTCTGGGCCGCCGCCGCCGCCGTGGGCTTAGAGAACCAGAAGCCAATGAGCAGATATGAGCAGAGCCCCACCAGCTCCCAGCCCACAAAGAGAAGCAAGAAATTATCGGCCAGCACGAGCAAGAGCATCGAGAACATGAAGAGATTCAGCCAAGAAAAATAACGAGAATAATCGGGGTCCTGCCCCATGTAGCCGATGGAATAAACATGAATCAGAAACCCCACGCCCGTGACCACTAGGATCATGAGCGTAGAGAGCGGGTCGACCAGCAGGCTGAATGGGGCTCCTTGGTCGTTGACGACGATCCAGTCAAAGAGCGGCTGCGTGAAGATTCTCCCCTCAGGCGGGAGCGCCAATAGATCAAAGAGGACGCGCACTGAAAGAATGAGCGAAAGCCCCACGCTGCCGCAGGCCACCCAGCCGATCCACGGCTTCGGGAGACGACGCCCAAAGAGTCCATTGATCAAAGATCCCAGCAAGGGCAGAAGCAAAACCAGCCAGACGCCCCCCACGCTACCCCCTCAAAAGATCGATGTCGTCGAGATCGACTGTCTCTTTGGTGCGAAAGATATTGACGATGATGGCCAGCCCAACGACCACTTCGGCAGCCGCCACCACCAGCACGAAGAAGACCATCACTTGCCCGGCCATGTCAGCCCACAGGCGGGCGAAACTCACGAAGGCCAGATTCACGGCGTTCAGCATGAGCTCGATGGACATAAAGACGATGAGCGCGTTTCTTCTCGCCAGCACGCCCAGCGTCCCGATGGCAAAGAGCACGCCGCTGAGCACGAGATAATAGCTGATAGGAATCGTCATCCCCGCTCCTTCTTGCTGAGCACCACGGCCCCCAGGATTCCGGCCAGAAGTAGCACGGAGGCGACTTCAAACGGCAAAATGAAGCGCTCGAAGAGGGCGTTCCCCACGGCTTCCGCCGTGCCCATGCCCTCGGGAGGAGCCGGCGGAGCCTCTCCAAAGCCCGACTGCCAGAACACGAGGCTCATCCCAACCAAAAGCGCCAAGGAAAGCGCAAGGGCCAGCGGCCTCTGAAAGCGAATCTTCTCCCCAGGCCCCTCGCCCGAGTGGGCATGCAGCAGCATGATCACGAATAAAAACAGAACGAGAATCGCCCCGGCATAGATTATGACCTGCAAGATGGCCACGAACTGGGCGATCAACAGCAAAAAGAGTCCGGCCAGACTCCCCAGCGTGCCTAAGAAGATCACGGCGCAGTGGACAGGCCTCTTCCCAGCGATCATCGCCAGGCTCGTCCCCACGGCTACGATGGCCAACACCCAGAAGATCACTAGCTCGATGGTCATCCTCCTCCCAGCTCCCTCCAAAGCAGCACCATCACGGAAGTGACGGCCAGATTGAGCAACGCCAGAGGCAGAAGCAGCTTCCAGCCCAAATCCATCAGCTGATCATAGCGGACCCGGGGCAGAGTCGCCCGCACCCAGATGAAGAAGAAGACGAACGCAAAGACTTTTACGAGGAACCAGAGCACGCCCAGAAGAGGCACTTGCTCCACGAACGGGCCATCCCAGCCCCCCAGAAAGAGCGCGACGGAGAGGGCGCTGGCCGTGATCATGTTCACGTACTCTGCCGCGTAGAAAGCGGCAAATCTCATCCCGCCGTATTCCGTCTGGTAGCCGGCGGTGAGTTCGTGCTCGGCCTCGGGCAGATCGAAGGGTGCCCGGTTGATCTCAGCGGTGGCTCCCAGCAAGAGCAGCAGAAAGGCCACCGGCCCCACGGGCAAGATAAAAATGTTCCAGCGGGGGAAAAATCCGAACCAAGTGCCGGTCTGTTGCTCGACGATCTTGGGGAGCTCGAGCGTGCCCGCCCAAAGGATGACGCTCACGATGGCCAGCCCCACTCCCAATTCATAGCTGATCAGCTGGGCCGAGGAGCGCAGGGCCCCCAAGAGCGGGTATTTGCTGTTCGAGGCCCACCCCCCCAGGATGATCCCGTAGACGCCGATGGAGCTTACGGCCAGAATGAAGAGAATCCCGGCGTTAGGATTAGCCATCTGGAAGAGGGGCACGCCGAATAATTTTATATCCGGCGGGCCGAAGGGGACCACCGAGAAGGCCACAAAAGCTGTGATCATCGAGATCGCCGGCGCAAGGAGATAGAGCACCCGATCCGCGCCCGCCGGCATGAAGTCCTCCTTGAAGAAGAGTTTTATGCCGTCGGCCGCAGGCTGCAACAGCCCAAACGGCCCCACGCGATTGGGGCCGATTCGCACTTGAAAGCGCGAGACGAGTCGCCGCTCCAGCCAAGTCATGTAGGCGAAGGCCGTCAGCAAGGCCACGAGGATCACTAGGCCCTTTAGGGCGTGGAGGACGAGGACGGCCCAGAGCGGCGGGGTTTCCATGAGCTTACGCCGGCTTCAGCTCCTTCTTCGGCCGGGAGAAAGGACGTTCACGCGCGATCTTCTCTTGGAGCTTCAAGAAGCCATAGAGCAGCCCATCGGGCGTGGGGGGACAGCCGGCCACATAGACATCCACGGGCACGATCTTGTCCACCCCTTGGACCAGAGCATAGTTGTTGTAGACTCCTCCGCAGGAGGAGCAGTCGCCCATGGCGATGACCCACTTGGGCTCAAGCATCTGATCATATAAATGTCTTAGAACGGGGGCCATCTTCTGGGAGACGCGCCCAGCGACGATCATAAGATCTGATTGGCGCGGGGAGGCGCGCATCATCTCGGCCCCAAAGCGGGCCAGATCGAAGCGGGCCGCGGCCGTGGCCATCATCTCGATGGCGCAGCAGGCCAACCCAAATTGAAACGGCCAGACAGAATTTCTCCTAGCCCAATTGATGAGTCTTTCGAATTGCTCCACTGTGGTTGTGACCACCGGGCTTCCCATTATTCCCATTGCAAGGCACCTCGCTTCCAGGCGTAGACGAGCCCCAGCACGAGAATCCCCAAAAAGATCATCATCTCCAGAAAGCCGGCCCAGCCCAATCTTTTATAGACCACGGCCCAAGGGTAGATGAAGGCGATCTCCAGGTCGAAGATGAGAAAGATCATGGCGATGACATGGTAGCGGATGTGGAAGCGTTCGCGGGCGGTGCCGATGGGGTGGATGCCCGACTCATAGGCCATCTGTTTGTTCGCCAGGGGCTTGCTCCCTCCCAGCAGGCGATTGATAAAGAGCACGATCAGCGCCAGCCCCGCGGCCAGAACCATGTAGATCAAAATCGGAAGATATTCCGTCGGCACGGGTTGATTATATGGAATCTGAAAGGCCGATGTCAATGATCGCGGTCAGCGGAAATCTGTCAACGTTCGATCCGCTCATCCGTTCTCAGATCCGTTGACAGCTTAACAAAAAGAGAGAGGACCGAGCCGAAGGCCCGATCCTCTCCTCTCCTCTCCTCGTATCTTACAGCTCCAAGCTTAAAGCTCAGAGCCCTGATAGTCCGTCCTTAGAATCTCACCGTCAGGTCGACATCAGCCGAGTCCAGACCGGTGGTCGTGAAGGTGGCACTGGTGTCGACTTCGATGACTCCCGCTGTGGTCCCCAACGTGAACGTCACGTCACTGAACGTGGCCGGAGGACCACCAGCGAAGCTGGCCGTAGCGCCGAACTCCAGGCCGCTGCGCTCCACCGATAGGCCCACGGTCGCGGAGGTCAGACCCGTGCCGGGCACAATGGTGGCATCGATGTCAAGCCCGGCCTCGCTGGCCCCGGGGTTGAGAACCAAGCTGCAGAGGATCCGCGTGGCGCCAACCGTGCCCGTGGTGGTGATGCTAAGCCGGAGCGTACAGCCGCCCGCGGTGAAGTTCAGGGTGGCTCCACCGAAGCTGAGGCTCAAGAGGTCGGTGAAGGTGAAGCTGGCCGTGAACGGCAGTGGGCCGGCGAAGCTGATCGTCTGCGTCAGGCTGCACGCTGTCACCGTCACACAGCTGATCGTCGCACTCGCCGTCACGCCTGGAGAGAGTACCACGCCGCTGACCGTGATCCGCTCAAAGTCGAAGAGGATGTCCGGCTTCGGAGTGGTGGCGCAATCCGGGTTGACCGTGAAGGGGAAGGCGTGCTTCTTGATGACGTTGGGTGCCCGCTGAGCGCAGATGCCGGTCTGGGCGGAGACGCTGATGCCACTGGGGGTTGAGCCGCTCAGGGTGAAGACGTCCCCAAACGCAAACGCTGTAGCCGTCGGCCATGGGGCGGTGGACCCGATGTTGGTGTCCTCGAAGATAGCCAAGTTGTTGATAGTGACGCCGCCCAAGGACGCGTTGACCGTCACCCGCTTCTTGATGAAGCGCAACGTGGCGGAGGCTGGTGTCGTCACGTTGCTAATGACGAGACAGTTCGGGCCGACGGCGACGGCACAGGCAGCCGCGAACCGCCCGAAGACGAGCTGGCTGGAGATGTCCAGCGCGCCCAGGGTGGCGGCCAGAGTCAGCTGGACGTCCTCTACGCCGGCGATGCCGAAGTGGGCGTGCAGGGTGGTGTTGAGCCCGCTGATGGCCACCGTGACCGTCAGGTTGTTCTCAATGTCGAACTCGATGAGCTCAATCTCCGTGGCCGTCGTCTGTGGATGGATGGAGATATGGGTGCTGAAGAAGCCAGTCACCTCGGCCTTGGAAGTGGCGGTGTAGAACCCGATAGCAAACAACGCTATCAAGGCGATGGTAAAAACCTTAAACTTGCTAGACATTTAGCGACCTCCTTTTTATTGAGAAATTTGCTTGCTAAACCCCCTAGGGATTGAGCGTTGGGTTTGATTCTCCTCCCTTGAGCTAACCACCTCCCTTTTGTGAGCGCGAGTTTTTCTTTCGCAGGGGGTATATTAGCACAACCCGCCCGCGCTGTCAAGACCCCCCTTGACAGGCGAACATTTGTATGCTATATTTATGTTCGCTCAGGGGCGACTATGGAGAGAGAGCTGACGGAGAAACAACGTCAAGTCTTGAGATTCATCGTGGATTGTATAGAGGAGCGGGGCGCGCCTCCGACGCTGCGGGAGATCGCGGCCCGCTTCTCCTTCGCCTCGCCCGCCAGCGTGAAGGGCCATCTGGAGGCGCTGGAGCGCAAAGGCTTCATCCGCCGTAGGGAGTGGACGGCCCGCGGGATCGAACCGGTCAAAGAGAGAGTGAGGAGGCTCTTTTGGGAGCGGGAGGGCATTCCGCTGGTGGGACGGGTGGCCGCCGGAAGACCCATCTTGGCCGAAGAGAACATCGAAGACGTCTTAAAACTCGAAGGTCTCTTCCCCACGGATCAGGGGTTATTCGCGCTTCGGGTGAAGGGTGATAGTATGATCGAGGCGGGCATTCTCGAAGGAGATATTCTCATTGTCCGCCCGCAGCCGACGGCCGATATTGGAGACATCGTCGTGGCCACCCTGGGGGAGGAGGGAACGGTGAAGAGATTCGGCCGGTCCGGAGATCATATTAAACTCGAGCCGGCCAATAAGAATTATCTGCCGATCGTCACCCACGAGGCCCGGATTGTGGGCGTGGTGATTGGAGTCATCCGCCATCTGCGTTCATCGAAGAGGATAATTCACTAATTCAAGGGGGAATGCATCATGGGCAGAGCGGAAGTGTTGCAAGGGGTCCTGGAGCAGATCAAGAGGCGCTATGGGGAGGGCTCGATCATGTGGCTGGGGGAGTCGG